>CAYZVQ010000118.1:0-13561 GCA_964481925.1 uncultured Acidimicrobiaceae bacterium
AGCCGGCGCCGGTATCCGAACGGCGTCTGGTGTCGGTGCTGTTCGCGGATCTGGTCGGCTTCACGACGCTGTCAGAGCATCGAGACCCCGAGGAGGTCAGGGAGCTCCTGAGCCGCTACTTCGATCGGTGTCGCACGCTGCGGTTGCACTCGGTCGCTCTCCGGCACGGCGAACAGAAACTTTGCCCAATACTATTCTAGTTGCCCCTTCGCCGCAGCCAGTGCCGAGGAGTCACAGGAGGCGGCGTCCCAGGGCCAGCAACAACCCGCTTTTAGCGTCCAAGGCACCGGCTCCGGCCCCGGCGACTTCGGCCTCGTGTGGACGACCGGGCGGCTCAGCCTGCTGGTCACGGCCTCGGCCCTTCACCAGTACCTCGAGCGCCGGGGCGAGGCCCCGTCCGGCCTCGAGGTGGCGACGGCATGGGCGAGCGAGTACGCCGCCAGCCCCCAGGTGTGGCAACAGCTCCCGGCTGCGCTGCGCTCGGAGGTGGCCGAGCAAGACGCCGAGCACGCTCTTGTCGAGCCGAAGTCCTCCGACATGGCCGGGGACCACGAGCTGTACAAGGACGACTCCTCTTATTTCTGGACCGAGGTATGCCTACGGACGGTGGACGTGACCGTTGGTGGCCCGGGAGGCAGCGTCGACATGGCCGCCAGTCGCAAGCAGGCCGACGAGATCGCCGGCGAGCTCAGTGGCACGCTGCCGTTGTCGTCGGGGCCTCAAGTGACCAGCGGGGCGCTCTATTGCCTCAGCCCCGAGCGGCTCATCGAGCAGGCCCCCAGCTTCCGCAACGAGGTCGGCGCCCTAAAGGCCGGCCAGGCCGTCGCCCTCCCGGAGAGCTACGGCTACCAGGTGGTACAGGTGCGCTCGCGGGCCTCGGTCCCCTTCGATGACCAGACGGCGGCTGATATCGAGGTCGTGGCCTCGCAGTCGGGTGGCCAGACCCCGGCCTGGCCCGTCGTAGGCGAGGGCACGGACAGGAGCCTGATCAAAGTGCTCAAGACAGCCAAAGTGCAGGTAAACCCGTTGTACGGGTCCTGGACGACGGCTCTGCCGGCGCCCTATCTGCCCCAGGTGTGGCCTGCCGGCGCGGCTGCGCCCTCCTAGCCGCGTGGTCGCCCCGGGCGAGGTTACCGTGGTCGGGCTCGGGCCGGGCCGGCCGGGCCTCATGACCTCCGAGGCGCTGGCCGCCATCGCCGCCACCCCCGTCCGGTGGCTGCGGACCTCCCGGCACCCCTCGGCCGGCGCCGTGCCCGGAGCCTCGAGCTACGACTATCTCTACGAGTCCGCCGCCAGTATGCAAGAGGTCTATGCCGGCATCGTCGAGGCCCTGGCTGCCTCCGCGGCCAAGGAAAAGCGCATCATTTACGCCGTCCCGGGTTCTCCGGTGGTGGCCGAGCGCAGCGTCGAACTGCTGAGGGCCGATCCCCGGGTGAGGGCTGTCGTGTTGCCGGGGGTCTCGTTTGTCGACGTGGCTTTTTCGCGCCTAGGTGTCGACCCTCTGGCCGCCGGGGCCCGCCTGGTGGACGGGCACCGCTTTGCCGCCGAAGCCGCTGGGTCACGAGGCCCCTTGCTCGTGGGCCAGTGCGATTCGCTCGCCGTGCTGTCAGAGGTGAAGCTGGCCATCGGCTCCGTGCTCGACCAGCAGGGCCTGGTGCCCGGCCTGACCAGCAGCCCCGGGAGAGCAGGCGGCTTCGAGGTCACGGTCCTTCAACACCTGGGGCTCCCTGATGAGTCTGTCCGCCGTGTCGCCTGGGACGACCTTGACCGCGACGTAGAGCCGGACCACCTGACCAGCTTGTGGTTGGGCGCCCTAGCCGACCCGTTCGCCTCTGAACTGGTACGCCTGGAGGAGCTGGTCCGAGCCCTGAGAGCACGATGCCCGTGGGACCGTGAGCAGACCCATCAGAGCCTCACCCGCTACCTGCTCGAAGAGTCTTATGAGGCGTTGGAGGCCATCGAGGAGCTCGGCCCGGATGGAGCCGGGTACCAGCACCTGGAGGAGGAACTGGGCGACGTCCTGTTCCAGGTCGTGTTCCATTCGGTCCTGGCGGCCGAGCAGGGCCAGTTCGCCCTCGGTGATGTGGCCAGGAACGTCCACGACAAGCTCGTGGGCCGCCACCCCCATGTCTTCGGCGACGTGGTGGCCAAGACGCCCGACGATGTCCTTAGGAACTGGGAACTGATCAAAAAGCAGGAGAAAGGGCGGGCCAGTGTCATGGACGACGTGCCCCGCAACCTCCCGGCCCTGCTCTACGCCCACAAGGTCCAAAGGAAGGCGGCGTCGCTCGGCTTCGATTGGGCGGACGTGCGCGGCGCTCTCGACAAGGTGGGCGAGGAGCTGGCCGAGCTCACGGACGCGCTGGTCTCCGCCGTCGTTGGCGCCACGGCGGCTCCCGCGGGCATGGGGCCGGTACGCGACGAGCTCGGGGACCTGCTTTTTGCCGCCGTCAACGTCGCCCGCCACGTGAAGGTGGACCCGGAGGCGGCGCTGCGCGAAGCCACGGCAAAGTTCCGGCGGCGTTTTCAGGCGGTGGAGGCCCTCGCCGCGGAGCGGGGGCTGGACCTCCCCGGCACGGGGCTGGCCCAACTGGACCTCCTCTGGGACGAGGTGAAAGCGGGGGAGCATGGACCAGTTCCGTGACAGTTACGGGCGAGGCGGCTAAGCTACCCTGGCTATTCGCTCGGGTCATGATTGTTTTCGCCAGACTTGTTACGTCGCAACATTTGAGGTGCGGGAATGCGCTTGACCGTGAAGTTCGGCTTGGCCGTGCTGGTCTTGTGCGGAGCCGTCTATCTGTTCGCGTTCCCGGCCCAGACCTACCTCGCTCAAAAGCAGGACATAGTGGGCCAGGAACAGACCATCGCCGTCCTGCAGGCGGAGAACACCAAGTTGGCAGCCGAGAGCGCCGCGCTCCGGAGCGATGCCACTATCGAGAAGATCGCCCGGTCGAAGTACGGCCTCGTTTCGCCCGGCCAACAGGCCTTCATGGTGCTGCCGTCGTCCGTGAGGCCGCGGCCGGCTGCGGCCCCGGCCCGGTCTCGAGCGCCATGGTATGCCTCCCTGGAGTTCTGGCATCACCTTTAAGGACCTCGAGGCCCTTACCGTCCTGCTCGGGCGCCCACCTCGTGGCCCGTTCGAAATCGTCGTGTCGGACGACCAGGGCGGCCCTGTCGTCATCCGCAATGCCCCGCTACTGGACGACGGTATTCCTATGCCGACCCGGTACTGGCTTGTCGGTAGGCAGGCCAGGTTGGCCATCGACCGTCTGGAGGCGGCCGGCGGGGTCAATGCCGCCGAAGCCGCCGTAGACCCCGAGCAGCTCGAGGAGGCGCACCGGCGTTACGCGGCCGAACGTGATGCAGCCGTCCCGCCGGGGTGGGGCGGCCCGCGCCCTAGCGGCGGTGTGGGGGGGACGAGACGGGGCGTGAAGTGCCTTCACGCCCACTACGCCTGGTTCTTGGCCGGCGGCGACGACCCTGTAGGTCGCTGGGTCTCCGGCCAGCTGGCGCGTGGCTAACGTAGCCGCCGTCGATTGCGGGACGTTCTCTACCCGGCTGCTGGTGTGCGGGCCGGGCGGGGAGCCCCTCGTCCGCCTCATGAAGGTCACCGCCCTCGGCGAGGGCGTCGACCGGTCGAGGTCGCTGGCGGCGCCGGCCATGGACAGGGCCCTAACGGCGCTGCGGGACTACCGACGGGTGATGGACGACCTTGACGTGCGAAGGGCCCGAATGGTGGGGACCTCCGCTCTGCGGGACGCCGGCAACCGGGACCTGTTCTGCGAGGAGGCGGCCAGGGCCATCGGGACCGAGCTCGAACTGCTGAGCGGACAGGACGAAGCCGCCCTCTCGTTCTCCGGTGCCACCCGGGAGCTACCTGCCGAGACCGGCCCGTGGCTGGTGGAGGACATCGGGGGCGGGTCGACCGAGCTGGTGGTGGGCCCGGCGCCGGCCGGCGCCTGCTCTCTCGATCTGGGGTGCGTCCGCGTCACGGAGCGTTTCTTGCACCACGACCCCCCCGCCCCCGCCGAGCTGGGAGCGGCCACGGCCTGGTTGTCGGAGCAGTACCAGCGGGCGGAGGCGGGCGTCCCGGGCCTGAGCGGGGCCCGTACGCTGGTCGGGCTGGCCGGTACGGTCGCGGCCTTGGCCTCTTACGACCAGGGGCTGACCACTTACGACCGTGCCGCCGTGCACCATTACCGCCTGGCCCGCCAGGCCGTTGAGCGGGCCGCGCACGACCTGGCCTGCGAACCGGAGGCCCAACGCCGTAGACATCCCGGGATCGAGGCGGCCCGGGCGCCCGTGATCGTGGGCGGCACCCTGGTCCTGGCCACGCTGATGGCGCATTTCGGCTTCGAGGACTGCCTCGTTTCCGAGTCCGACATCCTGGACGGTTTGGCCTGGACGCTCCTCGGGTCGTGGGCGCCGGCCCGGCGTCGCGCTCGTTCCGAGCGACCTGGGCCGGCCCGATAGCATCTGCGACAATGACCTGGGGACACTCGACGGTTTACCCCGAGCTCCGGGGCAAGCGCGTACTGCTAAGACCGCTGGCCGCCTCCGACTTCGACGCCTGGCGTGAGGTGCGGTCGCGCTCGCGGGACTGGCTGGTCAAGTGGGAGCCCTGCGCTGTGCCCGGCCAGCCCGACCCGACGGTCGACAAGCGAGCCTTCGCTGCTCGTTGCAGCGCCCGTCTTCGCGAGCGCGAGCTCGGGACGGGTTATGGTTTTGGGGTTTTCGTCGGCGAGCGTTTTGCGGGGGAGATAAACATCTCGTCCGTGCAACGGGGACCGTTCCAAAACGCCTATGTGGGCTACTGGGTGGACGAGGCCATGGCGGGCAACGGCTACACGCCCGAAGCGTTCGTCGCCCTGGCCCGCTTCGCCTTTGAGGACCTGATGCTCCACCGGCTCCAGGTCTCGATAATCCCGCGGAACCGTCCCAGCCTGCGTGTGGCCGAAAAGCTGGGCCTACGCAATGAGGGGACTGCCCTGCGCTACCTCGAGATCAACGGGGTGTGGGAGGACCACGTCCGTTTTGCCATCACCTCCGAGGACTGGGCGCAGAAGCGGGACCCCTACCTGAGGGAGTGGCTGCTGCCTTAGGGCCCTCCCTTTGGCTTCGTCCTAGTCCTTGGGCCGGAGCCGGCCGGTCCTTCCCGGCGGTGCGTAGCGGTAGACCGCCTTTCCTCGGACGAGGCCCAACGGGACCGGCCCGAAGTGGCGACTGTCGGTGCTGTGCATTTCGTTGTCCCCGACGAGGAAGATCCACTCAGGGTCGACGGTGGCGGCCCGTTTTAGCACCGTCCGTGCTGGATGGCGGGGGTCGCCGGCCGCGACTATGTCGCCTGGTCGGAACCGCTTGGTACGCCAGACGACGAGACGGTCCCCGGGCCGGAGCGTCGGCACCATGCTGTCGCCCGACACCTCTGTCCGCTCCGACCGGCTCCAGGCCCAGCGGGCCGCGAAAGCGGCTACGGCAACAGTCGCCGCCACGGCAACAGTCGCCGCCACGGCGGCCGGCCGTTCTGCTCGATTATTGTCCACGGCGCTATAACGTGTGGCTTGTCGGTGTCCCACCGCACGTACCTCTATCACAACCGACCACGTACAAAAGGAGCCCTCTTTATGACCATGCTGGCGCGATTGCTCGTCCTGGCCGATCGGGTGAGCGAGCCTCGGACCGCTTACGCTCACTGCGACCTGCCCTGCGGCATCTACGACCCCGTCCAGGCCAAGGTAGAGGCCGACTCGGTCAAGGCCATCATCGAGAAGTACAACTCGTCGAGCGATGAGGTTTTTCGGGCCCGGGCCCTGTTCATCAAAGAGCAAAGGGCGGAGCTGGTAAAGCACCACCTGTGGGTGTTGTGGACCGACTATTTCAAGCCGCCTCACCTGGAGAAGTACCCGGAGCTCCACCAGCTCTTCTGGAAGGCGACCAAGGCCGCGGGCGAAGCCAAGCACACGACCGATGTTGCCGTCGCCGACGACTTGCTGCGCCAGATCGCCGAGATCGACCGTATTTTCTGGGAGACCAAGAAGGGTTAGTCAGCCGTCCGTGGGCGGGATGCCCACGTTGACGCACAGGTTCTCTGACCAGCGCCGGGCGGGGCGGTCCCGCCCGGCGCTCTTTGTTACGAGCGCTGTTTGCTGTTAGCGCCGTTTGGCTAACCGGCTGAGATTTTTCCTGGTTAGTGCACAAAGGGACCGCTCAACTGGTATAGGCGGGCCCTAGTCGCACCACGGCCCTAGCCCGGCGGGGGCATCGACTCAAGACCGGGTGGTTCGTCGGGCCACACCAGTAACACCGAACACGGCGCATGGTCGACCACGAAGCGAGTGGCGTGGCCCAGGCTGTGGGGGCCCAGACGCGAGCGGTCGCCATCGCGCGCCACCACGAGGAGGTCGACGTCTTGGGCGAGGACGGCGATGACTTCGCGCTCGGGCCTTCCCCGACGGTGGATGAGCTCGGCGTCCTCGCGCCCGAGCCGTTTGGCCGCGGCGACCAGGAACTCCAGCGCCCGTTGGCCCGTGCTTTCCTCGGGGCGGCGCGTGGGCCTGTGCCTCGTAAAACCGCGTCCCAGAAGCCCGGCGGTCGCCGCCGCAGTGACTTCATCGACGTCGGACGGCTCGACGTAAACCAGGGCGACTTGCACATCGGCTGAAAGGTGCCGGCCAGCGGCGTCGACGCACCCGCGCCAGGTGCCCTCGACCACCCAGACGACGGCCTTCACGGGCTGCATCATCCCACCAATTTCAACGACGCCCATAGGGCCAGGGTGGAGACAACCAGCACGGGCGGGACCGTTACGACGCCCAGGCGGAGGAACTCAGAGGTGGGCAGCTCCTCGCCCCGTTGGCGCAGGGCTCTTCTCCACAGCAGGGTCGCCAGCGAGCCGACGTAGGTAAGGTTCGGCCCGGTATTGACGCCGATGAGGACGGCGAGCACCACCGCGGGCCCGACTGCGGCCGCCGCCGGCAACAGGAGCAGGACGGCGGGCAGGTTGTTCATCACGTTGGCCAGGACAGCCGCCATTGTTGCGACGGCGAGGAGCGACCACAGCGAGACCTGGTCAGGCATCAGCCGGGCGACGACGGAGCTAAGCCCGTGGAGGGACACCGCCTTTACCACGAGCGCGAGGGATATCACGAAGGCGAGGAACGGGACGTCGAGGGCCAGGGCGAGGTCGCGGGCCTTGGCCCGGCGACGGGCCAGGGCCGGCACCGCGAGGGCGACGGCCCCGGCGAGAGCGGCGAAGGCGGGGGCCACGTGCAGGAGGGAGGTGACGAAGAACCCGACCAGGGTTACCAGCACCACCACGACTGCGAAGACAGGCACGGGAGGGGGCGTCCCGGGATTGGTCTCGCCCCGACCAACCAGGTCGGAGGCGAAAAACCATCGCAGCACCACCCACTCGACGGCGATCGCGGCCAGCCAAGGCAACACCATGATGGCCCCGAAGCGGGCGAACGACAGGCCACTGGCACTGAAGGCGAGGAGGTTGGTGAGGTTGGACACGGGCAGGAGCAGCGAGGCCGAGTTCGCAAGGTGGGTGCAGGCGTAGGCGTGGGGTTTGCCCCGGAGACGCAGCCTGGCCACTGTCGCCAGCACGGCCGGGGTCAGCAGCACGACGGTGGCGTCGAGGCTGAGCACGGCGGTGACCACGCTGGCGACGCCGAACACGAGCGCCAGCAAGGCCACGGGCCTGCCGCCGGAGCCTTTCGCCATCCATGCCCCAGCCGCTTCGAACAGGCCGTACCGGTCGCACATGTCGGCCAGGACGAGCACGCAGGCCAGAAAGCCAACGGTGGGCGCCAGGCTGCGGATCTCAGTGCCGGCCTGGCCCAGCGGAAGTACTCCCGAGGCCAGCAGGAAGCCGGCCGCGGGGACGGAAAACGCGGCCTCCGGCCAGCCCCGGGGCCTGAGGACGGCGCACACGAGCGTGCCGGCGAGGAGCACCACCGCGAGCGTCTCAGCAATGGGGCTCGGCACGGTGGTAGGGATCGTACGTCCGGAAGGGGGCCTTATTCTCCTGGCCCCTAAACTCCGTTGAGAACGGAGCTTTAGCTTAGAGAACGAACTGCAGGGTGTAGGGCCGCACGCCGGAGATGCCCGACGCCGTGCCGGTGATCTGGCCGGCGGCGGTCCGGGCGAGGCTGCTGCTGAGCACGACGGCCCCGGTTTCCAGCTGTGCCCCGGGGTCGGAGACGGTGACGATACCTACGCCCACCCCGACCACCCTGGCGATGGCCACGGCCACGGTAGCCGTACCGCCCATGGTCCCGGGGAGCGCGAGCGTCCCCGTCACCGAGACGACCGCTCCTGAAGGTGGTTTGACGCTGAGCGCACCGGAGATGGTGACGCCGTGGTTGACGTAGCTGAGCGAGCCGCTAAAGACGAGGGACACGGTCCGGGCGTCGTCGGCCGGGACGTACACCACTACCTGCGCCTCATCGTCGGGGACGGTCAACGTCGTCCTCAGCGACCGGTCGTACTCGGCCCGGCGGGCCGGGTCGGACAGGACGTCATAGGCGTCTTTCACCTGCGCGAAGAGGGCGTCGGACCCGCCCGCGTCGGGGTGCACCTTCTTGCTCAGCCGGCGGAAGGCGGCCCGCAGCTCCTGGGCGCCCGCGTCAGGTGCGACGCTCAGGATCTCATAAAGGCTGCCGCTGGGCACTGCGGCCAGTTTGCCATTGGAGCAAGGTCACCGAGTGGGCGGGGAACCGCCAAAGGAGGTCCCCGCGGCCAAGGTCTATGGTCGACGCCGTCACCCGCACTAGTTCAGGACGTGAGCTGGTGTTGAAGGCGACGGGGCTCGGGCCGTCGAGCAAATAGGCCCTCAACCTTCCCGGGTGCCCGCGAGTGCCTACGAGGATCCTTTCTCGGAGGGAGCGGACTGGGTTGGCATTGATGACAAGGAGGTCGAGCCGGCCGGCCGGTGAGACGGCGGCAATAGCCCAAAGCTCCGGTGCCTTCTCGGGCCGGCCCATCTGAGGGTCGTGCACCATCCTCAGGCCGAGCCGCTCCCCGTCGCCGAGGTAGCTCATAAGACCGAGCACTTCCCCGGCCGGCTCCGCTACAAACTGCCGGCCCGTGTGCACAACTATGGCATTGTCGGGACTAAGTCCGGTTTCGACCATGGCTTTGCCGAAGCTGAGCGCGGCGTCGATAATTGTCTTGTTGCCACCGGGCACACTTTTCCCGAAGGCGTCATCGGTGCCGAACGCCCGGGTGAGGCCGGCCGGTAGGAAGGGGTCGGAGTCGGCGAGGTACTTCTCGGCCACGGGCACACCGTGGTTGATCCACTCGGTCAGCTGAGCCCCGACCAACAGCCCTTCGTCTAAAGAGAGGTTGAAGTCCGGGTCAGTGGTCGGCACCGGCGCCACCAGTTGGCCGTACTCGGTTATCAGCACCGGGACGTTCCGGCCTGCGTAGCAACGGATTTTGCTCTGCAAACCGGCGAGTTGTGCCCCTTGGCTCGCCGGAGAGGCCATCAGGCCCTCTTCGTACTGCAGCAGGGGTTCGGCGAAGTTCGCCGGCCGGGCGTACTCGTGGAGCTCCACACAGTCGTACGGGTACTTCTGGCCCATGAGCCGAAGGAAGGCAACGTCGTTTTCTTCGCTCTCACAAACGCTTATGTCCGGGTTCATCCGCTTCATGGCGTGGTAGAACTGGACGAAACCCCCGTGCGGGCCTGACTGGTAGCTGGCAGTTATCTCTGCCCCCGCCGGTGGGACCTCCCCATGGGTGCCGTCACCGAACTCGACCGCCCCGCTGGACGGATCCAGGGTATAGACACGCGCCCTCGGGCTCGCAGTGGCCAGCCGGTCAACCTCGCTCCAGCGCCGGCCGCCCACGTACACCTCGGCCGTACCGGGGATGACGGGGGGGAAGTAGACATAAAACTTCTGGTCCGCCGCCCCTGTCGAGTAGGAAGCGGACGAGAGCTCGTCAGCAAAGGTCCCAACCCTTTGGCCCGAAAAAGAAGTGGTGCCGCCGAAGGCGTACAGGCAGGTCGCCACCTCGCTTGGTGGGCACAGTGCGAGGTGGCGACCGAGGCTCACGACCCGACCTGAGCGCCACCCGTACTGGCCGGGGAACAGCTGCTCGTTGCCCACCTCCCAGTAGGGCACGTCGTACGGGGCCGGGTGACCGTTCCTGGCCCGCAGGGCGGCCCAGTAGCTGGGCTCGTCGGGGTTGGAGGACGGGTGGGCGCTCTGCGGCGTCGTCATATAGGCAACGAAGTCGGCCGCCTCCGGGGCCGTGCCGGTGGCGAAGTTGACGGTGATAGTGCCCACGGCACCGGTCTGGTCGAGGAGCCGCCCGAACTCGTCCGGCCCAACGGTCGAGTGCTGCGGCCCGTCGAGCACGCAGCAGATGCTCGAGAGCTGGGCGGCCTGCATGCCGTAGGGCTCGTTGGCGCGACGGTCTGGCTGGGGGCCGATCGCCAGCTCCCAGTTGAAATTGTCGGACGTCGTGCCACCCGGGTAACGCAGCGCTGTCACGTCCAGGCTGCGGAGTATGCGTACCAAACCGGGGTAGAAAGATCCGTCGGCGGCGTCGAAAGCACCCTCGGCGTCATCGGCCCAGAGCAGGTTGGCACCGAAAAGGTACTTGCTTATCGTGCCGAGGTGCCTGGGCACTATAACGATCTCGCCGTTTGCCGACGGGGGCACCCGCGCCGAGGGTGTGGTGGCGTCCGTCCCCGTGCTTTTGCCGGGCGAGGCGCTCCCGACGGCCCCGGGCTTAGTGCTCTGTGCCACCGCGGCCGCGGCCCGGGCCGAACCAGGCATGGCGAACGTGTTGAGCCCGAGGCCGCCCAGGCCCAGCAGTGGGGCAATTAGAACTGAAACCGCGAGAGTTTTGACGGCACGAATAGGACGGACTGGACGCGGATGAGGTGGCGCCGGCAACCTTGTGCGCACGGATGTAGATGCGGCTGGCATTTGTGTCATAATCGTCAACCGCTGCAGAAAAACACTTCCCTGAGGTCTTCGTGCTCAATTATCAGGGTGTGCATGTCCTTGCCTCCGCTGTTGTCTCCCTATTTCCCGTCGGCCAGCCACCGCCGCCGGTTGATAACCAAACGGTCGGTTGCGAGGGCCGGCAGGACCATGGCGACAGTCATCTAACTAAAAGTTACCTGACCGGATATCAATTACGTTGGCGCGTCATGGGCCGAGGTCCGCTGCCTTCAGTACTTTTTCAGCAAACCAAGCCGGGCTTTAGCGGGCCAACCACTCCATCCACGTCGCGTGCGGGTCGGAGCGGGCGACAAGCTCGGTACCGTCGCGGACGAGGACGAAATCACCCGGAGATAACCCCGTTGCTACGTCGGGCAGGACCACCGCCGCTTCGTTGGAAAGCCAGACTGCGCCCAGGCTCGCCACGGCCGCCCCGAAGGCTCGTCGCTTGGCCTCGTCAACATAGGCGAGCACCCCCGAGTGGTAGACGACCAGCGTGGCGCCATGGGGAGAGCGAGCGGCAACCGGGGCGAGGTCGTCCAGCAGGTCTCCTCGGTGGATGACGGGCGGACGCCGGCGGGCGGTCTTGACCGCGGCTTCGAGCCGCTCGGCTCGGCCCGCCTCGTCTGGCCAGACCAGACAGGACAGCCAGGCCATGTCGTCCTCATCGTTTACATCAAGCGGGTTGAGGTCGATACCTTCTCGCCATACGACCTGGGGGGCCTGGCGGGGCAGTGGTACGGGGCCACGGGCCCGGCACGACAACGTCGGGGCCTCGACGTCGAGACCGGTCACCAGGTGGCCCTCATAGTCGTAGGAGTAGATATCGGGCAGGAGGGTCAGCCCGGCCGCGGCGCCCACCTCGAGCAGGGCCAGGGGCTGGGGCAGGGCGGCGAGCACGGGCAGAAAAAGTGCGCAGCGGGCCGCCTCGTTGGTCTGAGTACGCCGCGCCCGCAGGACTGCGGCCAGCTTGGCCGGCATGTCGGTGACCAATGAGCGCAAGGAGGCGGGGCCCGGCGGTGACCCGAGGATGTAGCGGGCGGCCGCGAAGACGAGGTTTGGTTGGCGTTTGGGCGCCGGCATGTCCTCCAGGAACGACAGGACGAGGTCGTCCTCGGCCACGGCGTAGGCCAGGCGCTCGTAAGCGGGCGACCGGCCGGCAGCCTCGTGCATGGCAAAGCGCCGGTAGTTCTCGGCCGTCCCCAGGGCGGGGTCAAGGCCGTTCATGCCGTTGCGGCCATGAGCTTCGGGTACGGCGGCCACCGCTCCAGCTTGCCAGGACCTGGCCCCGTCCACGGTCGGTCGGTGAAGAGGGCAAAGTGGGTTGGTTGTCGATGAGTGGAGGCGCCCTCTAGCGTCTCACCTACCGATGGCGACCTACGCACTGGTCCATGGCGCGGGGACAAGCTCGTGGTACTGGCACCTGGTGAAACCCGAGCTGGAAGCGTTCGGCCACTACGTCGTGGCTCCGGACCTGCCCTGCGACGATGACGCCGCCGGGCTCTGCGAGTACGCGGACGTCATAGTCGATGCCATCGGCGGCCGCTCCCAGGTGGTCCTGGTCGCCCAGTCGCTGGCCGGGTTCACCGCGCCTCTGGTGGCGGCGCGGGCCCCCGTCGAGCTGATGGTCTTGGTGGCGGCCATGGTGCCACGGCCCGGGGAAACACCGGGGGAATGGTGGGCCAACACCGGGCACGTATTTCCTGAACCGTTCGACCCCGTCGAGGTCTTCTGTCACGACCTGACCGCGGAGCTGGCGGCCGAGGCGGGCCGTCACACCCGGGACCAGTCGCAGGGCCCGTTCCAAAAGCCCTGGCCGCTGCCCGCCTGGCCCGACGTGCCGACACGTTCTCTGGCGTGCCGGGACGACCGCTTTTTCCCTCTCGAGTTCCAGCGCCGGGTCGTGCGAGAGCGCCTGGGCATCGTGCCCGATGAGATGGACGGTGGTCACCTGCCCGCCCTCGGTCGCCCCCACGAGCTCGTGCAACGGCTCGAGGCCTACCGGGCCGAGCTGGTGATAAGCCAAGAGCGCTCAGAGCGCTGAAGAAAGGGAGGCCGAGGTGTCAGCCGAGGAAGTGGACCGCTACCTGGCGGAAATAGAGGAGCCGAAGCGCGCTACCTTGCAGAAACTGCGCGACTCGGTCCTTAGGGTGGTCCCCGAAGCCGAGCAGTGCATCTCCTACGGCATGCCCGCCTTCCGGGTCAATGGAAAGGTCGTCGCCGGTTTCGCCGCCTTCAAGAACCACCTTAGCTACCTGCCTCACAGCGGGTCGGTCCTTCACGAGCTTGGCAAGGACCTGGACGGTTATTCGATGTCCAAGGGCGCCCTACGCTTCCCGATCGACCAAGTGCTGCCCGACGAACTGGTCGAAAAACTGGTCACTGTCCGTCTCCGGCATCTTCGTGAGGCCGGGTGAGCAGAACGTCCCCATCGTCCACGTCCTAGGGCCTCTTGCGTCTCGCAGGGCTGCCAGCCCTGGCGCTGCGGGCAGGCGTAGGTAAGGGGGGGCCTGCTCCTGCCCGCGGCAGCCCGCCTACCTCAATCTTGACTATTTCCATAGAAGTTGTCAAACTGATAGTAATGCTGGATACTGTCCACG
>CAYZVQ010000119.1:0-13368 GCA_964481925.1 uncultured Acidimicrobiaceae bacterium
GATCAACACCGTCATGCAGCCGTGCTTTTTCGCCCTGTCGGGAGTTCTCCCCGCCGACGTGGCGGTTGCAGAGGTCAAGGCGTCGGTGGAAAAGGCCTACGGCAAGCGCGGCCGCACCGTGGTTGAGCGGAACTTCGCCGCCATCGATGCCGCTTTGGCCAACCTCGCCGAGGTGGAGATCCCCACGGAAGCCTCGCCCGGTGGCTCGATCGGCGTCCCGGTTCCCGAGTCGGCACCTGACTTCGTCCGCAAAGTGACTTCTATGATCATGGACGGCCAGGGTGACCTTCTCCCCGTCTCCTCCATGCCTGCGGACGGGCGCTTCCCCTCCGGCACGACCCGCTACGAAAAGCGCGACATAGCGGTGGAGATGCCGCTTTGGGACCCGGACATCTGCATCGACTGCGGCAAGTGCGCCATTGTCTGTCCTCACGCCACAATCCGTATGAAGGTCTACCCGGCCGAGGCGCTACAGGGTGCGCCAGAGGGCTTTTTGTCCAAGGCCTTCCGGTCCAAGGACCTGGCCGACCACTTCATGACCATCCAGGTAGCCCCCGACGACTGCACCGGATGCGGGGTCTGCGTCGACGTGTGCCCGGCCAAGTCCAAGACCGAGGTCAAGCACAAGTCGATCAACATGGAGCCGGCGCCCCTGCACCGGGACCGCGAGCGCGAGCGCTGGGACTTCTTCGAGTCCATCCCCGAACTGGACCGTTCTCTGCTCCCCCACGACTCGGTGAAAGGTGCCCAGGTCCTCCAGCCGCTGTTCGAGTTCTCCGGAGCCTGCTCGGGGTGCGGTGAGACCCCTTACCTGAAGCTGGCCAGCCAGCTCTTCGGCGACCGCATGCTCGTGGCCAACGCCACCGGGTGCTCGTCCATCTACGGCGGCAACCTGCCCACGACGCCCTGGTCCCAGAACGCCGACGGCCGTGGCCCGGCGTGGGGCAACTCGTTGTTCGAGGACAACGCCGAGTTCGGCCTGGGCATCCGCCTCGGCCTCGAGGCCCAGCAACGTCGGGCCCGGCTCCTGCTCGTATCGCTCGCCGGAGCGGTCGGGGCCGGTCTGGCCGCCTCGGTCCTGGAGGCCGACGAGACCGGCCAGGACGAGGAGGAGGCCATTTTCGCCCAGCGCGCCCGGGTGGCCGAGCTCGACGAGCAGCTCCGTCGGCTGGCGGCGGGCAGCGATGGCGCCGTCGCCTCCCTGGCCCGCCAGCTCATCCCCCTGACCGGCGCCCTGGTCCGCAAAAGCGTGTGGATCATCGGTGGCGACGGTTGGGCTTATGACATCGGTTTCGGTGGCCTCGACCATGTGCTGTCGTCCGGGCGCAACGTGAACATCCTGGTCCTCGACACCGAGGTCTACTCCAACACCGGTGGGCAGGCATCCAAAGCCACCCAACGGGGCGCCATGGCCAAGTTCGCCGCCGCCGGGAAAGAGTCGGCCAAAAAGGACCTGGGGGCGGTGGCCCGTGCCTATGGCAACGTGTACGTGGCCCAGATCTCCATGGGAGCCAACGACCTGCAGGCCACCAAGGCGCTGCTCGAAGCCGAGGCCTACCCCGGCACTTCGCTCGTGATCGCTTATTCGACCTGCATTGCCCACGGCATCGACATGTCCAAGTCAATGAGCCACCAAAAGGACGCAGTGCAGTCCGGCTACTGGCCCCTGTACCGGTTCCACCCCTCGGACGCCGAGGCCGGCCACCCCTTCAAGCTGGACTCCAAGGCGCCGACGGTGAGGCTGGCCGACTTCACCGCCACCGAGGCCCGCTACGCCACGTTGGCCCGCACGCACCCCGAGCACGCCGCCCGGCTGGCCACCCTGGCCCAAGCCGACGTCACCGAACGGTGGCGCTATTACGAACAGCTGGCCGCCATGCAGCGGACCGTACCCGGGTCGGACGTTGAGCCTGAGGTCGGTTCGGACGCTGGCTACCGCTACGACGAGGAGGTCAAATAATGGCAGGACCGGGTGCAGTTGACCTGACGACGACCTATCTGGGCCTGAGGTTGTCGTCACCGATCGTGGCCTCGGCCAGCCCCGTCACCCGGGAGGTCGACGGGTCCAAGGCCCTAGCCGCCGCCGGGGTGGGGGCTATTGTGCTCCCGTCGCTGTTCGAAGAGGAGATCGTGGCCGAGGAGGTCGGGCTGGCCTTCGCTCTGGAAGCCGGCAGTGAGCACTTCGCCGAGGCTCTCGACTACTTCCCGGACACGCCCACCTTCAGCACCGCCGCCGACCTCTACCTCGAGCTGCTCGAGCAGACCAAGAAGGCCGTCGATGTGCCTGTCATCGCCAGCCTCAACGCGTCGTCCATAGGCGGCTGGTCCCGCTACGCCAAGCTCCTGGCCGACGCCGGAGCCGATGCGCTCGAGCTCAATGTGTACCGGGTACCCACGGACCCCGGGCTCAACGCGGCCCAGGTCGAACAGATCGACCTGGCCCTGGTGAGCAGCGTGTGCGCCGGCGTCTCGCTGCCGGTAGCCGTCAAGTTGTCCCCTTATTACTCGTCCATGGCCAGCTTCGCCGCCCGGGTACTGGCCGCGGGGGCCGCCGGCCTGGTCTTGTTCAACCGCTTCTACCAGCCCGACCTGGACCTGGACACCATGGACGTGGTGCCTCGGGTCGAACTGTCACGCAGCTGGGAGCTGCGCCTGCCCATGCGCTGGATCGCCGTCCTGCGGCCCCAGCTGGGAGCGGGGCCGTCCCTGGCGGCGACGTCGGGCATCCACACCGGGGCCGACGTCGTAAAAGCACTGGCGGTCGGCGCCGACGTGGCCATGATGACATCGGCCATCCTGCGGTCGGGACCGGCCCACGTCACCGCCGTCGAGTCCGAACTGCGCCGCTGGTTGGCCGACCGTGAGTACACCTCGGTTTCGGAACTGCGCGGGTCGGTGTCCCAGGCGACCTCGGGCGACGCCGGCGCCTTCGAACGGGCCAACTACCTCAAGACTCTGCACTCCTGGACGACCGTGGACCTCAACCCGGTCCCGGGACTGGATTAGCAGGCGAAGACTAGGTACGGGCCCGCTGTGGCGCCGCGTAGAGCTGGTGGCGGGGCTGAGAAGCGGTGGGCGCCCGCCTTGGAAAAGCCCCGGTGCCTGAGCAGGGCCGGGAGGTAGCGTTGACCATGACTTCGCTCCCGGGGACTTCGCTCCCAGAGCTGGGCCGGCGGGCCAAGCAGGCCAGCCGGGCCCTGGCGCTGGCATCGTCGCGCACAAAGGATGCCGCGCTCAACGCCGCCGCCGACCTTCTCGTCGAGCGCACGCCCGAGATCCTCAGCGCCAATGCGTCCGACGTGGGACGAGCCGATGACGGCGGCGTCCCCCCCGCCGTCATCGACAGGCTCCGTCTGTCCGAGGCCCGGGTCGCCGCCATGGCCGGGGGCCTGCGCCAGGTGGCCGGCCTGGCCGACCCGGTCGGCGAGGTGGTCGAAGGATGGGTACGCCCCAACGGCCTGCGCATCGAAAAGGTGAGGGTGCCCCTGGGCGTCGTCGCCATCATCTACGAGAACCGGCCCAACGTCACCAGCGACGCGGCCGGGCTGTGCCTCAAGTCCGGCAACGCCGCCTTCCTGCGCGGGAGCTCGGGCGCCCTGGCCTCGAACCAGGCCGTGGCGGCAGCGCTGCGGGAAGGCTTCGCCCGGGCCGGGCTCCCCGAAGATTGCCTGGTACTCGTGGAAGACACGAGCTACGAGTCGGCCCGGGAGTTCATGCGCCTGCGGGGGCTCATCGACTGCCTGATCCCGCGGGGCGGGCCGTCGCTCATCCAGGCCGTGCTCGACAACGCCACCGTCCCCTATGTGATCGACGGGGACGGCAACTGCCACCTGTACGTCGATGCCACGGCCGACCTCGACATGGCTCTTGCCCTGCTCGTGAACGGCAAGACGCAGCGCCCGAGCGTGTGCAACGCCACCGAATCGCTGGTCGTCCACCGCGACGTCGCCTCCAAGTTCCTCCCCGCCGCGGCGGGGGCCCTCCCGGGCGTCCGTCTGGTGGGCGACGAGACCGCCCGCGACCTGGTGCCGACGATGGAGCCTGCCGGCGAAGAGGACTGGGGAAAGGAGTACCTGGACCTCATCCTCAGCGTCCGCGTGGTGGACGACCTGGACGCGGCCATAGCCCATGTCCAGCGGTACAGTTCGGGTCATACCGAGGCCATCGTCACCGCTGACCTGGTGTCCGCACAGCGCTTCACCCGCGAGGTCGACGCCGCCGCCGTCGTGGTGAACGCGTCCACCCGCTTTACCGACGGCGAGCAGTTCGGCTTCGGGGCCGAGATCGGTATCAGCACTCAGAAATTGCACGCCCGGGGGCCGATGGGGCTGCGGGAGCTCACGACGACGAAGTACATCGTCACGGGTAGCGGCCAGGTAAGAGCTTGACGCCGAGGTTCGAGAGCCCCGGGGCCGTAAACGAACTGCTCCGGGGCGTGGGCTACCTGGCCGACGAGAGCACCGCTGCGGTGACTTTTCTCGGCGACCGCTTGGGCAAGCCCGTCCTGGTCGAAGGCCCGGCGGGGACGGGGAAGACCCAGCTCGCCAAGTCGGTGGCAGAGATGACGGGAGCCCGGCTCATCCGTCTGCAGTGCTATGAGGGCCTCGACGAGTCAAAGGCGTTGTACGAGTGGAACTACAAAAAGCAGCTCCTGCGCATCCAGGCCGAACAGGTGACCAGACAGGAAGAGACCTGGGAGGAGCTGGAAGAAGACATCTTTTCTGAACCGTTCTTGATGCCCCGGCCCTTGCTGGAAGCGATCCGGGCCACCGACCCGGTCGTGCTCCTCATAGACGAGGTCGACCGGGTCGAGGTCGAGACCGAAGCGCTGCTCCTGGAGGTCCTGTCCGATTACCAGGTGTCAGTACCGGAGATGGGCACGGTCAAAGCGAAACAGATCCCGTTGGTTTTCCTCACTTCCAACAACACGCGCGAGCTGTCCGAGGCATTGAAGCGTCGCTGTCTGTTCCTCCATCTCGATTACCCCCCACCCGAGCGCGAACGCGAGATCGTCCTCGCCAAGGTGCCCGGGATCGAGGCGTCTTTGGCCGACCAGGTCGTGCGCACGGTCGAGCTCATCCGCTCGTTGGAGCTCAAAAAGGCCCCGTCGGTGTCCGAGACCCTCGACTGGGCCCGCACGCTCGTGCTGCTCAGTGTCTCTCACCTCGATGCCGCCACCGCCCGGGAGACGCTCAACGTGCTGTTGAAGCACCGCTCCGACATCGAGCGCGCCGCCAAGGAGCTGGTGGCCTCGCCCCCATGAGCGCCGAGGCACAGCTGGCCGGTGGTCTGTTGGACAGGTTCTCCGGCTTCGTGGCCGAGCTGCGGGCGGCAGGCATACCCATCAGCACCACAGAAGTGGTCGACGCCACCGAAGCTTTTCGCCATCTTCCCCTGGAGGACCGCACCGCCCTCAAGGCCGGCCTGGCGGCCGCGCTGGTGAAGCAGGACGGCCACCGCCAGGTCTTCGACACCATGTTCGAGCTGTATTTCTCCCTGCAGCCGGCCGGTCCGCAGGCACTGTTCGACGGGCTGAGCGCGGACGGGCCAGGAGCCGGGACCGAGGACCTCACCGCCCGCGAACTGGCCGAGCTCGCCTACCAGGCGCTGGTCGACGGGTCCCCCGAGATGATGGCAGCCCTGGCCCGGGCGGCGGTCGACCGCTTCGCCGGCATGGAGGCGGGACGGCCCGTAGGGGGCAGCTACTACGTTTTCAAGACCCTGCGCCAACTTGAGGCCGACCAGCTCCTCGACCAGATGGTGAGCTCGGCGACCGAAGCGGGGCAACTCGAGGGCCTCCTGCTCGCCAACGAGTACCGGCGCCATTTCGGGTCCCTGCGCGATCATGTCGACGCCGAGGTCCGCCGCCGGCTCGTGGCCGACCGCGGCGCCCAAGCCGTGGCCCGGACGCTGCGGCGGCCCCTGCCCGAAGACGTCGACTTCATGCACCTGGACCGAGACGAGCTGGCCGCCCTACAGCGCAACCTCCAACCCTTGGCCCGCAAGCTGGCGGTGCACCTGGCCCGCAAGCGCCGCCAACGCCGCAAAGGGCGCCTCGACTTCCGGGCCACCATGCGCCGCTCCCTGTCGAACGGCGGCGCCCCGGCTGAGCCCGTGTTCAGGTCCCCTCACCCCTCCAAGCCCGAACTGTGGGCGCTGGCCGACATATCCGGCTCCGTGGCCGCTTTCGCCCGCTTCACCCTTCAGCTGGTTTACGCCCTGTCGTCGCAGTTTTCGCGCACTCGCGCCTGGGCTTTCATCGATGGCATCGACGAAGTGACCGATCTCCTAAAAGGCTCCGACGACATCAGCCAGGCCGTGCACAACATAAACACTCAGGCCGACGTGGTCTGGACCGAGGGCCATTCCGATTACGGCCACGCCCTGACCGACTTCGTACAGCGCTGGGGCCGGGAGGTCACCGGCCGCACCACGGTGCTGGTGCTGGGCGATGCCCGCAACAACTACCACTCCGTACATCCCTCCGCCATGGCTGAGATCGCCGAGCGCGCCCATAACGTCTGGTGGCTCAACCCCGAGCCCCGGGCCTACTGGGACACCGGGGACTCGGTGCTGGCCCAGTACGGCGCCCACTGTGCCGGCGTATGGGAATGCCGCAACCTGCGCCAGTTGCGCCACTTCGTCGAACAGCTCCCCTGAACGCTCCCTAAGAGCCGACCGGGGCGAAAATAACGGCGCTACCCTGATGGGTGACACCGACACAGGAGGCCCCCGCCCGATGGCCCTGCTCAGCCGTGAGTTCATAGCGGTACCCGACGACAAGAAAAACCAGATCGTCTTCAAATGGCCCGACCTGAAGATCAGGAAGTTCACCCGGGCGATCGTCAATGCTGACGAGCTGGCACTGTTCATCAACACCGGCCAGGTCATCGGGACGATGGGGCCGGGGCGGCACCAGATCGACGCCCAAGAGCTGCCCTTCTTGGGCATGTTCATCGACGCGGCCACGGGCGGCAACGCCTACCGGGCCGAGCTGTACTTCGTCGGCACCCGTGAGTACCCCGGGTTCACCTTCGGCGGCCGCATCGACGACGTCCAGGACCCCCAGACGGGGATGATCATCACCCTGCGGGTGTTCGGCGACTACTCCCTGCAGGTAAAAGACCCCACGGCGCTCATCACCAACCTGGTCGGGACGGTCGACGTCACCAACAATGAGCGCGTGGCGGGCTGGGTCAGCGACCAGCTCCTAAAGGTCATGCGCACCGAGGTGACGACGCAGATAGTCCGCAATGGCTGGCCCATCCTGGGCCTGTCGGCCTACACGCCGGACCTGGAAAAGGCGTGCATCGCGGCCGCCAACAACCAGCTTGTGACTTACGGCGTGGCTCTGGTCCGCATGGGCAACTTCGACGTCAACTTGAGCGAGGCCGACGAGGCCCAGCTGAAGAACCTGGCCAAGGACACGGCCTATAGCCGCCTGGCCGGCGGCTTCAACCGTTATGCGGCGGGCGAAATGGCCCTCGGCGCCGGCCAGGGGATGGCTCAGGGCGGAGGCGGCGACAGTGGCGCCTTCATGGCCGTCGGCCTCGGCCTGGGCGGGCAACTGGCCGGAGGCGGAGGCGGCCCGGGCGTGGGCGGTGAGCCCGGACCGGTGCCACCTCCGGCGCCCGGTTTTGCCGGAGGCGGTGCGGGCTTCGCCGCGGGTGCCGGCGCCGCAGGGCCCGGGGGGGCACCAGCTCCCGCTCCGGTCGCCATGGTCACCTGCCCCAGCTGCAACACGTCGCAAACCGCCGGCGCCAAGTTTTGTTCGTCGTGTGGGGCGGCCCTACCTCCCCCGGCCGGCCACTGCAGTGGGTGCGGTACGGACAACCTCCCGACGGCCCGGTTCTGTGCCCAGTGCGGCCAGCCCCTGGGCCCCCAGCCCGTTCACTGCCCTTCGTGCGGGGCCGAAGCCGGTCCCGGCCAGCGCTTCTGCGCCAGCTGCGGCACCGCCATCGCGCCGGCGGCCACGGCCGCGGCCCCTTCTGCTCCCGCCCCCGCAGGCGGCTCATAACCATGACGACCGGCTAAGGAGGTCCGTTCATCTTTTACGGTGGCGGTGGCGCCCTGGGGTTCTTGATCTTCGCCATGTTGATCATGGTGGTCTTTCGTTCCATGGGCAGAGGCGGCTGGGGCCGGGGCCCATGGGGCGGCGGTGGTCGAGGGCCGTGGGGGGGCGGTGGTGGCCCATGGGGTGGTGGCGGTCCCTGGGGCCGTGGCGGTGGAGGGCCATGGGGCCCGTCCGGCGGCCAGAGCTCTCCGGGCCCAGGCAGTGGGACGGACGGGGCCAACGGGCCGGCCGCCGGCGGGGACCAGGGATGGACGGCCGGAGGCGGTCCGGCGGGAGGGGGCTGGACGAGCAGCGGCGGCACCGGTGACGGCGCCATCCCGGCCGGACGCGGCCGGGGCGCGGGGGGCCACCTGGCCGGCGCGGGCGCTGTGCCGGCGGGCGGAGGGGGCCAGGATTGGATGAACGATCCCCGGCCGGCGGCCGACAGCATCGGCGGCGAGCTTTTCCCCGAGCGCCATGCCCGGGCCATGCAGGCCGCCAGCCCTGTCGACGTGGGCCTGGCCGCTATCCAAGCCCACGACCCCGGCTTCGAGCTAGAGCAGTTCACCCAGCAAGTGCAGCGCGTCTTTTTCATGGTCCAGGAGGCCTGGAGCGAGCGTAAGCCCGAGATGAGCCGCCAGGTGATGGCGGACGGGCTGTGGCAGGAGCAGCGTGACCAAATCCAGGGGTACGTGAACGGGCAGCGGCGCAACATGCTCGACTACCTGGCGGTCTCCAACATCTGGCCGGTGGCGGCCCACTCAGACGGCCGCTTCGAGACCATCACGGTGCGGATCGTCGCCGCTTGTACCGACTACGACGTAGACGACAAGACCGGCCGCGTGGTGCGCGGCGACCGCCAGGTCCAGCAGTGGGAGGAGGACTGGACCTTCCAGCGCTCTTCCCAGGCGCAGACCAAGGCCGGCGGGACCACCCTGGGATCCAAGTGCCCCAATTGCGGGGCTCCTCTCGATGTCGACCTGGCGGGGGCGTGCCGTTACTGCAAGGCCCTCATCATGTCCGGGGACTACGACTGGGTGCTGGCGAGGATCTCGCAGGTGGGCTAGCCCGCGGGGAGCAGAGACGGCGGCCCCGGTGGCACCAGGCCCGTCGTCTTCTCCTCCCCCAGGAGGGCCCAGTCGAGCATCTCCTTGTAGACGGACAAGATTTCGAAGCCGTACGCCCGGTTGGTGGCCCACACACCCGCCAGCGACATCCAGGTCGAGCAGCAGTCCCCCACGCCCCCGGCTCCGATGCTGCTCAGGGAGGGGTCCCAGGGCAAACCGGCGTACTGGCTCAAGAGCTCCTCTTGGGCGACGACGCCGTCCATGGCCGACGCGAAGCTCCAACCGTGTTTGCACTTGTCGCACGCCCCTATGCCGGCGAAGTTGTTGTTCTTCGCGGTGAGCTGGCCGCCGGCAGGGAACGAGAAGTAGCCCGTCTCGACCACCGACTGGGCGAAGGCCAGGTCCGCCCTGACCCCCGTCAGGCGCCCGGCTTCCAGGTAATCGGCAACTAGCTGGGTGATAGGCACAGTCGTGTTCGCCTGCGCGCCCGTCGACGCGAACCAGCCCTCGATCTGGGAGGCCGACAGGAGGGAAGTCCCCAGGATGCCTGGGCCCGAGGCGGCCAGCGCCGACTGAGCTGCCTGTCTGGCCGCGGCGACGACGTCGGGGGCGGCGGCCAAGGTCCGTGCGGGTGCCGCGGTCGCGCCGGTCGCCCTTGTGGTGCCAGCCGTAGTTGTGGTGGCAGCCGTAGTTGTGGTGGTAGTCGTGGTCGCCATGGCCGTGCTGGCAGTGGAGGCAGCCGTGCCTGCCGCGACGGCGGTCCCCGTGCTGGTCGTGGTGGTGCTCGGCCTGATGGCCACGACCAGGGCGGCTAACTTGGCCCCGTTGACCTGGAGCGCCACCTTGCCTTCAAGCGAGACCAGGGCCAAGCCGGGTCGCGCCGGCGCCTTCCCGGGCACGAGGACCCACTGGCGAGCCAGGCCTAGCAACCTCTGGGACCTGGCCAGCTGGGCCATCGCCGTGCCGAGGAGGGCCTTGTGGTGGGCAGCAACCTCCGTGGCCTCCGCCGCCGATATTCGGTCGCGGTAGAGCCGCCTTATGCTCCTCGCCAGTTCGGTCTTGGCGTTTTGCAGGCCCGCCGCGGTATCTGTAGCGGCGACGTCACCGAGCTCAGCTTGCTCGACCTCGCGCTCCTGGCTGGGCAGGTCCAGGTTGTCACGGACGGCGATGCCGGTGTACTCGACGATGCCGAGTTCACAAAGGGCCTCGTCGTACAGGTTGACAGTGGCCTTGGCGGTTGCCTTGGCGGCTAGCGCGCGAACCACCTGGGCTTTGGCCGCCCGCCACTCCCGGACGGAGCGGACGTAGACGCGGTGGGCGGCGTCGGCGTCGCCGTGTGCCACCGTCAGGTAGGCCTCAGCATCGCCGTAAGCACCGAGGCTCGTGAGCTGGCGTTCGACGGCGACGACGGCGACCACAACGGCGGCCGAACCGGGCGGAGCGGCCACCGGGGACGTCCAACCAGGGATGGTTACAGCCCCGGCGGGGCTGGGACCAGCCGCTGTAGCGGCCCCTAGGAGCCCCACCACCAGCAGGACGGCGGTGGCCAGGACCACCGGGCGCGCCCGACCACGGCGTAACCGAAAGCCACGAGGGGCGCGGTAACCTGTCATATCTAAGCCTTAGGCGAGCAGTTCCCCCTGTCGCGCTCAGTGAGGGCGCGCCAGCGCTTTCGGTACCTGGGGGCACCGCTCGCTCTTCAATGCTTAATCGGCAGATTAGGACCTGGACCGTAGCGTCGGTTGTCGGCCCCGGGCTCAGGCGTCTTCGAGTTCCTCGGCGCCGAACTCGTCGTGGCGGTCCTGCGCGAACTCGTCGTGGAGGCCGCACTCCGTCTTGGCCTGGCCCACCCAACGGCCGGACCGGGGGTCGTCGCCGGGCTTGACGGGGCGGGTGCAGGGCCAGCAGCCTATGGACGGGTAGCCCTTCATTAGCAACGGGTTCACGGGGACGTCGTGGTCGTCTATGTAACCCTGGACGTCGAGGTCGGTCCAGGTGGCGAGCGGGTTGACCTTGATGAGCCCACGGTTGTCCCGGCTCACGATCGCCGCCTGGCGCCGGGTGTCGGACTCCTGGCGGCGCAGGCCGCTCATCCACGCCAGCTTGCCGAACAGAGCACGCTCGAGCTGGAAGACCTTGGCCGGGCTGCAGCAGTTGACGGGGTCCGACTGCCACAAGGGCACCTCGAAGTGAGGGACGGTCATGATCCGCAGGTTGAGCCCGTAGCGCCGGCGGACCTTCTCGAGCGTCTCCATGGTCTCGGTGAAGTGGTAGCCGGTGTCGATGAAGACGACCTCGATCGCCGGCTCAACCGCAACGGCGACATCGATGAGCACGGCATCGGTCATGGAGGCGGTCAGGCACATCTGGGGATGAAAGCGCTCCACCGTCCACGCCACGATCTCGGCCGCCGAAGCGGTCTCGAACTTCGCTCCCAGAGCCGCCAAGGCCTCGTCGGTCAGGTCATCGGTGCTACGGGTGTCAAGCACAGCCACAGTGCTACCTTTCCGACTGGCTTGCCTGCGCTATGCCCCCGCGCATTCGCCCATACCAACCTCGGCAGCGTACGGACCAGTCTCATCAAAGTCTATGTAAAAATCCGGGCGCTCCTCCGGCGACGGCCAATTGTCCAGGTCAGCCAGGTCGGCGGCGAGTGCCTTGGCCCCGCCGGAGCGCTCCAGCCAGGCGCTGAAGTCCTCCCCCGCCCGGCGCTCGTCGGCGAAGCGCCCGACTATACGGACCGTCGCCTCGGCGCACGCCTTGGCCGGTAGGCGCAGGGCGCGCTGGCCGAACTCGATCTCCGTCTTGCCGACGTGGCCGCCCAACAACAACTGGTAGCCGGGCGCCGGCCGTCCGTTGGCCCGCCGCTCGACGCCGTGGAAACCGATGTCAGCAGTGTGGTGCTGGCCGCAACTGTTGGTGCAACCCGAGATGTTGACCCGCACGCCGCCGACGTCAGCCAAGCCGGCGCTTTCCAGGGCTTTGCCGATCTCATCGGCCAGGCCCCGGCTCTGGGTGACGGCGAGGTTGCAGGTATCGGCTCCCGGGCAGGAGACCACGTCCCGGGCCAGTTCGGCGCCGGGCTCGGCCATGCCGATCGTCTCCAGCCGGCGGTAGAGCTCAGGCAGCTGGTCGGCCGTCAGGTCCCGGAAAACCAGGTTCTGGCGGTTGGTGACCCTGATGGTGGCGCCCATGTCTCGCTGTACGGCCGCCAGTCCCCGGAACTGGGCCGAGGTGACGTCGCCCAGGCGGGCGTAGGCCAGGGCGGAAACCGTGCCCTTGGCGACCCCGATCACCACGTTGGCCGACTCCCAACGCTTATAGGGGTCGCCTGGGCCCAGCCGAAGGGTCACCGGGGTGCCCACGGGGGTGGGAGAAACGTGCGCGGCCACGCCCGCCGGGACATCGCCGAGCTCGCGTACCACGGCCGGGATGCCCCCGGGCCAGGAACTGGACGCCGCCAGAAGCTTGCGCTCCTTCAGCACCCGCTCGCGCAACTCGTCGATGCCCATCGTGTCGACCAGCCACTTCAGCCGGGCGCGCAGCTTGTTGTCGCGGTTGCCGTAGTGGTCGAACGTCCGCAGCACGGCCTCGAGGGTGGCCAGCAACTGCTCGCGGGGCGTGAACTCCTCGAGCGCCTTGGCGGGGTGCGGGTTGGCTCCCAGGCCGCCGGCGATGAACACCCTGAAGCCGGCCTCGGTGGTCCCGTCCGGCAAAGGCCGGGCTACGGCCACCACCCCGATGTCGTTGAACATCGCCTGGCCGCAGTCGGTCATGCAGCCCGAGAAGTTGATCTTGAACTTCCGGGGGAGGCGCTGGGCGTACGGGTGGTGCAGGAAGTGACGGAAGGCCGCCTCGGCCCAGGGGCTGATGTCCAGGACTTCGAAGGGGCAGGCCCCGGCGAGATGGCACCCGGTGATGTTGCGAACGGTATCGCCGCAAGCCTCGCGTGTAGTCAGCCCCACCCGGGCCAGGTCCCGCAGGAGCCGGGGCACCCGCTCCAGGTCGACGAAATGGAACTGGATGTTCTGGCGGGTGGTCAGGTGGCCCCAGCCACGGCTGTAGGTATCGGCGATATCCGCCAGGGCCTCCAGCTGTTCGGGAGTGATGGACCCATAGGGCGCCTTGATCCTGACCATCTGGTTGCGGCCGCCCTGACGCTGCCCGTACACGCCGTTGTTGAGGCGGACGACCCGGAGCACGTCCTCGTCGAGGCGCCCTTCGAGGGAGGCCTGGAGCATCCGGTCG
>CAYZVQ010000120.1:0-13319 GCA_964481925.1 uncultured Acidimicrobiaceae bacterium
CAGCCCACCGAGCTGGACGAGGCGGCCCGCATGTTCCGCCTGACCAAATGGGAACGGTTCTGGCGCCTGGACGTGCCCAGCTCGATGATCGGGCTGGTCTGGAACGGGATGATGAGCTTCGGGGGCGGGTGGTTCTTCCTGGCCGCCTCTGAAGCCATCAGCGTAGGCAACAAGACCTACACGCTGCCGGGGATCGGCTCGTACGTGCAGGCGGCGGTGGACAAGGGCGACCTGGGCGAGGTCGGCATCGGGATCGCGGTCATGGTCGTCCTGGTCGTCGGGGTGAACATACTTTTCTGGCGCCCGCTGGTGGCTTACTCCGAGAAGTTCCGGGTCGAGACGTCCGAAGCCGCTGAGCAGCCCAAAAGCTACGTGCTCAACATCCTGCGCCAGTCCAACGTCCCCGGCTACATCGCCCGGCCGTTGAGGCCGGTGGTCCGTAGGCTCGACCAGGTCACCCGCCCCTTCGGCCTGGCCGAGTACCCACTGCGCGCCCCTGAGGGCAAGCGGAGGTCAGGCGACGTCGTGTTCGCCGGCTTAGTTATGGCCGCCCTGCTTTGGGGGGTGTACCGCGGGGTGGTGTACTTCGACCACACCTCTGGTTTCGGGCAGTTCGGGCACTGTTTCGGCCTCGGCTTACTGACCTTCGTGCGAGTGGCCGTCGTGGTCGCCGTGTCGACTCTCATATGGGTCCCGATCGGGGTGAAAATCGGGATGAGCGCGACCCTGTCGCGGTACGCGCAGCCCGTCGTCCAGGTCCTGGCCAGCTTCCCGGCCATCCTGCTCTTCCCCTTCGCCATCGTCGTCTTCTTGGACCTTGGGATCTCGCTCAACTACGGCGGGGTCCTCCTCATGGCCCTGGGCGCCCAGTGGTACATCTTGTTCAACGTCATCGCCGGGGCGAGCGCCATCCCCACCGAACTGCGCGAGCTTATGGAGCAGTTCCGTATCCCGTGGAAGCAGAGGTGGCGCGAGCTCGTGCTCCCCGGCATTTTTCCTTTTTACGTGACCGGAGGTATCACCGCCGCCGGCGGGGCATGGAACGCGTCGATCGTGGCCGAGATCGCCACTTATGGTCGGCACCACCTGGTCGCCAGCGGCCTCGGGGCCTACATCGCCCAGGCCACCACCAAGGGCGACTTCCCCGAGGTCCTCACGGGGATCATCGTCATGAGCTTTTATGTAGTGGTGGTCAACCGCCTGCTGTGGCGCCCGCTTTACCACCTGGCCGAAACGAGGTACTCCTTGTGACGTGGGCCGTGAGAAATAAATGAGCCAGCTGCGGGCCCAGCCCGGCGGCGGGCCTGCGGGCGACGTGATCCTCGAGGTCGCCCGCGTGACCAAACACTTCACCTCTTCGGATGGCCAACCTCTGCCGGTGCTCGACGACGTGAGCCTCACCTTGCGTGAGGGTGAGATCGTCGCCCTCCTCGGCAAGTCCGGTTGCGGGAAGTCGACCCTGCTCCGCTGCATAGCCGGCCTGATCGCCCCGACGACGGGGACGGTGACCTACCGTGGCGCGCCGATAAACGGGGCCAACCCGGGCGTGGCCATGGTCTTCCAGAGCTTCGCCCTACTGCCTTGGCTCACCGTGCAGGCCAACACTGAGGTGGGCCTGGAAGCTAAGGGCGTCCCGGCGGCAGAACGACAGGCTCGGGCGCTCAAAATGATCGACCTGATCGGTCTCGACGGGTTCGAGCAGGCCTACCCCAAGGAACTTTCGGGGGGCATGCGCCAGCGGGTGGGTTTCGCCCGTGCCCTGGTGGTCGAACCGGACGCTTTACTGATGGACGAGCCGTTCAGTGCCCTCGACGTGCTCACGGCGGTGAACCTCCGCTCCGAGCTGTTGAACCTCTGGGGAGGCAAGGACTTCCCGACCAAAGCCATCCTGATCGTCACCCACAACATCGAGGAGGCGGTCCAAATGGCCGACCGCATCTTCGTGCTGTCGTCCAACCCGGGCCGCTTCAAAGCCGAGATCGACTGCACGCTGGCCCGCCCTCGCGACCGCCGCTCAGCCGAGTTCGAGGCTCTGGTCGACCGGATCTACGGGATCATGACAGAGCAGCGCGGGTCGAGCGGAGGCCCGCAGGCCCCCGTGGTCGAACCGGGCCTGGCTTCGCCCTCCGACCTTCCCCTCCCGCACGCCAGCGTGGGTGGGCTGGCCGGGCTCCTGGAGATCCTGAACAACCGCGGCGGCCGCGATGACCTGCCCGAACTGGGCCGTCTGCTCACCTTCGAGGTCGACGACCTGCTGCCTATCGTCGACGCGGCGGAGATGCTCGGCTTCGCCAAAGTGGCGGACGCCGACATCGAACTGACCGTTGAGGGCAAGGCGTGGGTCGAAGCGGACATCCTCACCTCCAAGGAGATATTCGCGGCAACCGCGCGAGAGCGGGCACCTCTCGTGCGCGCCATCGTGCGTGCGCTGGAGACGACAAAGGACGGCACCCTCAACGAGCGCTTCTTCTTCGACCTGCTCCAGCGGGCCTTCAGTGAGGACGAAGCCCGGACCCAGCTCAACACCGCCGTGAACTGGGGCCGCTACGCCGAACTGTTCGACTACCACGCCGACGACGACGAGCTGGTCCTCACCGCCCCCGCCAACGAGAGCGCCGCCTGAGCGAGGCCCCGGGCCTACTCTGGCCGCTATGGAGCCACGGACCACTAGAGGCTGGTTTACGGCCTTTGCGCTGGTCAGCGCGTGCACAGTCGGCGTTGGCACCGGCGGCGTTGGCACCGGCACGGCTACGGCCGGCACCGCTTGGGCGGCTTTGGTGCGGCCGTCGCTGGCAACACCGTCTGTGAGCTTGCCGGGCACACGGGCCGGCAAGCAGGCCCGCTGGCTCGTCGGGGCGCTTGCGCACCTTCCCATCCCGTCGGCCGAGATACCCGTCCACTTCGACAGTGCCTTTCTCGCCCTGGTCCCGGCACCGGCGGCGGCGGCGCTGAACGCCGGTTTCGTGGGCTTGCACAACCTGCGGGTCGATTCCATCACCACCAGCACGCCGAGCACCCTCGTTTTCGTCGTAACCGTAAACGGGAAGGCGAAATGGGACGTCAGGATCCAAGTTGACCTCAAGGGGCTCATCAGCGACCTTCATGCTCAGCCATCGGGCAGCTCCCCGCCCACTGTGGCGCCCCCGGCCCCCGTCACTACGACGACGACGGCGACGACCAGCGCTGGGGGTGTCCGGGAGATCCCCGTCGGGGTTGGCTCGCCCCCGCTCAAGGGGACGCTGACGCTACCGGCCGGTAAAGGCCCCTTCCCGGCGGTCGTCCTCGTCTCCGGCTCGGGCCCGAACGACGAAAATGAGACGATCGGCCCGAACCACCCCTTCTTGGACATTGCCCTCGGGCTGGCGGCCCGGGGCATCGCCAGCGTGCGTTACGACAAGCGCACCCTCGACTACCCGCAGAGCATCAACCCGCGGACCTTCACACTGACCGAGGAGTACGTGCCCGACGCGCTGGCGGCCATCGGGCTGCTAAAACATGAGCCCCTTGTCGACCCCCACCTCATCTTCGTCCTCGGTCACTCCCAGGGCGGCACCTACGCACCACTGATCGCCCAGCGCGCCCCGGAGGTGGCCGGGGTCATCATGCTGGCCGCTTCCTGCGAGCCACTGGCGCAGGCGCTCATGCGCCAGATCCGTTACCTGGCCACCCTGCCCGGCACGATCGGCGCCAATGCCCAGGCCGAGGAACCCGACATCGAGGCCGAGGCGGCGGAGATCGGCAACGCCGCCACGCTCGAGAAGGACAAGCCGGGCACGGTCCTGATGGGGGGCGTCGGGCCCGCCTATTACCTGAGCGGGTTGCGCTACAACGAGGTGGCCACGGCACGGTCGGTCCCCCGGCCGTTACTGTTCCTCCAGGGTGACCGCGATTACCAGGTCACGGTGGCCCAGGACCTCGACGTGTGGCTGAAGGGCCTAAAGGGGCGCCAGGGGGTCACGGTCGTGCAGTTCCCCAAGGCCGATCACCTCTTCCTCGACGGTAGCGGCCCGCCGACTCCGGCAGATTACGAAAAACCCGGCCACGTCGACCCGAAGGTGATCGCCACCATCGCCGCCTGGGTCGACCACATCGACCACGCCGCCAACCGCTAGCGGCCACCTAACCGTTCAGGACGCCGGTCGTCAGGACTTCCCGATCGACGCCATCCGGCCGTTGGTGAGGCGGACGAGGTCCGACGGGGCGAGCTCCAGCTCCAAACCCCGGCGACCGCCGCTGACAAAGATCGTGCCCCATCCGGCCGCGCTTGCGTCGACCAGGGTGGGCAAGTGGCGCTTCTGGCCGATCGGGCTGATACCGCCCACCACATAGCCCGTCGCCCGCTCCGCCGTCGCCGCCTCCGCCATCTCGGCCGTCTTGGCGCCCACGGCGGCGGCCAGGGCCTTCAGGCTCAACTCCCCGGTGATGGGGACCACGGCCACGACGAGCTTCCCGTCGACCGAGGCCACGAGGGTTTTGAACACCCGTCCCGGCTCCACCCCGAGAGCACCGGCGGCCTCTTTCCCGTAGGCGGTGACCGTCGGGTCGTGGCCCACTTCGTGGACCGTATGGGCGACGCCGGCCAGGACCACGGCCGCGACTGCGGGGGTTGGGGCCCTCATGCGGCCATTCTGACCGGCCCGAGGCCGTGGTCAGGCCGTCCGGTCCTCCATGAGGCCGGCAGGGCCCGGCATAGCCGCCCTAGCCGAGCCCCCCGATTGTGCCACCGGGGACCAGGGCCGGGCCGGCGGCGGGCCGGAAGCAAACTCCCACGCACCCCGGCCCGGCGTGGGCGCCTATTACCGGGCCGAGGTAACCGACGAGGACTTTGTCCGGGGGGAACGTACCGCTGAGCATGGAGAGGAACATGTCGAGATCCGGTGCCGCGGCGTGCGCCACCGCCAGAGATCTCAGCGGGCCGGCCTCCTTCACCACCTTGGCGAGGTACTCGAGAGAGCGGACGCGCGTCCGCGGTCGCGCCTCGGCCTGGACGGCACCATCACGGATCTGGATAATCGGCTTGATCGACAAGAACGTGCCCAACAACGCAGTCGCCGCCCCGATCCGCCCACCCTTTCGGACATTGTCCAGCGTGTCGAAGGAACAGAACACGCGGATGTCGGGGACGACTGCCCGGGCCGCGGCCTCGACGACGTCAAGGTCGGTGGGGCCGGCAGCAACCTTGGCCGTCTCCAAGGCGATGAGGGCCTCGCCCAAACTGACGGTGCGGGTGTCGACCACCCGTACCTCAACCTGCCCGCGCACCTCGTCGGCACCCTGGCAGGCAGCACGGTAGGTGGCCGAGAGGGCCGAGGAGAGGGTCAGGCAAACGACTCCCGAGCACCCCTCCTCGGCGGCCTGCAGGAAGCTTTCGGCGAAGGCGCCGGGTGATGGAGCCGACGTTTCGGGCAGAGCGCTTGTCATGGCGCAACGGCGCCAGAACTCGACCGGCTCGATCGTCCTCATCTCCTCGGGGCCCCACTCGCCCAACCGCACGTCTAGGGGGACGGTCCCGATGCCGTGCTCCGCGGCCAGGCGGGCGGGAAGGTCGCAGGCGCTGTCGGCAATCACTCGAACCCCGGCCACCACTTTCCTCCCAATGCTCCTGGTCCCGTCGCTCAGAAAGTTTGCCAGGCGGCGGGGCCCGGCGACGAAGCGAGGCTACGCTCCGCCTTACCCGCCAACATGGCGGCAAGGCGAAGGGGCTCGGATGAAACTCGGTCGGACTTGGCTCAAAAGTGGCCCGTCTATCATCGCCGCGGTCTTGCTGACGGCACTGACCGCGACAAACCTGGCCAGCGCCGCCACCCCCGCCGCCGGTCCCGGCTCGGCCTCGGCGGCGATGCCGCTACCGGCGGGACGTCAGGGCAGCTCTGCGGAGGTGCCCTGGTCGCAGGTAGGGCCGGGGTGGTTGCTCAGCGAGTGGGCGCCGGTCGCCCCCAGCCAGACCTCCGGGCCGGCCAAGTATTCGGTCCTCTACCTGGTCGACCCCCAGGGCGGCCGTTACGTCATAACGACTTTGGCGACAAAGCACGGTGACCTGGTGGCTTGGTCCGGCGACGGGAAGCGGGCCCTCTTCGAGGCCCAGACGACCACCTCGTCAGTGGTGACCGTCCTCCAGCTCCAAAACGGGGAGGCGAGCACGTTCAAGATCCCGGGCTCAGAGCCATGGTCGGTCAGCTTCACCGAGCCGGACGGTCTGGCGATAATCGCCGTCGGCCAGGTAGGTCCTTCGGGTACCGTCCACGTTCGGCGCTTCGACCTCAACGGCACGCCGGCGTACTCGTACCCGACGGCCTTTCCCCGGGCCGGCCGCCTGAACGGTGGGGTCCTCTACTCGCCCGACGGGACCGAGATCGTACTGGGGACGACGAGGGGTTTCGAGGTAGTCGCCAACACCGGCCAGCCCCTTCGCTACTTACCGATGAGGGCAGAGCCGGGCACGTGCCAGCCGGCGAGATGGTGGGCCACCGGCCTCCTTCTGGCCTCGTGCACCCCGCCAAACAGCAGCGTCCCGTTGCTGTGGCTGGTGCCGGCGAACGGTCGGCCTCCCGAGCCTCTGACCCTGGCCCCCAGGCGTGCTTCCGGTGACTACGGTGACGTCGACGCCTGGTCTCTCCCGAGCGGCGACTACGCCCAGGACCTTGGCGCCTGCGGGTACATCTACCTGGCCAGGGTCAGCGGCCATAGGACGACGCCGGTCAAGGTGCCGGGCACGGCAGCCGACAAGTCCGTGTACGTCCTGGGCGCCTTCGGCGACCAATTGGCTCTGACGACTGCGTTCTCATGCTCGCCGGGGAGCGCCTCGCTCATGTGGTACGACCCGGCGACCAACGCCGTCACGCCGCTCCTCGGTCCCCCGGTCAACGGTGGGAGCGTCGGGAGAACCCTCCTGTGGGGCGAGCCCCCGGGCTCGGAGGAGTACTGACTCGGACGGCTACGAGCGGACCTGCCGTGGTCGATGTCGGCCGCGACGAGCAGGTGGTGGCGGCGCGGCTGGCTTCGCAGATGCTCACCGGGCCGCCCGGCACTTCCGTCGAAGGCGTCGTCGGGCGGCTTCTCGCCGTACAGGCCCAGGACGGGCGAGGAGCGCGCCTCAGCGTCCGCAGCCGGTCGACGGGGCTCAAGGCCGCCGATGTCGACCGTGCGTTGAGCTACGACCGTTCCCTTATTGTCTCGTGGCTCAACCGGGGCACTCTCCATCTCGTGCGCACAGAGGACTATTGGTGGCTCCATCAGCTCACGGCGCCGCGACTGGCCCGGGGGAGCGAAAGACGCCTGCGCCAATTGGGGGTGGCTCCCGCCCAGTCGGCACGGGGCGTCGACATGATCATCAAGACGCTGGCCGAGGCGGGCCCCCAGTCCCGGGAGCAGCTCCGCCACCTCCTGCAGCGCCTGGGGGTGCCTACCGACGGCCAGGTCATGGTGCACCTGCTGGTGATCGCCACCGCCACAGGGGCCGTGGTGAGGGGGCCGCTGGCCGGTACCGACCAGGCCTTTGTCTCCGTCCCCCGCTGGATCGGGGCGGCGCCGAGGGCCCTGGACAGCGACGGGGCCTTGGCCCGGTTGGCCCGCCGGTACCTGGCCGGGCACGCGCCCGCCGGCGCCGCCGACCTGGCGAAATGGGCGGGGCTCCCACTGGGCGACGCCCGCAAGGGGTTGGCCGCCATCAGCGACGAGGTCGTCCCCGTCGGACCGGGGCTGGTGGCCCTGGTTGGCGGCCCGGGGCTGGGGGCAGGGACGGCCGGCATACCCGTGGCGTTACCCGCGCCCCGGCTGCTCGGTCCCTTCGACCCCCTCCTCCACGGCTGGGCGTCCCGGGGGCCCTTCGTCGGCGAGCACGGCAGTGTGGTCACCGTCAATGGGATCTTCCGACCGGTGGCGCTCGTCGGAGGCCGGGTGGTAGCGACCTGGGGACTGCCCGGGGGCAGGGTCACCGTCACGCCTCTCGAGCCCCTGCCCGCCCGTGCCCGTCGGGCCCTGGCACTGGACGGTGCCGACGTGCTGCGCTTCCTGGGCTTGCGCGACCTTCCGGTCGCCTTTAGCTGAGGCGCCTTCAGCCGAGGTGGGTGACAGGATGTGGTCATGATCACAGGCACCCACGCCATCATCTATGCCCAGGACGCCGAGGAGGCCCGAGCCTTTTTCCGGGACGTGCTCGAATGGCCTCATGTCGACGCCCATGGCGGCTGGCTCATTTTCAGGTTGCCGCCGGCCGAGCTCGGCGTCCATCCCACCGGCGACGGCACCGGCCCGGCCGCCGGCCCCCCGAACGGCCACCAGGAGCTGTACCTGATGTGCGAGGACATCGCCGCCACAATGGCCGAGCTCGCCGCCAAGGGCGTCGAGTTCACGGCGCCGCCCCAGGACCTCGGCTTCGGCGTGCTGGCCCGCCTACAGGTACCGGGAGCCGGGGAGATCGGCATCTACCAGCCGAAGCACCCGACTGCCTACGACCTGGAGGACTGAGTGGCACCGGGGGACTGAGCAGGCCCCGCCCAACCTCGGGCTGAGCCCGCCACAGCGGCAGGGACGAACACTTTGCGCATAGACCGCCACCGCCGTTGAGCGATCAGCGGCTGCGTGAGACAGAAGTCGATGTTTCACGGTACGGTACGAAGTACCTATGAGGACACTGAGCCGCAATTTCGCCGTCGGGGCCATCGCCCTGCTGGCCCTTCCCATGAGCGCCATAACCCGGGGGCCCGTCAATGCCACGGAAGCCGTCAATGCCGCCGAAGACAGCAAGACAGCGGCGCAGGTCTGGGCCGACGCCAAAGCCGCCATGGTGCAAGCCAGGAGTTTTCACGTGCTCGGCCACGACGACCAGCAGGGCACCGACGTCACCGTCAATCTCAGTATGTCGCCGGGCAGAGGTGGCGGGAGCATTCAAGAGCCGGGCGTAGTCATGGAACTGGTCCTGGCCAAGGGCAACGTGTACGTCAAGGCGGATGAGAAGAGCTGGTTCAAATTGACCCACAGCCAGTCGACGGCAGAGCTCGTGGCCAACCGGTGGATCGAAGCGCCGGTCACTAACGCGGATTTCGCCAGCTTCGCCCAGCTCGCCGACTCGACGAAGTTCCTCGGCACGATAACGGCCCCCAAAGGCCAGATCACTAAGCTCCCGGGCACCTCCACGTGGGACGGACGTAAAGCCGTGGTGCTCGAAGACGCCACGGGTGACAAGCTTTACATCGCCGACACCGGTACCCCGTACATGCTCGCCGCCAAGTCGAGCGGGACGGGCGGGTCTTTAACGTTCACCGATTTCGGGGATGCCCCGATGCCGGCGGTACCCACCAATGCCCTGAGCCTCCCGGGCATGTAAGGACGGGAGCCTCGGCCGAGGCTCGGGCCTGGGCTCTCTCAGACCGCCGTCAACCCAGCCGGTCCAGCCGCACGAGCAGAGCCTGGACGGCCAATTGTTCGCCCAGGTTGAAGGCGAGGTCGGCGGAAAGGCCGTCGATCAGGCGGACAGCCTCTCCCGCTTGCTGCGCCGGCAGAGTACCGGCAACGGCTCGGTCGCGATAGGCGCGCGCCAGGGCGGCCAGCCCCGAACGCAGCTCGTCGGTGCGCTGCCGCCGCTGCTCCCGCTTATGGCGCTCGTCCTGTTCGCTGGTCCCGGCGCGCAGGGCGCTCTGAGCCAGTCTGGACGGGACGGTCCCGATCCTTTCGGCATTGTTCTCCACCAGCCGGGCGCGCTCGGCCTCCTGGCGGCTCGCCAACGGCCCGGCACTTCGCTTCAGATGGTCTAGGAGCCCCTCGGCCAGGACGGCGACGGTGGCACCCGAGCCGTCGAGGCGGGCCGGCACCTCCTCCCATGCCCGCCGCCTGGCCTCCATTTCCGGGTCACCGGCCAGCAGTCGCGCCCGGTCCAGGCGTCCCCCGGCCAGGGCGGCCACAGACGCCGCCCTTTCGGTCGGCACACCCTCGGCCACCAGGGCACCCGCCAGTTGGTCTTCGGTCAACGCCCGGAAATCGACCCGAGCGCACCGGCTGGCGATCGTCACCATGTCCGGGGGGACGAACTCGGCCAGGAGCAGGAACACCGTCGAAGCCGGTGGCTCCTCCAGGGTCTTCAGCAAGGCCGGGGAGTTGAGACGGGCGAGGTGCATGTCCGGCAGTACCAGGACCGTGCGGGTGGCCTCCAGAGGGCTCCTGGTCGCCAGCCGCGTGACTTGCAGCGCCTGCGCGATGGACAACGCGGCGCCCTCCCGTTCGACCACCACCACATCCGGGTGCGTACCGTCGAAGACCCGCCGGCACGTCTCGCAACCGTCGTCGCCGCCATCTGGACAGACCAACATGGCGGCGAAAGCCACGGCCGCCTCCATCTTGCCCGTGCCCGGGGGGCCCACGAACAAGTAGGCATGGACCGGCTTGGCCGCCGCCGCTCTGAGCGCAGTCACTGCCTGCGCTTGGCCCACCAGACCGGCGAACCCTTTCACCCGACGGCCGCCCTCACTGCCGCCGCCACTTCCCCCACCTCGCCCGAGGCGTCCACCACTTTCCATCGGCCGGGCGAAGCCGCCGCCAGTTCCCGGAACCCGGCCTGAGCCCGTCCCAGGAAATCGTCGCCCTCCCCTTCGATCCGGTCGGGCGTGGAACCGGCCCGGCGCTGTCGTGCCCCCTCAGCAGGCATGTCCAGAAGGATGACTAGGTCGGGGGCCCGGCCCCCACTGGCCCAGCGGTCGAGTTCGGCGATCTCGCCCAGGTCCAGACCGCGCCCGTACCCCTGGTAAGCGAGGGTCGAGCCGGAGTAACGGTCGCAGACGACGTCCTGGCCCCGGGCCAGGGCGGGCTCGATCACCTCGGCCACATGCTGGGCCCGGGCGGCCAGCATCATCAGCGTCTCGGCCCGGGCCACCGGTGCCGGGCGGTCGGAGCCAAGCAAGAGGCCCCGCAGCGCCTCGCCCAGCGCCGTGCCCCCGGGCTCCCGCGTGAGGACGGCGCCGAGGTGCCGGGCGAGCGCGGCGGCCTGGGTCGACTTGCCCACACCCTCGCCGCCTTCCAGCACGATGAACCGGCTCACGAGCCCCAAGGTAGCGCCTAGCGCTCAGACCTCCGGCGGGACGAGGCGGCGTTCCATGGCCCAGCGGGTCAGTTGGTACCTATTGGTGAGCTGCAGCTTGCGAAGGACGGCGGATACATGGGTCTCAACCGTCTTGACGGATATGAACAACTCGCGCGCGACCTCCTTGTAGGCGTAACCGCGGGCGATCAGGCGAAGTACCTCGCGCTCCCTCGTGCTCAATTGGTCGAGCTCGGGGTCTAGGTGAAGGGTCGACGGCGCCGGCCCCCCACCGAACGCGTCGAGGACGAACCCGGCCAATCGAGGCGAGAACACGGCGTCCCCCGCAGCCACGGTGGCCAGTGCGTCTACAAGCTCGGCGGTCGAGATCGTTTTGGTGACATAACCACGGGCACCGGCACGGATGGCCTCGATGACGTCGTCCGCCGAGTCCGAGACGGACAGGGCGAGGAAACGGACAGCCGGTCGTAGGCCCGCGACCTGCCTGATGACCTCAGGCCCTCCCCCTCCTGGCATGTGCACGTCCACCAGCACCACGTCGGGTGAAATACCGCAAATCTGTTCGACGGCGGAGGGTACGTCGCCCGCCTCTCCGACCACCTCGACCCGATCGGCGTGGGCGGTCAGCTCGTGGCGCACGCCGGCCCGGAAAAGCGGGTGGTCGTCGACGATGAAGACCCGCAGGGCCGCGCCGGCCACCGCCGGCGACCGCGGAGGGCTGGAGGAGGTCATCTGGAGGCGGTCATCGGGAGGCGGTCATCGGGAGGCGGTCATCGGGAGGCGGGCCTTTCCATTTTCAGCGCCACTTCGGTGCCCTGGCCTGGAGAGCTCCGCACCGACGACGTCCCCCCGCAGCGACGGACACGAGCGTGGATGGACTCGGATATTCCCTTCCGGTCGGGCGCCACCGCGGCCGGGTCGAAGCCCCGGCCCCGGTCGCGTACGAACACCGAAAGGGCCGCTGGTTCGACCTCGGCATAAATGGACACGACGTCCGCCCCGGACCATTTAGCCGAATTGACGGCCGCCTCGCGCGCCGCCGCCAGCAGCGCCTTCGATGCCTCGTCGAGGGGTGCGTCGCCCACCGTCACCAGCTCGACCCGCACGCCGTGGTCCGTCTCGACCTCCTGCTGGAGCCTGAGCAGGGCCCCACTGACGCTCGCCGGGCCCAGGCCGTCGCGTTGGCCCGGTGTCGAGTCGAACAACCACGACCGCAACTGGCGCTCCTGAGCGCGGGCCAACCGTTGGACTTGCTGAGGGTCGGCGGCCGAGCGCTGGATCAACGCCAAGGTCTGGAGCACCGAGTCGTGGAGGTGGGCCGCCATCTCGGCTCGTTCCTCGGCCCGGGCTCGCTCCCGACGCTCGCTGGCGAGGTCCCGGCCGAGCCGCAGCCACCACGGGGCCAGCACGAGAGCGAAACCCGCCACTACCCCGAGGGCTCCGGCCGCGGCGGCAAAGTCCGCCTCCGTCAAATGCTTGGGCGCCAGCACCGCCGACGTACCGCCGGCAATCAGGGCGACGCCGGCGAGCAGCCTCACGGAGGCCACCAGCAACCGTCGCCGGGTGGGGACAGCGGCCGGACCGGCGCCGCTCAGAAGGCTCGCCAGCCGAGCCGCGGCCTGCCTGTCTTCCGGGCCGGCATGACGCCATACGACGACCAGGCCGGCCAGCGCTACGACACCGGGGGAGACATCCCCTATCAACGCCGGCGTCTTCAAGACGCTGGCCACTACGAGCGCCACGACCAGGGCGCTGGCTACGGCCGTTACTAGCGAGATGGTCCGGCGGTCGCCCATGGCGCCCCGGAAAACGGGCTCGTCGCTTCCCGCCGGCGGCACCAGGAGCCACACGGCGACGTAGATCACGATCCCGCTGCCACCAAAAAACGAAAGCGCCACCAATGCCGCCCGGGCCGCTGTCGGGCTTACCCCGACACTGTCGCTGAGGACCCCGGCCACACCGGCCAGCATCCGGCCCTGCGTAGGACGCCGGGCCTGGCGCCAGGCCTGCGTGTTGAGCGCAGGACGCCGGTTGCGGTTAGGTGCCGTCGGCCACCGAGGAGGGGCTGGGCGGTCGTGGTCCTCTGCGCCATCACCTGGCGGGGTCGGGCCGGCGGCGGGCGAAGGCGAGGGGGTGGCGGGCGAGGGGGTAGCGGCCCAGGCAGGAGCTGTCGACCTGCCGCCCGCAAACGGCCCCGCGGCCGGATCGTCTTGGCCCTGGTAGGTGTTCCCGTAGTGGATACACCCATAGTCTCATGCCCGCCCCTGACCGCGGAACCAGGTAGTGCCCC
>CAYZVQ010000121.1:0-13254 GCA_964481925.1 uncultured Acidimicrobiaceae bacterium
ACCGACATGCGCCTCGAAGGAGGCAACCTGTACTCGGGCGGTTCACCGGGCCTCGGGGTCGACCTGGACGAGGACGCCGCTCGGGCGCTCCCGTTCCAGCCGGGAGGGATGAAGGTCCTGCACCGGGAGGACGGCTCCGTCTCGGACTGGTGAACAGCCCGGCCGGGACATCTGACGCTGCGCCCGACCGATAATTCCAAGCCCTCGTCCTGGGGGCGGGTTGTGCTCCATACTTGGACCATGCCAAAGCCTTCTTCGGCCCCCCTTGAGCCCCCCCAGCGACGCCGGGTCGCTCTAGTGGCCCACGACAACAAAAAGCCTGACCTGCTGGATTGGGTGGAGTTCAACCGCGGCACCCTTGAAGCTCACGACCTCATCGCCACCGGCACCACTGGGAAGATGATCGAGGAACGCACAGGGCTGCGGAGCACCCTGCTGCTTAGCGGGCCGCTAGGCGGTGATCAGCAGCTCGGCGCCCGGATCGCCGAAGGTGGCGTTGACGTGCTTATCTTCTTCTGGGACCCACTGGAGCCGCAACCGCACGACCCCGATGTGAAGGCGCTCCTGCGCATTGCCGCCGTATGGAACATCGCCGTCGCCTGCAACCGCGCCACGGCCGACTACATCATCTCGTCGCCCCTATTTGCCAACCGTTATGCCGCGAACCTACCCAATTTCGACGATCACTCCCGCCGCTTGTTGCCCACGTCCGCCGCCCGCCAGAAGTCAAAGTTGCACCGGGAGAAGGCGAGCCATGACGAGCGATAATTACAAGATCACCTTTGAGGAGTTCGACAGTCTCTTCGAGAAGCTGAAAAACTGGGGCCGTTGGGGAAATGACGATGAGCTGGGGGCCCTGAACTTCCTCGGCGATGCCGATGTCGTGGAGGCGGTCAAACTCGTAAAAACTGGCCGGCGAGTAACGCTCGGTCGCCCGCTCGACACTTTGGCCGGCCCCGACAACGGCCATCCGGCTTTGCACTACATGACGCATATGGGGGATAAACGGTCCGACGAACCGACCTATTATACTGACTTCATCGGGGTCGATTTCCACGGCAAGTCGGCCAGCCACATGGACGCGCTTGCCCACATTGCCTACAAGGGCCTGCTCTACAATGGCAAACCGGCCGGCGAAGTCGTGGTTTCGACGGGTTCGTCGTTCGCTCCTATCTCCCGATTGGCGAAGGGCGTGGTGGCCAGAGGCGTCCTCCTAGACGCCGCGCTCGCTCGAGGGGTGGAGTGGGTGGAGCCCCCTGCCGCACTTGGCCCGAGCGACCTGGATAACATCGCCGCGTCTTTGGGGGTGGAGGTGCGTCGGGGTGACGCCGTGCTCTTGCGCAGCGGTCAGATGGCCCGTCGTCGCGCTCTGGGCCCCTGGGACCCAGACCGGTCCGGGGTCGGCTTGGAGGTCACGGCCATGGAGTGGTTGGCCCACCGCCAGGTGGCTCTCCTGGGAGGGGACGGCGACAGCGACGCCCGGCCGAGCCCGGTCGAGGGCGTCGGCGCGCCGGTCCATGTGCTGGCCATAAACGCCCTGGGCATGTGCCTGCTCGACAACCTCGATCTCGAGGCTTTGAGCGGGGCCTGCGCGGAAGTCGGCTCCTTCGAGTTCCTCCTGGTGGTCGCTCCCCTGATCGTCCCCGGCGGGACCGGTTCGCCCGTCAACCCGATCGCCGTCCTATAAAGGGCCGCCGCCTGCCGACAAGAGGGCGTGCTCGGCATGCTGACGACGGGCAAGTGGCACGCGACGTCGTCACTTCGCCACTCAAAGTGGACCGGCCCGGCTTCCTGTCCGCCTTTTCCCGCAAGCCACCATAGGGTCTGGTGCGCACCGCCGAGGAAAGGGCCTGGGCAGGCATGAGCCAAGTTGTAGAAGGTGGAGGAGATACGACGCTCCACTCTGACCATGGGCGTGGCTTTCGAGCAGGTAAACGGCACGGGAACGAGGTTGCTCGCCCAGCGCCGACCCCATCGGGCCGCCGAAATGGCGGGCGCCGGGGCCGACGCCCCCAGTGGGGGCATGACCGGCGAACACAACCACTGCCCGTGGTTTCCCCACCGATCAGCGACCGCCGCATCGGCTTGGCCCGCCTCTTCATAGTTTTCACCGTCCTCGCCTGGGCGGCCTATTTCATCACCTGGATGTTCCAGGACCTGTTCAACCCCCTGCAGGGACGACCTGTGGCGCGCGCCGAGGCGGTCGTCTACCTGCTCGTCGTGACGCTGCTCTCAACTTCCAGCCTGGCATACCTGCTATCCCGTCTCGGGTTTTTCTACCGGGCCAAAAGCCATCATCGGGCGATGCGCGCCGTGATCGACGATTTCTTCTCCAGTGCGTCTCCTCGCCTGACGGCGCTCATCCCTTCTTACCGGGAGGACGCGCGGGTTGTGCGCAATACATTGCTCTCCGTCGCCCTTCAAGAGTACGCCGACCTGAGGGTCGTGCTTCTCATCGACGACCCGATCGTGCCCCGCGACCACCGTTCTCGGGAACTACTCGATGCGGCGAGAGCACTACCCGGCGAGATAGAGGAGCTTCTCTCCTGGCCCGCCAACCGCTTCCGCGAGGCGTTGGAGAGCTTCGACGCCGGCAACGAACGCGAGGCGCCCTTGGGGCCGGCGGCCATCGCCGGGTTGGCCTCAGAGTACGACGCCGCCACCGCATGGCTGGAGAACCTGGCTTCGGGCCAGGACCTGGTCGACCACTCGGATGCGTTCGTGGCCAACCACGTGGTACGAAGGCTGGCTCGTGACCTGGCCACCGTGGCGGGCGCCTTGCACCAGGCTGTCGACGAGGGTTCGTCCCTGCAGAGCGCGCGCGCTCGCCAGCTGTATCTCCGCCTAGCCAGGACCTTCCGAGCCGAGCTGTCGAGCTTCGAGCGCAAGCGCTACGTTTCGCTGTCCCACGAAGCCAACAAGGCCATGAACCTCAACAGCTACATCGGGCTTATGGGTGGGCATTACCGGGAAGTGCAGACTGTTGCCGGCCCGGCTCTCGTCACCGCGAACGAGGCGGAGGCGTCTCTTTGTATCCCAGAACCGGACTACGTACTGACCGTGGACGCCGACAGCGTCCTGTTGCCGGAGTACTGCTTACGTCTGGTGCACATCTTGGAGCAGCAGGAGCACCGCCATGACGCTATCGCCCAGACCCCTTATAGCGCCTTTCCTGGCTCGGCAACCAGGTTGGAGCGCGTCGCCGGCGCTACCACGGACCTCCAGCACCTTGTCCACCAGGGCCTGACGTACTACGAGGCCACGTTCTGGGTGGGTGCCAACGCTGTTATCCGCAAGCGTGCACTCGACGACATCGCCAAGCACTCCTACCTCGGTGACTGGGAGATCCGGACCTACATCAAGGACCGGACACCCATCGAGGACACCGACTCGACAATTGACATGGGGGTCGAAGGCTGGGGGTTGTTCAACGTCCCCGAGCGTCTCAGCTATAGCGCCACTCCCCCCGACTTCGGGTCGCTCTGCATACAACGTCAACGCTGGGCGACCGGCGGGATGCTGATCGTGCCCAAATTGTGGGCCCGGGCCAAAGCCTGCCGGCGCCGTGGTGAGCGGATGCGCTTCGCCGAGAAGTTCCTTCGCTGGAACTACATGGCGTCGATCACGTGGAGTTCCATCAGTTTGCTCATTCTGCTGGCGTTCCCCTTCAATGCCACGCTCATCACTCCCTTGCTCGGGCTCGTGGCGCTGCCCTATTTCTGGGCCATGGCTTCGGATCTCCGCTACTGCGGTTATAAAATCCTTGACATCGCCCGGGTGTACGGCTTCAACCTTGTGCTGGTGCCGATAAACTTGGCCGGGGCGACGGCCACCCTTGTGCAGGCCATCACCGCTTCCAAACCCGTGTTCGCACGCACGCCGAAGGTCCGCAACCGGACCGTCACACCGCTAATTTTTGTGGTCGCCCCGTACTTTTTGGTGGGCTTGGCCGCCTTCACCGCCGTCGTGTCTTACCAGCGCCGCGCCTGGGAGAACATGGCGTTCGCGGCGTTGAACTTGTTGCTGGTGTCCTATGCGATCGTCGCCTTCATCGGTTTGGGCCACTCCGTCGTCGATGCATTTACCCACCTGAGATCGTTCCTCTACCGGCCGGCCCGGCCTCAACCCCGGCCGCTCTGGTCCCGGCGCGCCCGCCAATTGCCGCCGGTACTGAGCGACTGGCGGTCGGTGCTGGACCTGGGGACACCGCCCGACGCGCCCGGACTGCTGTTCGGGAGCGGCGGAGACAACCTTTCCTTTGGGGTCTCCCGGCGGTCCTCCGGCCCGGGTGAGTTCCGGACCCTTTTCCAGCCGGTAGTGGACCTTGCCTCCGGCGAGGAAGTGGGCCACGAAGCTCTCACCCGTTTCGACGACGGGATAAGTGCCGAGAGGTGGCTGGCCGAAGCGGTTGCTGCAGGCGAGGGGGTAACCCTGGAGGGCAAGATGGTCCGGGCTGCCCTCGAGGCGGCGGCCGGTCTGCCGCCCACCGGATGGTTGGCGATCAAGGCGTCGCCCCGCCTCTTGCACAGTGACGCCCAGCTCAGGTTCGCGCTGTCGGGCCTCACCCGTCCCCTGCTGGTGGAGTTCACCGAGCCGGCGACAAGCGATGTGGTACCCGAAGTGCGAGAGCTGCGCAGCCTCCTCCCGCCCGAGGCCCTGATCACAGTCGAGAACGCCGGTTTCGGGCACAAGACGCTCACAGTGCTTTTCGAGCTCCGGCCCGCCTATCTGAAGTTGGCCCGCGACGTGCTCGCCAGCCTGGCCGAGGACGACGCCCGCCAGGCCCAGTTGGCCAACCTGGTAAAAGTGGCCAACCAATGTGGATGTTCGGTCGTGGCCACGGGCGTAGAAACAGAAGAGCAATGGCATCTTTTGCGCAAGCTCGGGGTTTCTCTCGGCCAGGGTTACCTCTTCGGCCGCCCGGAGCCGACCGGTCTTCCTGCGGAGGGCCATGCGGCGCCCGCGCCTATTACTGTCCTGGCCCAGTCCCGTACCCCGGCGGCGCCGGCGCTGGCCGCCGGTGCGGAAACGGACGGAAGGCGGCGGAGGCTGTCACTGGTGCGCACGACCGCCGCCGCGGCCGTGATTGCGGCAGTTGTCTACGGAGGAGCCGAGGAGGTGCCCTCAGCAGTAGCTGCGGCTTATGCGTCTAAGCCCGCCAGCTGGTTTGCCCCCTACGTCGATGCCACGCTCGCGCCCTCGTACTCCTTCCAGGACAGGTCGCTCGACCCGGCCCGCCAGGTCGTACTCGGTTTCGTCGTCTCTCAACCAGGTGCGACATGTACGCCCAGCTGGGGCGGGACCTACGGCCTCGGCCAGGCTGACCAGGCTCTGGCCCTAGGTCCGCGGGTGGCCGAGCTCGGCCAGGAAGGCGTCGGCGCCATCGTCTCGTTCGGCGGCCGAGACAACACGGACCTGGCCGTTGCCTGCACGAGCGTGCCCGCACTAGAGCGGGCCTACCAGTCCGTGATCTCCTACTACAACCTGGGGACGATCGATTTCGATGTGGAAGGAGCGGCCCTGTCGGACCCCGGGGCGGCCGAGCGGCGCGCCGTCGCCATAGCCGCGGTTCAAGCTTCTGCCGACCGTCATCACCGGCCTTTGCGCGTTTGGCTCACCCTGCCCGTGGAGCCGGACGGTCTTCAGCCCTACGCCCTCTCGGTGATCGGTGACATGCTCAGAGAACGAGTTGACGTGGCCGGCATAAACATAATGGCCATGGACTTCACCTCAGCGCCTAGGGGCGGCCAAACGACGCTGGACCTGGTCGAGCGAGCGGCCGGCGCCACCCACAAGCAGTTGCAGGCGCAGCTGGCGCGCTACGGGGTCGAGCTTTCCGCCCGTCAGGTTTGGCAACGCATGGGTATCACCGTGATGATCGGACAGAACGACGTCCCCGGTGAGGTGTTCACCGTGGCCGACGCCCAAGGTTTGGTCCGCTTCGTCGGCGATGACGGCATCGCCCGCATATCGATGTGGTCGTTGAACCGTGACAGCGAGTGCGGCCAGGCCTTCGGTGAGAGCGGAGTCCTATCTGACACGTGCAGCGGGACGTCAGAGCAGTCGCTGGCCTTTTCGGACACCTTCTCCCGTCTAAGCGGCGTCGCCACTGCGACGGTCGGGCCGGCCGGGATAGTTGTGCCGGCGCCCGATAATAATCCGGCGAACGCGCTCTACCCCCTGTGGTCCCCGACTGCGGAGTACCAAGACGCCTACAAGGTCGTACGCAACGGGTACATCTATGAGGCCAAGTGGTACAACGCCGGTGAGGACCCGGCGCAGACCTGGCCGTCCTCGTCGGAAAGCCCGTGGGAACTTCTCGGGCCCGTGCTGCCCACCGACCGGGCCCCTAAACTGCCGGTCTTGCCGGTGGGTACTTACCCCGCCTGGTCCCCGTTGACGCCCTACGAGGCTGGACAGCGGTTGCTTTACCAGGGGCTGCCCTACGAGGCGAAGTGGTACAACGAGGGATCGTCACCGGGCGAGGAAGCCGCGGACCCGTTCGGGTCGCCCTGGCAACCACTGTTCACGCTCCCGGGGGAACCGGCAAACGATTAGCATTGGCACCGACGAACGATTATCCCGGGCTCGCCTCAGCCTGTCTGGAGGACCTGGGAAAAAGCCCAGCTGCTCTGGAGCACGCCCGAGCAGATATTGCTGTCGTAGTCAACTATGCCCTGAACGCATTGCTGGTCCCTAGTGACTGACCACATCGAGAGCCGGCCAATGCCTTCTTGCGCGGCAAACGCGGCCACCTGGACGGCGTCCGAAAGGGTGAACACCTCGTCGGTCACATCGTTTTGCCCGATCATCGGTGTTATCCCCACCATCCCCCACAATTGAGCGCTGCTCGAGCCGGGGAAAACCGAGGCCAACTGGTGGTGCACGGCCCGGGCGGCGTCGATGGCGTACGCGCCCATTTGGACCGGGCTGGCCACGGCGCCGCCGTAGTCCATGGTCATGGCGTTGAAGATGGACACATGTGCACCCGCCGCCACGGCTGACCTCACAACTGCCATTTCGGCGTCGGGGAACCCGCTGGGCAGTACGGGCAACGTCAGGGACACCTCCACCTGGTGGCCGAGCGAGGCTTCGTCCCGCTGCAGGAGAGCCAAGGCGCCAGAGCGCATGGCGATCGACGCGGTGTCGCTCTCGGCGGCGCCTTCTATGTCGAAATCGAGGTCGTAGACGCCATAGGTGTCGACCACCTCTTGGTACGCCGTCTCCAGGGTTGTCACAGATGAACAGGACTCGGCCAGTTCCGTGCCCGCTTCACCACCGAACGAAATGATCACCGCATGACCGGCCCGGCGGAAGACGGTGATTGCTCTCTTGATGTAGTCGGAGGGCGAGCCGACAGGTGTCACACCACCCCATGCCGGGGAACAGTCCCCGCTGGAGACCACAAACGCCAGCGTGAAAGTCTTCGTCCCACTGGCAGAGGAGAGGGCGACCAGGTCCTGTGGTTGCAGGGTCATGTCCACGTAGGGGGCAAAACCGCCCGAGCCCGGCCACTCCGATGGTGGGCTCGTCGTTGTGGGCGGCTTGCCCTGAGCCGGGGCCGGGACGCTGGTCGGGACAGGCTCCTTGAGAGCCGCTGGTGGTCCGGCGCAAGAGCCACCGTCCACCGCGCAATGCTGCGGTCGCCCCGAGCCTTTCGAGTAGTCGACCTGGAACCCGAAGTCGGCCACAGCTCCCGGGCTCAACCTCCCGTCCCACGACGCGTTGGTCACCGATACCTTGTCATCGGAAACGGCGGCCACCCCGTCCCAGGAGCTGACCAACGTGCTGCCCGCGGGCAACGAGAAACTCAGCTGCCACCCGGCTACGGCTTGCGTCCCGACGTTGGTGACCTGGTACTCGGCCACATAGCCGGTCCCCCAGTTGTCGTCGTCCACGAACGTGGCCTTGAGGGCCGGGGCCGCCGCCAGTGCGCCGTCGACCAAGCGGAGAGGCGGCGTCGTCTGTGCCAGCGTAGTGGCCGCCCACATCGCAGCGGGAGCGACTATGAGCGCCGTCGCAAGTTGCTTTCCTGGCCTGCTCGTCATGGCCCCCCAGGTTACGGGCTCGTTAAGTGCTGGGCCCGCGCCTTGACATCGGTCCGCGGTCGGGAGAAGATGCATCCTTGCAGAACTAGGCACGCTGTACACATATGTGCACAGAACCCACCTGGTAGATAGGAGCGTCCATGACCCCGAGGACCAAGCTGCGCAGACTGGCAGCCTCGACGCTGGGAACAGCACTCACGGCAACACTTACCGTTGGGCTCCTCGCTACGCCGGGAGCCGGCGCTTCCGCCCTTAGCTCGGTCTCAATGGGCACAGAGCCCTGGATCGGCTATGCACCCTGGTACATCGCCCAGCAAGAGGGCTACTTCACGAAGTTCGGCCTGAAGGTCAACATAGTCAACTTCGAAGAAGACGCCGATCGCAACGCCGCCCTCGTCGCGGGCAAGACAGATGTATCCAACATCGACACGGGCCGGACCATCCAGTTCGCCAACCAGGGGGATCCCGCCGTCCCTCTGATGCTCGAGGACGACTCGAACGGGGCGGACGCCATCATGTCCGTCAAGTCGATCTCCACGGCCGCACAACTGAAGGGGCAGACCGTCGCGTACGAGTACGGGACGACGAGCGACCTGTTGCTGCACTTCTACCTCCTCCAGCACCACATGCCTTTCAACTCCGTTAAGTCGGTCAACGTGCCCGCCGCCGATGCGGGGACGCTTCTCATCGCCGGCAAAAACAAGGTCGTTGTCACCTACCAGCCCTATATCAGCGAGGCCACGAGCAGCCCCGCCGCCACGGACGTGCACGTGTTCTTCTCCAGCGCGCAGGCTCCCGGCCTGATAAGTGACTTCCTCGTTGCCAACAAGGGCTGGTTGGCCGGTCATGCCACGCAGGCCCGCGAGCTGGTCGAGGCCTGGAGCGACGCCATTACCTACTTCGGCACCCACAGGGCTCAGGCGGTGGCCATCATGGCCAAGGGCATCGGCGCCACTCCGGCGTCGTTGGCTTCGACGCTGTCCGGAGTGATCCTGTACTCCGTCGCCAACAATGAGTCGCTCGTCTCATCGGGCAAGCTCGCCTCCGAGTACCTGGCCATCGGCAAAACGCTCCAGGCCATGGGCCAGATCAAACACCCGGTCACCCTGAGCTCGGTAGCCGACTTCAATTTCCTGAAGTGAGCCTGGGGACACGCCAGGGCACGGGAGCGCTCACCTCGGTGGCGAGCGCTCCCAAGGCGCCCCTGTTGGCGCGACGGCGTCTCCGGCTTTACGAGCCCATACAGAGGCGGACGTATTGGCTACTGGCGGTCATTTCCCTCTGTCTGGTGTTCGCTCTTTGGGCCGGCCTCAGCTATGCCGGGGCCGTCCAAAACCTGTTCCTGCCTACTCCGACCCAGGTCTGGCAGGCAGCCGTAACCGAGTCCAACACGGGCATCCTGTGGCCCGATATCGGCGCCAGCGTGTTGCGCATCGTCCTCGGTTTCATCATCAGCTCGGCGGTGGCCATACCGGTCGGGCTGCTCATGGGCTCCTACAAAGTCTTCGAAGCCTCTCTTGAGCCTCCGATCGACTTTATGCGGTACACGCCGGCCGTCGCCTTCATCCCCCTGACGCTCATATGGTTCGGTACCTCGACCACGCAAAAACTGGTCATCTTGTTTATCGCCATCTTTTTCCAGGAGGTCCTCCTGGTGATGGACAACGTCAAAAATGTCCCCGTCCAGTTCGTGGACATGGCCTACACTCTCGGCCTGTCACCGGCGAAAGTCGTCCGGAGAGTGATATTCCGGTCCGCGCTGCCGGGGATCGTCGACACCCTGCGCATCTCGATGGGCTGGGGGTGGACCTATCTCGTAGTGGTCGAGCTGGTGGGCGCCACGAACGGGCTCGGGTTCCAGATCCAGCAAGCGGAGCGCTACCTCAATACTCCCGAGATCATCCTCGGGATCATCATCATCGGCATGCTGGGCCTTATCTTCGACTTCTCGTTCAAGGCCATCTACGCCCGAGCATTCCCCTATATGTCCCGGTCGGCGCGCTAGCCATGGCGGCCACGCTCGTGCTGAAAGGGGTGGAGAAGACTTTCCGTAGCCGCAAGGGCACGGTCCAGGCTCTTCACGACATCAACCTGACGCTGCAGGACGGCGAGTTCGTTTCCGTCGTCGGCGCCTCCGGGTGTGGCAAGTCGACCCTTCTGCGTATCGTCGCCGGCCTCGAGCCCGCCACGGCCGGAGAGCTCACATTGGACGGCGCCCCCCTTTTGGCTGCGGGCAAGGACCGGGGCATGGTCTTCCAGCAGTACACGCTCTACCCCTGGCTCTCGGCGCAGGAGAACGTCGAGTTCGGCCTACGCCACCTCCCGAAAAAGCAGCGCGCCGACGAGGCCCGGCGCTTTCTCGACGTCGTGGGGCTGCTCGACTTCGCCGGCAACTACCCGTTCCAGCTCTCGGGTGGGATGCAACAGCGCGTAGCCATAGCCCGGGCTTTGGCGCTCCGGCCCAGCATCCTGCTCATGGACGAGCCCTTCGGCGCGCTCGACGCCCAGACGCGCAGCCTCATGCAGGAGTTGCTGCTCTCCATCTGGGAACGCGACCGGTTGTCGGTCCTCTTCGTGACCCACGACATCGATGAGGCGATATTCCTGGCCGACCGTATTTGCGTGCTGTCGACCAAGCCCGGCCGGGTGAGAGAGGTCATCGACGTCCACCTGCCCCGGCCTCGCGACTTTTCGCAGCAGATGGAGAGCGAGTTCCTGGTCCTCAAACAGCACGTGCGCGGCCTGATCCACGATGAGGCGGCCCAAAATACCGGCTTCGCCCGCATCCTGCGATGACCTCGGTCACCGCCGGGACTTCGCCCGGGAACAGGGGGGTACCCCACAGATCACCGGTGGCCAACCGCGCCGCGCTGCGAGCCCTTTCGATCCTGGACCTGCTGAGCCGCAGCGACGAGCCGATGACCTTGGGGGAGGTGGCGACCCAGCTCAAGCTGCCTAAGAGCAGCGCCCTCACCCTGTTGAGAGCGCTCGTGGTCACAGAGTTCTGTGCTGCCGACGAAAAGGGCCTTTACGGGCTTGGTCTTCATAGTTTCGAAGTCGGGGCCGCGTACCTGCGCTCGATGACCCCCGTACGCAGCGTCGTCCCGGAACTCCAGTGGCTGACCGAGTCGCTCGGGGTAACGTCCCATTTCGCCGTGCTCGACCGTGATGAGGTTACCTACCTCGCCAAGCATGACCCCCCCGGTCTGGGCCTGAAGCTGGCCAGTTCGCTCGGCGCCCGACTGCCGGCGGCTGTGACTGCGGTGGGCAAGGCACAGCTTGCCTTCCGCGCCCAAGGTCCCCGGGGTGGGGAGGCCACTGCCGTGGACGGCGCAGACCAGCCCCTAGGCGCAGAACTGGCGGTCCCGTCGGGGTTCGAGCGCGAACTGGAGAAGGTGCGCATGCTCGGCTACGCCGTCGACGACGGCCAGACGGCCGTCGGGATCCGGTGCGTGGCTGCTCCGTTGTTCAACGACCGTGGCTGCTGTGGTGCTATTGGGGTGAGCTATCTCCTGGGTGGCGAACCGTCCGTGACCACTGTGGTCAAAGCCCTGGTGGAGGCGGCGGGACGGGCCTCGGCCCGTCTGGGTGGTCAGGGGGTACCGCACCCGTGAAAACCGACGCCCTGTTGCTCGACCGGCAGTTGACGATGGTCCTCGGCACGCGTGAACTCGCGCCGCCGGGCCCTGGCGAAGCATTGGTGAGGGTGGCCTGGGCCGGGGTGTGCGGCTCGGACCTCCATGTGCTCAGGACCGGTGCGTGGGTGACGTACTGGCCGGCCACTCTGGGCCACGAGGTGGTGGGTGTCGTCGAGGAGTGCCCGGGAGGCGAGGTCCCCCACGGCACCACGGTCGTGGTGGATTCGCGCCTGCCGTGCGGCGAGTGCCCCGGTTGCGCCGCCGCCCCCTCGCTTTGCCACCACATGTCCTGGCTGGGCGAGGCCCGGCCGGGCGGCTTCGCCCGCCACACGGTGGTCCCGGTGACCAGCCTCGTGACCTGCCCGACCCACCTCGAGCCGGCCATCGCCGTGCTGGCCGAGCCGCTGGCCGTGGCCATGCACGCCGTCTCCCGGCTCAGCCGTCGCCCCGAGGACGCCCTTGTTCTCGGCTACGGCCCTATCGGCGCTCTCGTCCACCTGGAGCTGGTGCGGCGCTGGACTGGCCTGGCCGTGTCAATATCCGAACCGGTCGCCGACCGCCGTCGGCTGGGCCTTGCCCTGGGGGCGCTCCCGGGCCCCGAGCACCCTTCGGCGACGAGGGGGCCCGGAGGCGGCGGGGACAGTGCCCATCGTGGCTTCGGCCTGGTGGTCGACGCCGCCGGTTACCCGGGGTCACTGACCGACGCCTGCGCCTGCGCCGCCAATGCCGGTACCGTCCTGGTCGTCGCCCTCTCCGAGGAGACGGTCCCCCTGGTGCCGGCCCGGCTGGCGGAACGGACGCTCACCATCGCCGGCTCCATCGGGTTCGACGATGAGCTCGGAAAGGCGCTCGAGGTCCTGGCCGCGGCTCCCGACCGGTACCGGCCGCTCGTGAGCGAGGCGGTGTTGCTCGAAGAAGCCGCCGAACGCCTGGCGTCCCTCAGTCGGTCGCCGTCAGCCGGCAAGGTGGTGGTCCGGCCATGGCAGGAGTAACCGAGCGCGCCACCGAGAGGGTGAGAGATGTTCCCGCCTACCGGCCGGGCCGTCCGAGCCCGGGGCCCGCGGCCGGGAAGCTCTCGTCCAACGAGGCGCCTCTGGGCCCGTCGCCCGAGGTGCGGGCTGCCGTCGCGGAGGCGCTGGCGACGGTCAACCGCTACCCCGAACAGGGCCTTGCCCTCGACGCTTTGGCCCGCTATGTGGGGTCCGGGCCCGAGCAGCTCATAATGACCAACGGGAGCGACGAGCTCTGTTACCTGGTGGCAAACCTGCTGCTTGGACCGGGCCGTGTGGCTGTGGTGGGCGAGCCCTGCTATCAGATCGACGCCACCGCCTCTCTGCTCTCGGGTGCCTCCTTACGCCGCGTCCCGTTGCTCGCCGACGGCGGTCACGACCTCGAGGCCATGGCCAAAGCATGTGTGGGCGCCTCGGTCGTGTGGCTGCCCTCGCCCCACAACCCCACCGGGGCCGCTTGCGACCCGGCGGAGCTGGCCGATTTCATGGCCCAGGTGCCAGAGGACTGCCTCATCGTCCTGGACGAGGCCTACCGGGCCTTCAGCGACCCGGAACTGC
>CAYZVQ010000122.1:0-1381 GCA_964481925.1 uncultured Acidimicrobiaceae bacterium
GGGACGGGCGTTCTCGACGAAGAAATCGGCCCGCTCCAAGAGGCGCTCGAGGAGCACACGCCCGGCCGGTACCCGGAAGTCCAGCGCCACGCTGCGCTTGCCGGCGTTGAGCGACATGAAGAGCACCGACTCGTCGTTGACCCACTCGGTGCCCTGGCGGCGATAGGGGTCCCCCTCCGGCGCCTCGATCTTAAGCACCTCAGCCCCGAGGGCCCCGAGGATGCCGGTGGCGTAGGAGCCGGCCACAAAACGGGTCAAGTCGATGACGGTGAGGCCGGCCAGTGCTCCGCTCACCACAGCCCCGGCTCTTTGAACTCGCCGAACTCCCGGCGGAACACGCCCGCCATCTCGCCCAAGGTGGCGCCCGCCCGTGACGCCTCGATCAACGCCGGCATAACGTTGGCGCCTCGGGCCACGTCCTGCGCCAGTACCTCGAGGGTCTCGCCAACCAGATGACCGTCCCGCTCGGCCCGGTGCTGTTGGAGGTGCTTGACCTGCCGCTCGCCGATGAGCGGGTCGAGGTGGAACAGCCGTAGCTCCTCGCCCTCGCCGTCCTCGGTGTAAACGTTCACTCCCACCCTGAGCCGGTGTCCGGCCGATATTTCTTTCTCGGTCCGGTAGGCCGATGTCGCCACCCACCGTTGGGGGATGCCGGCGCCTAGGGCTGCTACAGCTCCACCCGCCTCCTCGACGTCGTCCATGACCCGGCGCGCCTGGCGCTCCACCTCGTCGGTCAGCCACTCGACGTAATAGGAACCAGCCAGTGGGTCGGCGGTGCGAGCCACGCCGCTTTCCAGGGCGATGATCTGCTGGGTGCGCAGGGAGAGGGTGACGGCCTCCTCGGTGGGCAGCTCGTACGCCTCGTCGTACCCCATGACGTGCACCGACTGGGCACCACCGAGGACCGCACCGAGGCACTGGATGGTCGAGCGCACGATGTTGTTGTAGGGCTGCTGGGCGGTGAGCGTGGCGCCGGAGTTCCCCGAGAAAAAACGAAGCCGAGCCGAAGCCGGGTTCTTGGCCCCGAACTGGCCCGTGGCGATCGAGTGCCACAGCCGGCGCGCCGCCCGCAGCTTGGCCACCTCCTCGAACAAATCCAGTGTGGTGGCGAAATGAAACGAGAGCCGCGGGGCGAAGCTGTCGAAGTCAAGGCCCCGGGCAACGAGCTCCTCGGCGTAGGCGATGGCGTCAGCCATCGTGAGGCCCAGTTCCTGCACGGCATCGCACCCCGCCTCCCGGGCGTGGTAGCCGGTGATGGAGATGGGGTTGAAACGGGGCAGCTTGACCGACGCGTACTCGACGACGTCGGCCGCCAGCCGCATCGAGGGCACGGGCGGGTAAACAAAGAGCTTTCGGGCCAGGAACTCCTTCAGAATGTCGT
>CAYZVQ010000122.1:1481-4641 GCA_964481925.1 uncultured Acidimicrobiaceae bacterium
GGCACGGGCGGGTAAACAAAGAGCTTTCGGGCCAGGAACTCCTTCAGAATGTCGTTCTGCAGCGTCCCCGCCAGGTTTTCGTAGGCGACGCCCTGCCGCTCCGCGGCCACCAGGTACATCGCCAGGATGATGGGGGCGGTGGCGTTGATGGTGAAGTTCACCGAGACTTGGTCGAGTGGTAGGCCGGCGAAGAGCTTTTCCACGTCGCCGGCGCAGTCAATGGCCACCCCGACCCGGCCGATCTCGGGCCGGGCCAGCTCGTGGTCGGAGTCGTAGCCGAGCTGCGTGGGCAGGTCGAAAGCCACCGAAAGCGCGGTCTGACCTTGGCGCAGGAGGAACTTGAACCGCTCATTGGTATCTTCCGAGGAGCCGTAACCGGCGAACTGGCGCATGGTCCACAGCTGCCCCCGGTACATGGACGGGTATGGCCCCCGGGTGAACGGCGGCTGGCCGGGAGTACCGAGCCTCTCCTCCAGCGCCGCCGGCCCCCCCGCCACGTCTTGGGCTGTGTAAAGGGGCCGGACGTCGATCGCGGAATCCGTGCGGGTAGCGACAAGGTTGGCCATCGCCTGTTCGGAGGCGAGGGGTTCGCTCATGGGAGTGTGGCCGGCTCCGATGCGATGCTCAGGACCCGCGCCACCACTTCGGCCAGCGGGGCTCCCACGGCCAACACATCGGCGACACCCATGGCTTTGAGCAGCTCGGCATCGCCACGAGGGACGGTCCCCCCCACCACCACCGTGGCGCGGCAGCCAGCCAGGTCCATGGCGGCCAGGAGTTGCTCGGTCAGGGCGATGTGCGCCCCTGAGAGCACCGAGATGCCCACGACGTCAGCCTCGTGGTCGACCGCGGCCAGGGCGATGTCACCAGGTGTGCACCGCAACCCGAGGTAGGTGACATCGGCTCCGGCCTCCCGCAATGCCATTGCCACCACCTTGATGCCGCGGTCATGGCCGTCCAGTCCCGGCTTGGCCAGTACGACCCGGGGGCTTTGTCTCACTCTCCGTCCTCCTTCGGGCTCAGCGCCAGGGCCGAAAACGCGGCGTACACCCTGGTCGCCTCTGCGATGTCCTCCACCGAAAGGTGCTCGTCGGCACAGTAGACCGGGGGGCCCCCGGGGCCGAAGATCACCGTCGGCACCCTATCCCCGAAGCTGGCGGTGTCGCCCAACCAGTCTTCGGTGACCAAGGCCGGCTCACCGCCCCGCACCAGGCGAACGGCGTCCACCATCAGCGAGACGACTTCCGATCGCGGGCTGGCTAGGTAGCCCTTTTTCACATCGGCCAGTTCGACGTCAGCCCGGAAGCGCCCGTCCCGGCGGCGGGCCTCGGCCAGGCAGCGGTCTATCTCAGCCCGGATCTCGTCGGTCCCCACCCCCGGTTGAGGACGGCAGTCCACCCTGATGATGCATTCATCGGGGATCATGGACGGCCCGCCTGGTGCCAAACCTCCGTATACCCGGCCCGGCACCACGAAAGTCTCGGGCCCGAACAGCCGCAGCGTGTCCGGGTCGAGCTCGGGTTTGTAGCACGAGGCGTCAAGCGCCAGCAGGGCTTGAGCGGCGAGCACATTGGCGTTGACGGCCTGATGTTTGTGGCATGTATGGGCGGAGGTGCCGCGCGTCGTGACGTCGAAATAGTAGCGGCCCCTATGACCAAGACAGATCTCGTTGTCCGTTAGTTCGCCCAGGACGCACAGGTCGGCGTCGTGTTCGGCGAAATAGGCGATGGAGCCGGACTGCTCGCCCATATGGTCGCATACGGCCGCCATGGCCAGCGTCCCTACCAGGGGCTGGCCCGCGGCCCTCACTGCTTGCATGGCCACGATCTGGCACGCCAGGGCGGCCTTCATATCCATGACGCCGTGCCCGTAGACGGCCCCGTCGATAAGGTCGCCGGAAAACGGGGAGCTCTTCTGCCACCCGTGCGAGACCGGCTTGGTGTCCAGGTGGCCGGTGAGCACCACCCGGCGGCCCGGACCGAAGCTGATCTCCCCCGTGGCGTTGGACCGATCGGGCAGGACGGGTTCGAGCTTCACGGCCTCGAACCCGGCGTCCTCCATCACCGAGGACAAGAACCCCGCCAGGTCGCCTTCTTCGCCGAGCACGCTCGGGATCCGGCATACCTGGCGGACCAGGTCCACAGCACGCTCCACGTCGACAGCGGCCAACACCCTGCCGGCTTGCTCGCGCTGGTCACCTGTTAAGTTCATCGTCGCTTCCCTTCGATATCGAACATCGTACATAAAATACTATCCCGGCGGAGAGCCGTCTCGCTCAGCAGGAATAGGGCAGGTAGGCGTCCGTGGTGAGTACCGAGGCAACGGGCGTTATGGTGATGAGGGTCTGGCTCTTCATCCAGTTACCGAAGCTCTGCCACGCCATCTCGCTCATGCAACCGACCTTCTGGCCGGGGGCGGGTTTGATCAACGACAATGTGTAGGGAACGCTCACCTTGAGGAACTTCGTCGTGTACTGGCTGGCGTGCTCCATGATCGTGGTGGTGCCGCCGGGGTCGGCGATGGCGGCCGTGGTGGCGGCGCTGAGAGCGCTCAGGAACTTCTTGATGGCGGCGCCATATGCAGGGTCGGTCTTGAGACGGTTGCGGTTGGCCACCAGGACAAGCTCGGCATAGCTCGGCACTCCCAGCTCCGACGCCGGGAAGACGGTCGGCTTCTGGCCCATCTCCTGCGCGATCTGGATCGCTTCCACGTTGCGGTAACCACCGACGATGGCATCGACCCGCCCGGAAAGGATCGACGGCACCAGGTTTTCGCCGACGTTCACCGAGGGGACCTGCTTGGTGGTCAAGTGCGTGGTGCGCAGCAGCATCTCGTACATGGCCCCATCACTTGGGATACCGGTGATACCCACCGTCTTCCCGTCCATCTGGGAGAGCTTGGTGACGTGCAACTTGGGCGAAACGATGAGCGAGTTGAGCGGCACCGGCACGATGGTCGAAACCGCCGTAACGGGCAGGCCCTCCTGTTGGCCGTAGAACATCTCGGACTCGTAGGAGACGGCAAGGTCCACTTTGTTGAGACCGACAAGCTTTATGGGGTCGGCTACGTCAGACGGGACCTCCAATGAGACCGAGAGGCCTGCCTTGGTGAAATAGCCCTTGTCCTGCGCGTAATAGAGCGAGACGTGGTCCGGGTTCGG
>CAYZVQ010000122.1:4741-13142 GCA_964481925.1 uncultured Acidimicrobiaceae bacterium
AGTGTGGAGATCACGGTCAGGATGATGATGGCGGAGAACATCCGCGCCGTCTGCAGGTTCGGCTCCGCCTCCAGCATCACGTAGCCCAAGCCGGCGTTGGACCCCGCCCACTCGCCGAAAACCGCCCCGATGGACGCAAAGGTGGCCGCCACTCGCATACCGGAGAAGATAAGGGGCAGGGCAGCAGGAAATTCCACGCGCCGGAAGATCGCCCATCGCCCGGCGTCCAGCGTCCGCATCATGCGGATGTACTCGCCGTCCACGGAGCGAAGACCGTCGAGCCCGTTGACAACGATCGGGAAGAAGCAGATCAAGCCCACGATGATCAACTTGGGCAGCAACCCGAAGCCGAACAGCACCACCAGGATGGGTGCCAGCACGATCACAGGGATCGTCTGCGAGGCTATGAGCAGAGGGTACACGGCCCGGCGCAGAGGCCCGAAGATGTGCAGCACCACGGCGATGCCAATGCCCGCGGAAGTGGCAAGAGCAAAGCCGATGGCGACTTCCCGTAGGGTGGTCAGGGTGGCGGGGGCCAAGATGGTGCTCCAGTCGCTGCCCAGCGAGCTTGCCACCTCGGTCGGCACCGGCACCAGGTACTCGGGGAGCCCGGCAAGGGTCACGATGACCTGCCAGGCCACGAGCGAGAAAGCGAAAAGCGCCGCCGCCGCCCCGTAGTTCGAAACCAGGCGACGTAAGCCGGAGGCACGGCGCGCCTCCACTACGTCGTCGAAACCGCTTAGGAAAGGACCGGGGTTGCCCCCGCCCGGCCCGGGCCCGGTAACAAGGTCGGTGGCGGTCACTCCAGGGCCTCCAGAGCCTGCTCCCTCAGCTTCACGAACCCGGGGGAGGTAACGATCTCCCGGCGCGAGGCGCTCTCGTCCATGCGGGCGTCGAGCACGCTGACCACGCGGCCCGGGTGGGCGGACAGGACTATAACCCTGTCCGCCAGGAGCAGGGCCTCCTCGACGTCGTGGGTGACAAGGACCACGGTCCGCGGCACGTCCTGCATAGCGCGCAGCAACCACTCCTGCATCTCCGCCCGGGTAATCGAATCGAGCGCGCCGAACGGCTCGTCCAATAACAAGATGTCCTTTTCCGCCATCAACGTCCGCACGAAGCTGACCCGCTGGCGCATACCTCCGGAGAGCTGAGCCGGACGGAGGTGCTCGAACTTGCCCAAGCCGAAGCGCCCGAACAGCGGGCGCGTCCGTTCGCGGGCCTCGTGCCGGCTCACCCCCCGGTTCTCCAGGGCGATGCAGGCGTTGTCGAGAGCGGTCCGCCACGGCATGAGCAAGTCGCGCTGGGGCATCATGGCGCACCGGGCCAGGCGGTCCTTGGCGGTGACGGCACCGGCGACGTCAACCGACCCCGCATCGGCGTCGAGCAACCCAGCCACGATGTGCAGGAGAGTCGACTTGCCGCACCCGCTCGGCCCCAGGATGGCGACCTTCTCATGCTTGGCGATGGCGACGTCGACGCCCCGCAGGGCAACGACACCGCCAAACCTCTTGGACACGCCGCGTAGGCTGATATGCGCGGAGCTGCCGTAGCTCTGGGGCGATGAGGTGCTCGGTTGTCGCGCGCCCTGGTCCTCCGGGCCGGTCGCGCTCATAACTGCCCCCCGTTGGTACAGCACGCGCTCGGCCGCGGGCTGGTCGGCACGCGGCCTCACAGTAACGGCCACTTCGGACCGGGCTCCACGCCGACCGTAGCCAGGACTTCACGGTCGATGCGCTCGACGACTTCGCGCACCTCCGCCTCGTTCACCCGGGTCAGCCGCTTGGCATCGAGCAGGACCTCCCCCGCCACCAGCACCGTGTGCACGGAGTGCCCGGTGGAGCCATAGACGAGGTTGGCTACAGGGTTGTGGAGGGGGCGCCAGTCGAAGTCTTCGGTATCGAAGCAGGTGATATCCGCCTCCTTGCCCACTTCGATGGCCCCCGTCACGTCGTCCCAACGCAGCGCCGTCGCCCCGCTGATAGTCGCCATTTCTACCGCCTGTTCGGCCGTGACGGCGTTGGGGTCCCGCCGCGCGTCCCGAGGGAGGAGGGCGGCCAGCTGCATAGACCGACAGATGTCCTGATGGTTGGAGACGTTCTCGGCGTCCGTGCCCAGGGCGATCGGCACGCCGGCGGCGAGCAGCTCGGGCCATTTGCCCGTCTGGGTGGTCCCTTTGGCGAACTTCAGTGCGGAGCTCGGGTTCTGCGATATACGAGCGCCGGCGTCAGCCACCAAGCCCACCTCGAAGTCGGCTAACGACGTCATGTGGTTGAGCAGCACCCACGGGTTGAGCGCCCCGATCGATGCCATATGTTGTACGGGGCGCTCGCCGAACACCTCGAGCTCCAGGGCTACTTCCCGCTCGCTCGTGGCTTTGTGGAGTACAGCCAGGGAACCAGCCTCTTCGGCCAGCTTGGCCGACCCCACAGTCAGCTTGTCGGAGCAGGTCCCGACTCCCTCGATCGTCACCGCGTCGCGGATCAGGGGGTGGTCGAACTTCCGGACCGTCTCGATCCCCCACTCGAGGCGCTGGAGGGCGGCCTCAGCACTCATGACCAGCCAATCGGGCAGGTCGGCGCGGCCCGAGGGCCCTTCCTGGTCCCAAGTCCAGGGGCCGACCCGGCACCGGATGCCCGAAGTGGCGAGGGCTTCGAGCACAGCCTCTAAGTGGTTACAGCCCGGCTCTTCGAACGTCGTCGTCCCGAAGCGGATCATTTCCGCCGTGGCGTGCAGGGCGTAGGCGTGCATGTGCTCCTCGGTGAGAGCAGCGAAGCAGGGGTACGTGAAGTCCCGTAGTGCCTGCAGGGTCTGCCTTCCCTCCGGCAACGCACCCTTGGGGCAGCACAGCAGGTGCCGGTGCCCATTGACAAGCCCCGGCGTTACCACCATGCGTGAGGTGTCGATCACTCGGCCGGCATGGTACCGAGCCACCAGGTCTGCCCGCTGGCCGACGCCCACGATCTTGGTGCCGCGGATGGCAACGGCCCCGTTTCGGTACACCTCCCGCCGCTCGTTCATGGTGAGGAGCCAACCCCCGGAAAGCAGAAGGTCCACCTCCTCGCGGCCCCGATCGGCGCCATCAGTCAAGGCTCCCCCCCTTCAAGGACATTAGATATCAGATATAAGATCGAAGCCGAGCCTAGCTCGGGTGTCAAGGGCGAAAGGGGCGTTGGCCGATAGTTCACAATGACGTAACACGGGACGGCCCCCGCCGCAGGGGGGCGTAGGTCAGTGGTAGACCGGCAGACTTTTGATCTCCGCGCCGGGAGTTCGGTCCTCCCCGCCCCCACCAAGGACGGTGGCCCTGACAAGGGTTTTACGTCACCGCCAGGCGCGGCCTGGTGGCCGGCGATCGTCTCGTGCAGGAACGTCAGGGCACTCGTGACCCTGTAACGCAAGTGGGATACTGGGTCCTACGCCGCCCGCTTGACGAACCTACGGAGCCGTTCCCCTGACGAGAAAAGACTGAGATGGCATCGACGACCAAGATGGACGGCCACCTCGTGACAATGGACGGCAAGCAGCTCGACGTCAGCCCCGACGAGGTCGAGCGGCTGCTCAGTTCGTCGGTGCCGTTCTGGCTCAACCTCTGCAGCGGGGACGAGGACACCCCCGAGTACCGTCTGCTGCGGGACACCTTCCACTTTCACCCCCTGGCCCTGGAGGACGCCGAGCATTTCGGGCAGCGGCCCAAGCTCGACTCCTACGAGGATTACGCCCTCCTCGTCGTCTATGGCCCCGCCCCGTCGGGCCACCTCGTCGAGGTGCACTGTTTTTGCGCCCCCAATTTCCTGGTGACCGTGCACCAGCACCCGTGCCCGGGCATGGCCGATGTGGCCCGGCGCATGCAGCTGGGCCTCTCCCCGCAAACCAGCCATGTCATGGTCCTTTACCGAGTGGTGGACATGTTGGTCGATGGCTACTTCCCCGTCCTGGCCGCCTTTGACGACCAGATCGACGAGCTGGAGGACGCAATCCTCAAGGCCCCCACAGAAGCTCAGCTCGGGCAGTTGTTCGACATGAAACGCTCCCTCATCGCCCTGCGCAAGGTGGTCACCCCCGAGCGCGACGTGTTCGCCACATTGGTGGCCGGCGACGCCATCCCCGGGATGACGCCCGATAACGAGCGCTACTTCCGTGACGTCTACGACCACCTCATCAGGGTCAGCGACCTGGTCGACAGCTACCGGGACCTGATGAGCGGTGCTCTTGACACTCATCTGTCGACGGTCTCCAACCGGCTCAACGTCGTCATGAAACAACTGACGATCATCGCCACCATCTTCTTGCCTCTCAGCTTCCTGACCGGTTTCTTCGGCCAGAACTTCGGGTGGATGGTGGCGCGTCTCGGCAGCCTTCCCGTCTTCATCGGCGCCGGCATCGGCCTGCAGGTGTTGACAGTCATAGGCCTGATGGTCTTTTTCCGGCGCCGCGGGTGGCTGACGGCCAGCGGCACGGTGCCGTCGGTCAGTTCGGCCCCACGTCCCCGGACGTCGTCGCGGTACCGGTGGCTGGTCCTGCACCCGGCCCACGCCCCCGCGGCCGGTGACGAGCACGGCGGAGCGCGACCCACCTGACCCGAAGACCGGGCGCGCGTGGAGCCGGCCCTGCGCCGCCGGCCCGCCGGGTCAGAGAGGGCTGTTGCCGTGCTTGCGGGGCACGAGGCGTTCGCGCTTGGTGGCGAGGGCCTCGAAGCAGCGAGCTACCGTGTGGCGAGTCTCGGCCGGGTCGATGACCATGTCCACAAAGCCGCGCTCGGCCGCCACGTACGGGTTGAGGAACCTCTCCCGGTACTCCTCGACCAGGCCGGCCCGTGCCTCCTCGTCCGCCCGGCGGTGGACGATGCGCACCGCCCCTTCGGCGCCCATGACCGCCAACTCGGCACTGGGCCAGGCGAGGCACAGGTCGTTGCCCATGGCTTTGGAGTCCATGACTATGTAGGCGCCTCCGAAGGCCTTGCGCAGCACCAGGCAGACCCGCGGCACGGTGGCCTCCGCATAGGCGAACACCAGCTCGGCCCCATGGCGGATCATCCCTCGCCATTCGAGGTCACGGCCGGGCATGAAGCCAGGCGTGTCCACCATCGTCAGCAGGCCGAGGTTGAACGCGTCGCAGAAACCGACAAAGCGAGCCCCCTTTTGCGAGGCGGCGATGTCAAGGGTGCCGGCCATGGCCTGGGGCTGGTTGGCCAGCACGCCGACCGCCTGGCCGGCGATGCGCACCAGGGCCGTCACCAGCTGAGGCGCCCACGCCGGTCGCAGCTCGAGGACCTCGCCGTCGTCGGCCACGGCGGCGATGACTTTGCGGACGTCGTAGCTCCCGGTGGCGGTCGTCGGGACCACCTTGCGCAGCTCAGGAGCGGGCCGGGACGCCGGGTCCTCGGACGCCAGGTAGGGCGGGAGCTCGTCGCAGTGAGCGGGCAGGAAACCGAGGAGATGGCTGACGAGGTCAAGGGCGGCGGTGGGATCGCGGGCTAGCAGGGTGGCCAGGCCGGACCGGGCGGCGTGGACCGACGCGCCCCCCAACTGTGCCGGCTGCACCGGTACGCCGGTCAGCTCAGCCACCGCCGCGGGACCAGAAACGTATGACAGCGCACGGGAGGTCATCACCACGGCATCGGCCAGGCCGAGCAACAGCGACGGCCCTGAAAGCAGGGGCCCGTCGACGATGACCACGACGGGCACGACGCCTGAACAGACAACCAAGGCGTGCGCCACCCGGCCCCATCCGTCGAGCGCGGCGGCGCCCTCGCCCAAGTCCGAACCAGAAGAGGCCAGGGACAGCACGAGGGGCAGCCGGCGTCCCCGGGCCAGCTCGGCCGCTCCGGCCAGGGCACCGGCGGCGTCGGCGCTGAGGACGCGACCGCGCTCGGCTTGATGTACCAGCGCCGTCACGACCGACCTCTCGCCCGGGAACAACGGACCGGCTTTGACCACGACTTCCCGAGCTTTGCCCGCCTCGCCCGACCGCGACGCGCCGGCGCCACGACGACCGGCAGGGACCAGCAGACCTTCGGTCACCAGGCTGCGACGCGCTGACACGTCCCAGTTGGTGGGGGCCGGAGGACGTCCTCTCATACGCCTCCGAGCGTGCCGGTACCGGCGGCGTCGGCACCGACGTCGTCGGCACCGGCGTCGTCGTCAGGGTCTTCGACGCCCCGGGCGATAAGAAAACCCCTGGCCCGCTCCATAAGGGGGTACCGGTCGACCAGGTCCCAGAAGGCTTTGCCGTGGCCTCTCACGTGGAGATGGGCCAGTTCGTGCACGATAACGTAGTCGAGCACCCAGGACGGCTCTTTGGCCAACCTCGACGAGATGCGGATCGTCCCGTCGCCCGGCGTGCAGCTCCCCCAACGGAAGCGCTGGTTGTCCACCCAACGGATCTCCTTGGGGGACGCCAACGCAAATTTGGCCGAGAGCGCCCGCGCCCTCTCATTCAGGTCGATCTCGCCCCGGGACTGGCGCAACTCCACCCGGCGCAACATCTCACTGACCCACATCTCCTCTTCGGAACGGGTGAGCGTGGCGGGCACGCTGACTCGCAGAACGTCACCAACCTGGCGGGCTTGCACCGTCTTGCGGCGCTTCCGGCTCCGGACCACCTCGACCTTCATCATTGGGGCGACAGACTAGGCGGGGCCGGTGACGGTTTCGGGCTGAGATGCCAGGAGGTCGACCTTGCGCAAGGCCACCAACTCGAGATCCGCGCCCACACCCTTGCTCTCTACCCACCATCCTCCCAGGTGAGGGTGACGGTTGCCGTCCCTCCAGACGCCAAGCGCTTTCTCCAGGGCGATGATCACGCCCCCGTGGGCGACGACCACCGTCTCGTCCGCGCCACCGGCGGCGGTGCGCGCCAGCGCCCGGAGGCACCGGCCCGCGAACACTGCCGCGTCCTCTCCGCCGGGCACGTCCTCCAGCCGTCCGGCACGCCGGGCGTCGAGCTCGGCCGGCCAGACGGCGGCGATCTCGTCGTTGGTCAGCCCGTTCCACTCTCCGAGGTCCTGCTCACGTAGATCGGCGTCGACGGTCAGCGGCCCGGCGTAACCGAGCTCGTCGGCTATCAGCGCGAGGGTGGACCGGGCACGGGCGAGGTCGGAACTGGCCATCGCCCCGGGCGACGTCCCGGCCAGGGCCCGGCCCGCTTGCCTCGCCTGCTCCGCTCCCACCTCGGACAGGGGGGCATCGGACCAGCCCTGCCAGCGGCCGGCGGCATTCCAGACGGATTGAGCATGGCGGACAACGAGGAGACGACCCACTCGGCCATCTTCGCAGACTCCGGCGCGGGTAACTTCGACCCGTGGGGACCGACGCTGCGCCAGACGCCGCCCAGAGCCCGGGGACAGGCGACCGCGGCCCCCTGGACGGGGAAATAGACGAAAGCGAAGCCGTTGCCGTGCTTTTCTTCGCCGCCGCCCGGGAAGCGTCCGGGACGGCCCGGACCGTCCTCCCGGCCGCCGGCGCAACGGTCGCGCAGCTGCTGGCCGGACTGGCGTCCACCCACGGTGACCAGCTGAAAAGGGTGCTCCCCAGCTGTTCCATTTGGGTCAACCGTTCGCCTGCCCCGCCCGGCTACGTCCTGCGCGGTGGCGACGAGCTGGCGCTGATGCCTCCTGTGTCGGGGGGCTGAGCTGCGGTACCCTCAATCGATGGCTGAGTTCGATCTCACCGATGCTCTGAGCCCCGACTACCTCGTGGGGCTCGATCGTCTGTCCCTCAGCGGCCTACGGGCCAAGCGTGACGCTTGCGCCGAGCTGGAGACGGAGCTGTCGTACCTGCGGCGGCTGGCCCAAGCCCGGGTCGACCTCATCCTGGCCGAATCCGAGCGGCGCCACCTGGGCTTGGCCGACCCCAGCCCCGAAGACCTGGTCGAGCTGCTGCCCCAGATACTTTCTGAGCACAGCCGGGGAGCAGGCGCCGGACGCCTGCCCACGTTTTTCGCGCCGGCTCAGGGCATGCTGCTACAGCTGGCGGCCCGGGTCGAGCAGCTTCTGCCGTCAGACCAGCTCGGGTCCCTACCGGCCCTGTCCACCAAAGAACTGGGGGAGCGGCTAGAAGCCCTCTCCGACCTCGAGCGCGACGTCTCGGCCGACCGCCGGGCGCTCCACGACATACAGGACCGCTTGCAGGAAGAGCTGGTCAGGCGCTACCGGACCGGCGAGGCCAACGTAGACGCGCTCCTGCGCTAGCCCCGGCACCGGCTCCGTTTTTCGCCCCCGGCGGCCCGGTTCCGGCGACCGGTGCCGCACTAGGATCGGCAGTGCCGTAGCCCGTGTGGGCCACCGTCAATTTCGTTCGGGGAAGTGCGAAGTTCCGGGGCCTCGCGGGCTGCGGTTGGCGCCCTCTATGGTTTGCGCTATGGCCGAAGAGCGAGATCTGCTGGTCGTCGGGGGCGGGAA
>CAYZVQ010000123.1:0-12992 GCA_964481925.1 uncultured Acidimicrobiaceae bacterium
GACGGGTTGGCGTAGGCCACCCGGGACGGGGACGTGTCGGCGACACGGTTGGCGTTTTTCAGGCGGAGCTCCCACGGGCTCATGCCGATCACCTCGGCCACCCGGTTCATGTGGGTCTCGATAGCGAACGAGGCCGAGGTGACCCCGAAGCCCCGCATCGCCGCGCTGGGGACGCGGTTGGTCTTGACCACGAAGGTGTTGAAGGCGCAGGCGGGTATCGAATACGCGCCGGCCAGGTGGAACGTGTGCTTGGAGCAGGCATAGGCCGACGTGCGCATGTACGCCCCGGCGTCGTGCAGGGTCAGCGTCCGCCGGCCCAGGATCCAGCCGTCCCGGGTCACGGCGTCGGCGATCTCGATGTGCCAGGCGGCCCGGGTCGACGAGCACAACATTTCTTCCTCGCGCGTCCAGCGCCACTTGACCGGGCGGCGGGCCTTCATGGCCAGCACGGCGGTGACGGGTTCGGTGACGGTGTCGAGCTTGCCGCCGAAGCCGCCCCCCACGGTGCCACCGACGAACTTCAGGCGTCCCGTGGGCAGGCACAGGTGCCGGCCGGTGATCTCCATCGAGTAGTACAGGGCCTGGCTGGTCGAATAGATCGTCACCCGGCCGTCGTGGCCCACCACTGATATGGCCGAGGCCGGCTCGGCCGGCGCCTGTTCGATGGCGGCGGGGCGGTAGGACCCCTCGACGATCACGTCCGCCCGGGCAAAGGCGCCGGCCACGTCGCCCTTGCGGATCTGACGCTGCGGCTGGTCCGGGTAGTAGAAGTAGACGTTGCCGTCCGGGGCCACCTGAGGCTCCCCAGAGGCCCAGGCCCGGCGCACGTCGAGGAAGGAAGGGCGCTCCTCGAAGGCGACCTCGATGGCCTGGACGGCGGCCAGGGCCTGCGCCTCGGTCTCGGCCGCGACCACGGCGATGATCTGGCCGACATAGCGCACCTCGTGCTCGGCCAATAGGGGCTCGTCGGCCGCGATGCCCCACACCTCCTGGTGGCCGACGACGTTTTTGGGCACGTCGGCATGGGTGATCACGGCGTGGACACCGGGCATGGCCTCGGCCCCGGCCGTGCTCAGGCGCAGGATGCGGGCCGACGCCACCGGGGAGCGCAACGCCTTGGCCCAGAGCATCCGCGGGAGCCTGACGTCGTCGATGAAACGGGAGGCAGCGGTGACGTGGGCCACGCCGTCATACCGAGGGATGTTGGCCCCGACCGCTTTCATGGCTCCACCGCTTTCATGGCTCTACCGGCCGGACCTCGAGGGTGAGCGGCGCCATATGCCCCAGCCGCTCGCCCCGAGAGGCGGCCACCACGGCGTCGAGGATCTTCACGTAACCGGTGCAGCGGCAGTAGTGGCCGCCCAGGGCCTCGACCACCTCGTCGCGCTCGACTGGCCCGCCCTTGCGCTTGATCAGGGCGGTGGCGGCCAGCAACATGCCCGGGGTGCAGAACCCGCACTGGGCCGCGTAGTGCTCGTTGAAAGCCACCTGCACGTCGGAAAGGTGCGAGGGCTCGCCCAGCGCCTCGACGGTCGTGATGGAGGCACCGTCCAACGTCCCGACCAGGGCCAAGCACGAGCGCCGGGGCTCACCGTCGACCAGCACCGTGCACGCCCCGCAGCTGCCGTGCTGGCAGCCGGCCTTGGCCCCCGTCAGGCCGAGCTCCTCCCGCAGCACGTACAACAACGTCATGAGGGGCCCGGCGGCCGTCGTGTGCACCCTGCCGTTGACGATCAAGTTCACCTGCCCACCTCCGCCACGTTCATGTGCCCACCTCCGGCGAGTTCATGTGCCCACCTCCGGCCGGCTCCAACTGTTCCAGCGCCCGGGCCACCAGCACGGGCAGGACCCGCCGCCGGTACCAGGCCGACGCCAACGGGTCATCTTCGGGCAAGACGTCGTCGACCACCTTGGCGGCCGCCTCTCTCGGCCCGGCACCACCGGCCAGGGCGTGCTCGACGGAGGGGCAGGCCACGGCGGGCGCTCGTTCGGCCAGGGAGCCCACCGCCACGTGGACGCCCCCGTCGGCCCGCCGGGCCACGGCCACAGTGAGCACCGGATGGGTGTGCGAATGGCGGCGGCGCTGCTGGACGAAGACGCCGGCCCGGGGCCGGGGCACCTCAACGGACAGGACGAGGCGGCCAGAGGGGGCGGCGATGAACTCGGCCACGGGGTCGACGCGCTCGCCGCCGGCGCCGGCCGACCGTACACGTGCCCCCATCGCCACCAGGGCGGTCTGCAGGTCGCCCCCGATCATTAGGTTGCCGCCAAGCGTGGCCTGGCCCCGGATCTCGTAGTCCGGGATGCGCGCTGCCGACGCCAACGGCTCGGGCGCCACGTCGGCCACGGCGGCCAGGGTGGCGGCGGCGCCGATCTCGAGCGTGCCCCCGCCTACGGTGCCGTCCACCATGCTGTCCGTGATGCCAGCGAGGCCGGCGCCCTGCAGCATGAGGACGGCCTTGGGCCATAAGGCACCGTGGGTCAGTAGCGGCGTCACCACCGTGCCCCCACCGATGACCGTGACACCGGAACCGTCGCCGAAGGCCGCCACCGCTTCGGCCAGGGAGCTGGCCATCACCACTTCTGGGTCAGGCACGTCTGGCTCAGGACCGGCCGCGGAAAACGTCGACCACGCCGCCCGTCAACACAGTAGACCTGGACGCGACGAACGGGGCCTCTTCGGCCCCGAGAGCGGCGGCGCGCTCATCGGCCAGGCTCTTCTCCCGGGCTTGCGGGCTGGTCCACTTCTCGACCACGACGTAGGCGTCCTCCCCCACGTTCAACAGCGTCGAGGACAGGAAACCAGGCTGGGTGGCCAGGAACGGTAGGACGGCGTCGCGCCGCCAGGCCAGGTAATCCTTGCTCTCACCGGTTTTCAGCGCCACGCTCTCGACGACCATCACGGCCGGCGCATAAGCGGGGGCCGGCGCCGGCGGCCGGCTCGATACCAGGGTGGGGCCGATCGCCCACTCATCGGTACCCACGTCGGAGAACACGACCTGCACGTTTTCCCGCGGCGGCCCGGCGATCTCGGACACCGCGTCCACGATGGCCCGGCCCAGGAACTCTTTCATCACCGTGGTCCGGCCACGGAACATCTCTACCCGCACGATCGGCATCTCGGCACTTCCTCTTTCGGGCCGGGCCATATCCGGCCCTGCAGGTCCTCGGCCACGCAGAGGCCCCCGTCGCCGAGGGCCTCTGCGGCCATGACATTGGTGTTAGTTGGACATTGGTGTTACTTGGGTTTAGCTCCTAGTTGGCCGGTACCGCGCCCTACATGGGGGGGTTGGCGACCGGGGTGAGCAGAGGTTGCGACATGTACTTGGCCACCGCCGCCGGGTTCTGGAAGATGGTCCAGCCCACAGCCTGGCTCATGTTGGCCTTGGTCACGAACACCGAGTAGGAGTAATAGAGCTTCCCACCCGAGATCTTGTGGTTGATATAGGCGTCGATCAAACGGACAGAATTGATGCCCTCGAGCGCCGGGGAGCACGTGTCGGAGGCCTTGAGCCAACCGGCAGCCATACCGGCGAGACCGTAGGGAGCTCCGTTCTGGGAGACTTCGACGACCTGAGTGGCCTTGTGGGCGGCAACCAGCGCCGTATGGACCCCGACGGCCATGTCCTCGTTCTCAACGAAGATCGCCGCGAGGTTGGGGTACTTGCCGATGATGTCCTGCGCCGCCGTGTAGGCGTCAGGGCGCAGCCAGTGGCCGGTCTCGGTGTCCACGTACTGGATCTTCCCGCCATCGCAGCTCAGCGTGGGCAGGCCGGCGGTCACATTGCCGGCGCAGCCGAGGCCCTCGAGGAACCCGGTCCGGTAGCCTTCGGCGTCACCGCGGCCCAGTTGCCCGGTGATGATGGCGATCTGGCCCTTGACGTTGCTCTTCAGCCAGGCGCCCACGGGGAAGGAATAGGGGCTCAGGTTTACCTGCTCGAAGCCGACTACGTCCTTCTGGTTCAGGTACTGGTGCGAATAGCCGTACATCAAGAAGATGGGGATGTTCGCCCGGGAGGCGGCGGCGATGGTGGCGTCCTCGGTCGACAGGCCCACCGAATAGCCGTCGATGGCGACGACGCCTTCGGCCACGGCGTCCTTCACGTTGGCCAGTTCGACCGACGGGCTGCCGTTGGGGTTGGGGTAGGCCTTGACGCTGTAGCCGAGCTTGGCCGCGGCCACCTGGGCCCCCTTCAGGCCGTACTGGTAATACAGGTCCGGGCCGGACAGGATGAACGCTATGGTCCCCTTGCCGCTGGCCTGGGCCGGCGTGGCACCGGTGAGCGCCAGCCCGATCGTCGCCACTATGGTGCTGCTGGCGATGATGGTACGAATTAGACGTGACTTCATACTTCAACCTTCCTGTTTGTTTTGCAACGGATAGATCAGGTGCTGCTTGATGAAGAACCCCCCTTTTTTAGGCCTTGTCATCGCCTCTTTTCTCTAACGCTGCACCCGGGTCACCATGACCGCGATGATGATGATGACGCCGAGGGACATTTGCTGGTAGTTGCTGGAGAAACCGATGAACAGGATGGAGTTCTGCACCAGGCCCCACAAAGCGACGCCCTGTAGGGAGCGGAAGGCACCGCCGCGGCCGCCGAACAAGGCTGTCCCGCCTATCACGGCGCAGGCGATCGACTGCAGCTCGAAGTTTTGGGCCAGGTTGAACGAAGCCTCGTTGATCTGGCCCGACAGGACCATGCCGGTGATGCCGACCAGGGCGCCCATCAGGGTGTAGAGGTAGATCTTCGTGCGCTTTACCGGGATCCCGGACAGGTAGGCGGCCGCCTCGTTGCCCCCGATGGCGTAGGCCCGCCGGCCCAACGGCGCCCAGCGCAAGAAGCCGTAAGTGAGCAACACCACGATCAAGAAGGGCCACGTGACCGAGGGCAGCCCGAAGAACGGGAAGCCTCCGGGCATGTAGCCCCCGAACGCGCTGTAAAGGCCCTTCATGTTGTTCACCGGCGCGCCCCCGGTGAGCTGGGTGTCCAGGCCGAACAGGAAGATGGACATCCCGAGCGTGATGATGAAAGGGTGGGCCCGGCCCTGGGCCGCCAGCACGCCATTGACGAAGCCGACGGCCGTGGCCGCGAAGATACCGGCCAGCACCGCCACCCCGAGGGGGGCGTTGTGCTCGAGGAGCAGCCCGGTGATGATGCTGGCGAAAGAGATGTTGTAACCAACCGACAGGTCCAGGCCCCCGGAAATGAGCAGGATGCACTGGCCCATGGTGACGATGCCAAGAGGGGCCGCCTGGCTCAGGATGTTCTCGAAATTGAAGACGCTGAGAAAGCGCGACGAAGTGAACGCGGTGGCGATAATGATCAGCACCATGACCGCGATCGGCCACAGCATGAAGACGTCTACGTTCCTCGACCGCGCCGCGCCTTGGCGCCCCTTGCCATCGGGCGCGCCACCGGTCAAGGCCGGCCCGGCCGTAGTAGCCCCGACCAGGCCGTCGGTGGCGACGCTCTTCATGCCCTCAGTCCCCGTGCTCATGCGCTCGGCACCGCCACCGACCCCACGGTCAGGTCGAGGATCTGGGCGTAGCTGGTAGAGCGGGCGGGCACGTCGGCGACGACACGGCCGGCCCGGAGGGCGACCATCCGGTCCACGAACTGAAGAAGGTCACGGATATCAGTTGAGACAACCATAACTGCCTTTCCCTGGCTGGCCAGGTCACGGACTATTCGATGGATTTCGGCCTTGGCGTGGACGTCGACCCCCTGGGTGGGCTCCTCCAGCACGAGCACCTCTGCCTTGGAGGTGAGAGCCTTGGCCAGCAACACTTTTTGCTGGTTACCACCGCTCAGGTTGCGCACGGCGGTATTGACAGACGCCGTAGCAATGCTCAGCTCGTCCACGTAGTGCTCCGCCACCTCGCGTTCGCGCCGAAGCGACAGCAGGCCCCGCCGGGTGACCGCTTTCAGGCTGACGAGGGTCACGTTTTGGGCGACGGAAAGGACGGGGACGAGACCGTCGCGGGCCGGGTCCTCGGGGACGAGAAAGATCCCCTGGGCTATCGCTTGTTTGGGGCCCTGGGGTTGGTAGGTCCGCCCCTGGAGCGCCACGCGCCCGCTGGTGGGCCGGTCAAGCCCGAACAGCACCTGGGCCAGGTCATGGCCGCCGGCGCCGATCAGGCCGACCACACCGACAACCTCGCCCTGGCGCACCCCAAAATCGACGTCGTGCAGCAGCGTCGTCTCCACGTGGCTGAACTCGAGCGCCGGCACCGCTTCTTCGCTCACGGCGGCGCTCTCCCCGACCACCGATTCAGTGATGCGGTGCCCTGCCATAAGGGTCACGACCTCGTCCTGGGACAGCTCGCGGGCCGGCTGGGTGGACACAAGCTCGCCGTCGCGCAGCACCGTCACTCGGTGGGCCAGACGGAAGACCTCCTCTAGGTGGTGCGAAACGTAGATGATGCCCACTCCCTGTTGGGCCAGGTCCTCGACCAGGGCGAACAATTGGGCGCTGCGCTGGGCGTCGAGGGCGGCGGTGGGCTCGTCGAGTATGAGGAGCTTGGCGTTGCGGTAAAGGGCCTTGGCTATGGCCACTTGTTGGCGGTCGGGGGCCGAGAGGTAAGCGACCGGGATCTCGGGGTCGATGTTCAGGCGGAAACGGGCCAGCAGGTCCCGGGTGATCTCGTTGGCCTTGCGGCGGTCGATCATCACGCCCTTGCGGGCCGGCAGTTTCCCGAGCATTACGTTCTCGGTCACCGACAGCCAGGGCAGGAGCTGAGGCCGCTGGTGGACCACGGCGATCCCAAGGTCGTAGGCGTGCTTGGGCGTGTAGGTGGTCATCTCCCGCCCGTCGAGGAGGATGCGGCCGCCATCGGGCGGATGGACGCCCGAAATGCATTTGACCAATGTCGATTTCCCCGCCCCGTTCTGGCCCACGAGGGCGTGGACCTCGCCCCGCTCGAGGGTGAAGTCGACGTCGCGCAGGGCCTGCACGCCCGGGAAACGCTTGGAGACGTGCTCGGCGTCGAGCAGGACAGGAGGGGCGCCAGTGCCGTTATCGGACATCGTCTGGCTCCGCCAATGAATAGACGCGACGGGCCGTACGGCCGAGCACGTCCCTTCTGGCCTTGGGGGCCAGATCGGCGGCGACCCGCAGCCAGGTCTGCATGAAGGTGTGGAAGTCGCTCCAGATGCTCTCGATGGGGAAATTGCTGCCGAACATGCAACGCTCGGAACCGAACAGGCCCACGGCCGTAGTGGTCACGAGCCGGACCAGCTCCTCGTCCACCCGGTGCACGAACGTCCCTATGCCCGAGAGCTTGACCATCACGTTGGGCAAGGGCGCCAGCAGCTCGAGGCCGGCCCGCCACGGCAAAAGGTCATGTTGTGCGGCGCTTTCGAGCATCCCGGCATGGACGAGCACGAAGGTCGTCTCGGGGAAGTCCTGGACCAGGCGAGCGGCGTCGGCCATCTGGCCCGGGAACACCTGGAGCTCGAAGAGCCAGCCCAGGTCGGCCAGAGCGCCGATGTTGTCCCGGAAAACCGGGTCGTGCATACGGGCCGGGCCCGACGCGTAACGGAAGCGCTCGTCCTCGTGCCAGTGCAACTGGAGCCGCGTACCGCGCATGAGGGGCGAAGCGGCCTTTTGCTGGCGGAAGATCTTGTCTGCGCCGGGGGCGAAAAGATCGGCCGAGCCCACCACTGCATGTGGCCAACCAGTGGCATCGTGGACGCTCTGCACATAGCGGACCTCTTCTACGACCCGCTCGAGAGCCCAATTGGGCTGGACGTAAACGGCCGCCTTGACACCTTCGGCAGTCACGTCGGCCACGTACTCGTCGACGAGGTAATCGCGCCGTACGCCCTCGTAGGGCCCGAAAATACGAGGCACCATAGGGCCCGCAAGCCAGGGCAGGTCGGCCATACGCCAAATGTGATGGTGGCTGTCAACGATGTCGTCGACCCCGAGTGCGGCGGGTGTGAGCGGCCTATTTGCTGTCATCCCCACCCCTCGTCGCATGGTCCCCCCGCGGGTCACTCCAATGATCCCTGAGCGGGTACAACGGCAATAGGGTCTTCAGTCATCAATTCAGGCTGACCTTCGGTCATTCTGCGCCCTACCGAACGGCGTGGCCCGGCCAGGACGGCGGCCAACCGGGCCACCGCTCCTACGGCCGAGGGCAGGTCGCGTACACCGACGAGGTCGTCGAGATCGCCCACCACGGCCGCCATGCCCCTCGTGACCGGCCGGTAATTAGGGTCGCACGCCAGCGGCGACCACCACACGACCCGGTGCGACAACCGGCCGAGGCGGCGCACGGCCAAGACCATGGCTGCCGGGTCGCCCCGCTCGAGGCCGTCGGAGACGATCAGCACGACAGCGTCGCGCGCCGCCGCCGTCCGCCGGGCGTCGGCCAGGAACTCCTCCAGCGCGTGCCCAATGCGGGTGCCGCCGTTGACGTCAAGAACAACGGCGGCCAGCCCGGCCAGGGCGGCGTCGACGTCGGGGGCGGCCAGTTGACGGGTGGTACGGGTGAGACGGGTCCCAAACGTGTACACCTCACAACGGGGCACGGCCCGCACGACCGCGTGGGCGAAGCGCAGGGCGTCGCCCGAGGTCTGGCGCAACGAGCCCGAGACGTCAACGAGCAGCAGCACCCGGCGAGGGCGGCGAGGGCGACGACGCCATCGCAGGCGCACCACGTCCCCACCGTTGCGGCCCGCGGCGCGCAGCACCCGGCGCAGGTCGAGCTGGTCACCACGGCGCGCCGGCTGGTGCCGGCGGGCGCGTTGGGTCGGCAGTGCCCGGCGCAGGGCGGGCTCAGCTTCGGCTAGGAGCCGCCTCTTGTCCGCCGATGTCGGGGCGAAGGCACAGGTGCTGGTCGTTTCGTCGGTGCTGGCGTCGTAGCCCGCGCCCCGGCGCCGCCCTTCGCTACCGCCCTCGGGGCGCGAGAGCGGGCGGCCGCGACGCGACGGCGAGACACGGGGAAGGGCGGTGCGCCCCGCTGGTGGGGCCAAGCTCACGGTGGCGTCGGCGAACCAGGCGGCGAAGACGCGCTCGAAGGGCCCGACTTCTTCGACCGCGCTCACCAGGGTCACCCGCGCCGTCCAGTACAGCTCGACGGGTGACACCGGCCGCATGAGCGCCACCGCCCGGAGGAAGTCGGCCCGTTTGTTGGCGCCGGGCACCACGCCCGCTCCCGCCAGGGCGGTGATGAAACCCTCCAGGTGGCCTGCAGCCACATGGGCCGCAGCCAGATGAGCCGCAGCCAGGTGGTCGGCGGCCGCGCTCATCCCCTGAGGACGGGCGGGACGTCCACCCAGGACTTGGACGCGGCGGACACGAGGACGGCCTCGGTCACTTGGGCGGCGCGCCGCCCGTCGGAGAAGCGGGGCAACCCGTCGGGCGTGCCTCCGGCGACGGCGTCGTAGCAGTCGGCCACGAAGGCGTTGAAGCAATCCTGGTAGCCCTGGGGGTGACCGGCCGGCACGGTCACATAGGCGGCGGCCGCCGGGGCCAGATCTTCGGCCGAGCGGACGAGCAGGCGGCTTTCGGACCGACCGCCGACCCAGAGCTGTTCGGGACGGTCGTGGTCGAACACAAAGGACGCCTCGGTGCCGTCGAAGGAGAAGGAGAAACGGTTTTTCCTCCCCGCCGCCACCTGGTTGAGCACCACCGACCCGATGGCCCCGCCGTCGGTCTCGAAGCTGACGACGGCAGAATCTTCGGTCCGCACCTCGAACGGGCCGTCGGGCCCCCGACGCTGCGGGTACACCGTGAGCAGCTGGGCATTGACCCGCACCACGCGCTGGCCGGAGGCGAACTCGACGAGGTCCACCCAGTGCACCCCGATGTCGCCAAAGGCCCGGGAGCGGCCCCCGCTACCAGGGTCGACACGCCAGTTGTCGTCAGCCTCGCGGGCCAGCCAGTCCTGGAGGTAGGAGCCGTGCAGCACGCTCAGGCGCCCGGCCTCGCCCCGCCGGACGCGCTCGCGGACCTCGCGCACCATCGGGTAGAAGCGGTAGACAAAGGGCACCGCCCCGACGAGGCCGGACGCGGCGGCCAGCTCTTCCAGCCTGATGGCGTCCGCCACTCCGGTTGCCAGCGGCTTCTCGCATACGACGTGCTTGCCCGCCCGCAGAGCTTGTTCGACCAGGCCGACGTGGGTGGCGTTGGGGGTGCAGACGTGGACAACGTCGACGTCGGGCGCCTCTATCAGTTCGCTGGGGTGGTCCGTAGCCCGCTCGGCCTGCGCCTTTGCTTGCAACGCCTGCGCCAGGCCCAAGTCGTTGTCGGAAATGCCGACGAGGGCGGCCCCGGCTGCTCGCACCGCCTTGGCGTGCACGCCGCCCATGAAACCGGCCCCTACGATGGCTACCCGAACTCGGTACGCTTCCTTCTGCGCCATCATTAGGAAGTTAGGTCTCTACACAACATAAATCAAGTCACCATAGGGCGTTTGACGTATACTTTCGACTAAAGGTAGGTGCTTGTGGCTAGCGTTACGTCGTTCTCCCAGGACCTTCTGCCTGACGCAGGGGAAAACTTGGTGACGGTACTCGACCTGCTCCGCTTCGGGCATGCCCGCACCCGGCCCGAGCTGGCGCAACACAGCGGCCTCGGGCGCGCCGTAGTGAGCCAGCAGCTCGGCTACCTGTCCGAGCTCGGGCTGGTGGGCGAAGGTGACCTCGCCCCCTCGACGGGTGGCCGGGCGCCCCGGAAGGTCGCGTTCCGGGCCGACGCCGGGATGCTCCTGGTGGCCGAGCTCGGCGCCACCAGCCTGGTGGCCGGCCTGAGCGACCTCGCCGGCAACCTGGCCTTCCAGCACGAAGAGCCCTACGACATTGGCCATGGCCCCAGTCGGGCCCTGGACCGGCTGGCCCAGCTCTTCGGGTCCCTGCTGGAGCGGAGCGGCACTTCCCGGGCGTCGCTGTGGGGCATCGGTATCGGCGTCCCGGGGCCGGTCGAGTTCTCGACGGGCCGTCCTATCTCGCCGCCCATCATGCCCGGTTGGCATGCATACTCCATCCGCCATCACCTCGGGGAGCTCTTCGGGCTGCCGGTCTGGGTCGACAACGACGTCAACCTCATGGCCCTGGGCGAGCTGCGCGCCGGCCACACCCGCGGTGAGCAGAACATGGTCTACGTAAAGATCGGCACGGGGATAGGTGCCGGCATTATTTGCGGGGGCACCCTGCACCGGGGAGCACAGGGTTGCGCCGGCGACATCGGCCACGTGGCCGTGCGCGAAGCCTCCGAGGTCATCTGCCGCTGCGGGAAGGCGGGCTGCTTGGAGGCGCTGGCCGGCGGTGCCGCCTTGGGCCGCGATGGCACCCTGGCCGCCGAGTCCGGCTTGAGCCCCCACCTGGCCGCCGTACTGGCCGAGGGCCGCAAGGTGACCGGCGAGGAGATCACCAAGGCCGCCCAGCGGGGCGACCCCGTGGCCATGGACCTGCTGCTGCGTTCGGGACGGCTCGTCGGCGAGGTACTAGCGACCATCGTCAACTTCTTCAACCCGGCGCTCATCCTGGTCGGAGGGGGCGTCGCCGCCGCCGGCGACGCCCTGCTGGCCTCCATCCGCGAAAATGTCTACCGCTGCTCGCTGCCCCTGGCCACCCGGGACCTGCAGATCTCCTTTTCGCCCCTGGGCGACCAGGCCGGCCTGCGGGGGGCGGCGGCCATGGTCACCGACGAGTTCTTCGCGCCCGCAAATATCGTCCGGTGGCTGGGCCACGGCAGCCCCGTGACCATGACCGGCCTCCTTAGCGCCTGACCAACGCCCTCCGGCCGCACCGCCGCTTCGCCGGGCCTCGGACGTCCTCAGGGGCCGCCCGCGGCGGCGCCGTGGAGCACCTCGACTTCGGCCAAGGCCATTTCGACGTCGTCCTGTTCTTTTAGCAACAGGCCGAGGGAACGCCGCAATGCTTGGGGCCAGGCGGCGCCCTGCTCGGCCAGAGCGGACGCGCCCCGGGCCCAATCGATCGTCTCGGCTGTCCCGGGCCTCTTCACGAGCGGCAGGGCGCGCACCGCCACCACCGCTTCGACCAGGGCGGTGGCCGCCGCCTCTTCGACCCCGGGGGCGTGGGCCCGGATTATCTCAAGCTCTCGGGCCGGTTCGGGGAAGGGGATCCAGTGGTACATGCAACGGCGCTTGAACGCGTCATGGAGCTCGCGCGTCCGGTTGGAGGTGACTATCACCAGCGGCGGCTGGTCGGCCCGGATGGTGCCGCGCTCGGGGACCGTTATCTGGAACCCGTCCAGGAACTCGAGTAGGAACGCCTCGAACTCGCTGTCCGAGCGGTCGATCTCGTCGACCAGCAGGACGGCCCGCTCCCCGGCCCGGACGGCCCGCAACAAAGGCCGCTCCAATAAGAACTCGTCACCGTACAGGTCCTTCACCTGCTCGCCCGCCCTTACGTGGAGCAACTGGCGGGGGTAGTCCCACTCGTACAGCGCCTGGGCGGCGTCGAGGCCCTCATAACACTGGAGCCGGACCAGCTCGCGCCCGAGGAAACTGGCCAGCGACCGCGCCAGCTCGGTCTTGCCGACACCCGGCTCGCCTTCGACGAGCAGGGGCCGCCCCAACGCCAGCGCCAGGTACACCGCGGTCAGGATGCCGTCGTCGGCAAAGTAGCTTTCGCCCAGCAAACCCTCCCGCAGTTGCTCCAAGCTGGGGACGCCCGGGCTCACCCGGCCGGCACCGAGGCGGGCGCTACTTCGACGCGGTCGCCGGTCTCGGCCGACTCGTCGACCGCCTCGGCCACCTGGGCGGCGCGCAGGCCGTCGAAGAACGTGGCGCCGTAGGGCCCCACCTCCTTGTCCCCGGCCACCGCGTCTATGAAATGGGCGAGCATGTTGGCATGCCCGTGCTCCCAGCCCAGGACGTGGCCCGACGGCCACCAGGGCGCCACCAGGGGATGGTCCGCCTCGCACGTGATCACCTCGGTGAAACCCGAGGTGCGCCCGCCGCTGGTGCGGTAAACCTTGAGGATATTGGGGTCTTCCAGGCTCCAGGCCACGCTGCC
>CAYZVQ010000124.1:0-2138 GCA_964481925.1 uncultured Acidimicrobiaceae bacterium
GGCCTCCAACGCCTGGTACGCCGAAGTGTTGAGGACTACCTGGCGGAACACGGGGTGGGCCACGCCCACCTTCTTGAAAATGGCGTCGATGATGGGCTCGTCGCTCGGTACCCCGAAGCCGCCGTACAGTTTGCCGCTCAGCTGCGCCGGGCTGGTGTACGGCGAAGACTGCAGGACGGCCAGCTCTATGGTGTCCTTCTGGGCCAGGCCCGCCACCGCCCTGTACTTGAGCCCCGAAGCGCGGTAGGCGGGGATGCTGGGAGGGTACGTGAAGGCCAGGTCGGTCTTGCCCGCCTCGATCAGGGTCTCCCCCGGAGTGCCGCTATAAGGGATTATGACGGGCTTAATGCCCTCCCTGGCGAAGTACCCCTTGTTGATCGCCACGTAGATGCCGAGGAAATCAACGTTGGGCGTCCAGTCCAAGGCGATGCGCAACGGTTGCAGGCCGCTCGCCACCGACGGCGCGCTTATTACGGCCGGGGTGAGGGCAAGACCGATGACGAGGGTCGCCGAAGCGGCCCGTCGGGCCAGTGGGAGCATTGGTTTGGTGTCCTTGTGTGTGCGGGTGACCTTTTATGACTGGGCCGGCTATGCGTGAGCCAGCTCTAACGACGACGCCATCGCCGTCGCCAGTTGGTGGCGCAGGCGGGCCTCGAGGGCCTGGAAAACCTCGTCCTCGCGTTGGCCCAGCCGCCGGGGCCGGGGCAGGTCGACCTCCAGGACGGAGGCGACCCGGCCGGGGCGGGGCGTCATCACGTACACCCGGTCGGAAAGGAACACGGCCTCGGTGATGTCGTGGGTGACCAGCAGGACCGTGGCCCCGAACTCGGCCCATACCTTGCTCAACCATTGCTGCAGGTCGGCCCGCGTGATCCCGTCAAGAGCGCCAAAAGGCTCGTCCAGGAGCATGAGCGGATGGCCGGCGATAACGGTGCGCAAGAACGCCGCCCGCTGGCGCATCCCGCCGGACAGCTGCCACGGCCAGGCCTGCGCGAACTCGCCCAAGCCGAAGCGCTCCAGCATCGGCAACGCCTGCCTGCGTGCCTCTTTGCGGCCGGTCCCGGCCAGTTCAAGGGGGAGCACGACGTTGTCCAACACCCTGCGCCAGCCGAGAAGGGCGTCGTGCTGGGGCATGTAGGCGCTGGCGCCCAGGCGGTCGTCGAGGTCCACGCCGTTGATCAGCACCTCCCCGGCGCTCGGGTGCGCCAGACCGGCGACGACATTGAAAAGGGTGCTTTTCCCGCAGCCGCTCGGGCCGATGAGGGACACGAACTCGCCCGCGCCGGCGAACAAGTCGACGGACTCCAGGGCGACCACCTCGCCTTCGCCGGCCGGGAACCTCTTGGCGATCCCGTGCACGGCCAGGGTCGCCGCCCGCCCCGCCTCCAGGAGAGGTCCCGGCTTCAGTACCGGCCCCGCGGTCACCGCCGGGCCCGCCACGGCGTGGCCAGGCGCTCAATGACGCCCACGAGGGCGAAGAGCGCGATGGTGAGCAAGGCGATCACGAACACGGCCCCCAGCACCAGGTCCATCCTGACCGGTGCATTGTGGATGGCCTCGGTCATGTAGACCCCTAAACCCTGCATGCCACCGACGAACTCGGCGACGATGGCGGCGCTGTAGGCGTAGGTCACCGAGATTTTTAGGCCGGTGAAGAACTGGGGCAGGGCGTTTGGCAATTTCACCCGGGTCAGGAGCTGCCACCGGCCGGCGCGCATCGTGCGCAGCAGGTTGATGGCGTCAGGGTCGGCCGACCCGAGCCCCTGTACCAGCCCCACGGTGATGGGGAAGAAGCTGAACAGGGCGACCAGGATGATCTTGGGGAGCAGGCCGAAACCCCACCACACCAGTACGAGCGGCGCCAAAGCGATTATCGGGACCGTCTGAGAGGCGACTATTACCGGGTAAAAGCTCCCTCGCACGCTACGGAACGAGTCGATCGACACCGCTATCAACACCGCCACCACGACGGCGACGGTCATACCTAGGACGGCCTCTTCGGTGGTCACACCGATGGCCGGCCAAATGTCGGCCCGGTCGTCCCAACTGGACCGGCTGATTAGCCACGGGCCGGGGAGCAGCTGGGGGTTGATGCTGTCGGCGGTCACCACCAGCTGCCACAGAGCCAGGCCGGCGGC
>CAYZVQ010000124.1:2238-9672 GCA_964481925.1 uncultured Acidimicrobiaceae bacterium
CTGGTGCTGGCCATGAGACTGACTCCCTTCGCTGGCATTACCCAGATCAGGTACAAGGGTCTGCGGTCTTGCCGCACTCTCAGCGCCGAAGCGCTCCCCTGTCATTTGCGGGTTGGTACTTCGCCACAGCATAGCCCCGCTCGGGTACTAGGACTAGGGGGCCGTTATCCCGAGCCGGGCGACGATGGGGCGTTCTATGGCGCTCACGGCGTTGTACAGAAGGATCGACACCGTCGTGATGGCAACGACGGCGGCCCACAGCATCGAGTAGTTGGCAGTCGACGAAGACGTGACCATCAGGTCCCCGAGGCCCTGACCGGTGGAGAGCCATTCAGCCAGGATGGCCCCGAGCAAAGCGCCCGGGGCGGCGATCCGGGCCGAAGCGAAGATGGCCGGCAGAGCGTACGGGAACCGCGCCTTGCGCAGCACCTCGAAGTCGCTGGCGCCGTAGGCGGCGAACAGGTCATGGGCGACCGCGGGCGCCGACCGGAGCCCCTGGGCCACGTTCACGAGCGTCGGGAAGAACGTCACCACGCCGGCGATTACGGTGACCGACAGCAGGCCCTGGCCGAGGACCAGGGTGAGGATCGGCACCATCGCCACCAGGGGGACCGAGCGCAGGGCGATGGCTACGGGCATAACCGTCTGAGCGACGTCCCGGCGCATGACCACGGCCAGGGCGACGGCGACGGCGACGGCCGTACCGCCGACGTAACCGAGGGCGGCGTCCCGTACGGTTATCCCGAGGGCCGAAAGCAGCTCCGACCGGTTGGCGCCGGCACCAGGAGCGGTGGCCAGGTAGTCGTAGACGGCCACCGGGCCCTTGGCGACGAACGAGCTCAAGTGGAACACGTCGATGGCGCCCTGCCAGATCCCGCACATGACGCCGAGGCTGAGCACGCTCACCCCGAGCGTGCGGCCCAGGCGGGCCACGGCGGCCAGCGTCCTCGGGCGCCCGCTGCTCACCGAGCGCTCCTGTGCCTGGGTGCCCAGGGCGTGAGCATCCGGCCCACCAGCGATACCAGCAGGTACGCGGCCCCGGCCACGGCCGTGGCCACCAGGGCGATGGCGAAAGCGCGCCGAGAGTTGAGGTCCTCGTTGGCGCTGATCAAGGCCACCCCGAGGCCCTGGGACGCGCCGAGGTACTCGCCCACTATCGCCCCCAGGACGGCGGCCGGGCCGGAGATGGCCAGCCCGGCGAAGGCGGCGGGGAGGGCCGAACGGATGCGGACCTTGTACAGCTGGCGCCAACGACCGCCGCCATAGACCCTTACCAGGTCGAGGCTGGCCCGGTCGGCACTGCGCAGCCCTACCAGGCAGCCCACGAGCGTCGTGAAGACCACCGACAGGCCGGCCAGTGTGGCCTGCGGAGCGGTCCCGGACAGGATTATCTCGAGGACCGGGCCGATGGCGATGATGGGCATGCAGTAGGTGGCGAGCACCACCCTGAGCAATGCCTTTTCGAGGAGAGGGACCTGGACGAAGGCGAGGGCCAGGGCAATGGCGACCACGTTGCCCCACAAAAAGCCTGTCGCCGCCTCGCCGAGGGTCGACATGACATTGGGCCACATGGCGAACCCCGGGTCATGAAAGACCGTGACCAGGACCTCCTGGGGCGGCGGCACCAAGTGGTTGTGACCGAACACGGTGTAGGCGAGCAGAGCCCACAGGCCGACCAGCCCGGCGGTACCGACCAGGGGACCGGCCCAGGAGGTCGACAGGGCCGCAGCCGCCCTGGACCGAGAAGCCGGGCCCCTGGAAACCGGGCTCTGGGAAGCCGGGCTCTGGGAAGTCGGGCTCTGGGCGACCGTCACGGCTTGGCTAGCGGCCACGGGTTGGCTACCGGCGTTCAGATCTCTTCACCGCCGGGCCCGTCGCCGCTCAGGTCGTCGCCGCTCGGAGGTAGCCCGTCGTTGAACAACAGTTCGCTCAGTTCGTCGCAATGGGCGTGGAACTTCGGCGTGCGGACCATGTCCGGGGTACGCGGCCGGGGCAGGTCGACCTCGACCACGGCCCGCATGCGGCCGGGCCGGGCGGTCATGACCGCGACGGCATCGGCCAGGAAGACGGCCTCGCTGATCGAGTGCGTCACCAGCAGCGTGGTGGACGCCCGCTCGGCCCAAATCCGCAGCAGTTCGATGTTGAGGCGCTGGCGGGTCATCTCGTCGAGAGCACCGAAGGGCTCGTCGAGCAGGAGGATCTCGGGCTCCACGACCAGGGACCGGGCGATGGCGACGCGCTGGCGCATGCCACCGGAGAGCTGAGCCGGCCGGGCGTGCTCGAAGCCTTTGAGCCCTACCAGAGAGATGAGGTCGGAAATGGCGGCATCGTTGACCTTCATGCCACTGATCTCGAGGGGCAGGCGGATATTGGCCACCACCGACCTCCAGGGCAGGAGGGCGGCGTCCTGGAAGGCAATGCCCAGGCGGTGAGCGGCCCGGAGGGCGTCGGGCGTCTCGCCGTGGACCAGGACGCTCCCCTCGGTCGGGCGCTCGAGGTCGGCGAGGATCCGTAGCACCGTCGACTTGCCGCAGCCCGACGGCCCCAGCAACGCCACGAACGAACCGCGGCCGGCATAAAGGTCGACACCGTCCAGCGCGCACACCGTCGTGCGCCGGATCCGGAACTCCTTGGTCAGGCCAGTGATAGCGATACCGTCGGCGGGCCCGTGGTCTGACAGCACACAAGTCGCCACACCGGAACGCACCAAGGGGTCACCCCGTCCCTGCATTGCTCGACCGGAGTCCTCGATCACAGCCATCTTCGGATGGTAGCCACGCCGGCACCCCTCGGACCGCCCGGCGGGCACCAATTCGCGCCTCTGGCGGCAAACATTAATTCCCGCGTAACAAAGGCTCCCCCGTCCTGTCCCCAGGCCCGGCCTTGACTTGTCCCGCCCGGCCTTGACTTGTCCCTCACGCCCGAGCAAGGTGTCCTGATGGGTGACATGACGCCGGGGATGGTGTGCGGTCACCACCACCTCTACTCGACCCTGGCCCGGGGGATGCCGGCCCCGCCCGTCCAGCCGACCACCTTCATCGAGATCCTCGAACAGATCTGGTGGCGGCTCGACTTGGCCCTCGACCTGGAGATGATAAGGGCGTCGGCCCGCCTCGGGGCGCTCGAAGCACTGGAGTGCGGCACGACTGCCATCGTCGACCACCATGAGAGCCCGGGCGCCATCGAGGGGAGCCTGGACGTGATCGCCGACGCCTGCCAGGAGGTGGGGGTAAGGGTCGTCTGCGCTTATGGCGTCACCGACCGCCACGGCGAGGACGGGGCGCGACGGGGCCTGGAGGAAAACGAGCGCTTCATCCGGGCCGGCCGGCGCGGGATGGTCGGTGTCCACGCCGCCTTCACCTGCGCTGACGACACCTTGGCCGCCGCCGCCGGCCTAGCCGAGGACCTGCACGTCGGCGTGCACATCCACGTCGCCGAGGGCGTGGTCGACGCCGACGCCGGCGCCCGGCTGGCCGGGCTGGCCCAGCCCGACTGGTTGCTGGCCCACGGCGTCCACCTGGACCGGGCGCTCCCGGGGACCCTGGCCCACAACCCACGTTCCAACATGAACAACTCGGTGGGTTATGCCAACCCGGCGGCGTGGCCGGGCCGGGTCGTCCTCGGCAGTGACGGTATCGGGGCCGACATGCTCGAGGAGTTCCGGCTGGCCTACGCCCGCGCCCGGGAGGCCGACATATCGAACGACCCGGCCAAGGCGTGGGAGTGGGCCCGGGCCGGCTGGTCATTGGTGCCCGAGGCTCTCGAGGACCGCGTGAGGTGGTCCTACGACGGGGTGGACGACCCATGGCGGCTGGCTTTCACTCCGGGCGTCCGTGCTCAAGACGTCTGGGTGGGCGGGGAGCGGGTCATCTGCGAGACCAAACCCACCCGAGTTGACGCTGACGAAGTAAGAAGGCATGCACGCGAGCAGGCCTCTCGCCTGTTCGCCCGTCTCTAGCCGCCCACAGGCGGGCGGCGCCCGGCGGGGAAGCGAAGGCCCCGGACTTGGGGCACGACTTGGTTTCAGGCCCGTGAACAGGTTGAACTTTTATTGACAGTTCATACGGCCAAGGGTAATGGTGGAGTCGTGCCTACCTCAGCCGAGCCCGCCGCCCTCCGCGTCGACGGCGACCGCCTGATCGGTAGGCTCCGCGAGCTCGGGCAGGTGGGCGCCATCGACGGCGGTGGCTGCGCCCGGCTGGCGTTGACCGACGCCGACCGGGAGGGCCGGGACCTGGTCACAATGTGGATGCGCGACGCCGGCCTCGAGGTCGCCGTGGACGCCATCGGCAACGTCGTCGCCACCCGGCCGGGGCGGGAGCCTGGGCCTCCCGTCATGTGCGGGTCGCACGTCGACACCGTGGCCACGGGCGGCATCTACGACGGGAACCTCGGTGTGTTGGCCGGCCTCGAGGTGCTGGAGACGCTAAACGACGGCGACATTGTCACCCGCCGTCCGGTCGCGGTGGCCTTTTTCACCGACGAGGAAGGTTCGCGCTTCGCCCCCGACATGCTCGGCAGCCTCGTTTACGCCGGTGGCCTGGGCGTGGAGGAGGCCCACGACATCGTCTCTATCGACGGCGCCCGCCTGGGCGACGAGCTGGAGCGGATCGGCTACCTGGGACCGACGCCGTGCCCCGGCCTGGTACCTCACGCCTACGTAGAGCTGCACATCGAGCAGGGCCCCGTACTGGACCGGGCGGGCGAAGTCGTCGGCGCCGTGACGGGCATACAGGGCATCTCCTGGCAGGAGCTGGTCATCACGGGACAGGCGAACCACGCCGGCACCACGCCCATGGAGTACCGCCATGACGCCGGCTACGCCGCCGCCGGCGTAGCCACCTTCGTGCGCCGGATGGTCGGCGAGATGGGCGGGCGCCAAGTGGGCACGGTGGGAAGGCTCCGCTTGCACCCCGACCTGGTCAACGTGGTCGCGGCCAGAGCGGTCCTTACGGTGGACCTACGCAATACCGACGAGGCCTTGCTACAAGAGGCCGAGCGACGCCTGGAGGTTTACGTGGCCGAGCTCGCCGCCGCCGAGGGCGTCAAGATAGACCATCGGCCCCTGGCCCGTTTCGAGCCCGTGGACTTCGACCCCCGCATAATCAGCCTGGTCGAGGCGACGGCCGCCTCTTTGGGGCACCGCGCTCGCCGGCTCCCGGCCGGGGCCGGTCACGACGCCCAGATGCTGGCCCGGCTCTGTCCGGCCGGCATGATCTTCGTGCCCAGTGTCAACGGGGTCAGCCACAACCCGGCCGAGTTCACCGAACCTGAGCACCTCGTCGTCGGGGCCAACATCTTGCTGCAGATGCTCGTCCGCCTGGCCGAGGAGGACGAGGTCCCGGGGACGGCCCCGGGTACCCGCCGCGGCGAGGGGGCGCCGTGAACCGGACTGCCTGCCATATGCAGGGCTGTCTGCCATGAGCCGGGAACTGACCGTAGCCGCCGCTCAGATGGGCCCCGTCAACCGGGACGACGGCCGCGCCGCGGTGGTGGAGCGCTTGCTCGAGCTGTTGCGCAAGGCCCACGAGCGGGGCGCCGAGCTGGTGGTGTTCCCCGAACTGGCCCTGACCACCTTCTTCCCCCGCTGGTGGGAAGAGGACCGGGCCGTGGTGGACGCCTGGTTCGAGACGGAGATGCCGGGGCCGGCCACCAAGGCGCTGTTCGCCGAGGCGGCCCACCTCGGTGTGGGTTTCTGCCTGGGCTATGCCGAGCTCACCCCGGACGGTCACCATTACAACAGCCAGATCCTCGTGGACAGGGACGGCGGCGTGGTGGCGGTGTTCCGCAAGGTCCACATCCCCGGGCACGACCAGGCCGAGGCCTGGCGCCCGTTCCAGCACCTCGAGCGCCACTACTTCGAACCCGGGCCGGGCTTCGGGGTCTGGGACGCCTTCGGCGCACGGGTTGGAATGATGATCTGCAATGACCGCCGCTGGCCGGAGAGCTACCGGGTGATGGGCCTGCAGGGCGTGGAGCTCATCTGCTGCGGCTACAACACGCCCGTCCACTACGCCCCCGACCCTTCCCAAGACATCCTCTCGGGGTTCCACAGCCATCTGGTAATGCAGGCCGGCGCCTACCAGAACGGGACCTGGGTGGTGGCCGCGGCCAAAGGGGGCGTCGAGGAAGGGGTGGACTCGCTCGCCCAGAGCTGCGTCATCGCCCCGTCCGGCCAGCTGGTCGCCCAGGCCATCACATCGGCCGACGAGGTGGTCGTCGCCACCTGCGACCTGGACTGGTGCCGGCGCTACACGACGACGGTGTTCGACTTCGACAAGTACCGCAGGCCCGAGACCTACACGCTCATCACGGCGCAGAGAGGCGTAAGCCGGTGACAGTACTGCAAACCGCGACCATCACCTTCAGCCTCAACGGGTCCCCGGCGACGGTCCGCGCCGACCACCCGCACCTGCTGGCGGCGCTGCGCGAGGAGCTCGACGTGACCTCACCTAAGGACGGCTGCTCGCCGAGCGGCCAGTGCGGGTGTTGCACGGTCCTGCTCGACAGCAAGGCGCAGGTGGCGTGCCAGACCCCGTTGACTAAGGTCGAGGGCCGCTCCGTGACCACGCTCGAGGGCCTCGACGAAGCCGAGCGCCGGCGCTACGCCCAGGCCTTCGCCGCCGCGGGCGGGCTCCAGTGCGGTTTCTGCATCCCCGGTATCGTCATGCGGGCCAAGGCGCAGGTCGACCGCAAAGGCGCGGCCCTGGCCCGGGAGGACATGGCCCGCCATCTCGGCGCCCATCTTTGCCGCTGCACCGGGTACGTCAAGATCCTCGACGCCATCGAGACGGTCGCCTCGGGCCGCGAGGTCGTCCTTGCCCCCCGAGGCGGGATAGGCAGCCGGGGGGCCAAGTACGAGGCGGAGGCGCTGGCCCTGGGCGACCGGGGCTACGTCGACGACCTGCGCCCGCCCGGCCTGCTGCACGCCGCCCTGCGCCTCACCGACCACGCCCGGGCCGACGTCGTCCGCATCGACACGGCCGGGGCCCTGGCTGCGCCCGGGGCCGTCGCCGTCTTCACGGCCGCCGATATCCCCGGCGACCTGCGCGTGGGCATCATCCACAAGGACTGGCCGGTGCTCATCCCCGAGGGCGGGCGCACCTCGTACGCGGGCGACGTGTTGGCCATCGTGGTGGCCGAGACGCGCCAGGCCGCCCGGGACGCGGCCGCCCTGGTCGAAGTGACCTACGAGGCGCTCGCGCCGTTGACCGACCCCGACGTGGCGATGGCGTCCGACCAGGTCGCCGTGTGGGGCACCGACGGCAACGTGCTGTCGCGCTCGGCCTATGCCCGGGGCGACGTGGACGCCGCTTTGGGGGCCAGCGCCCATGTCGTGCACGAAGTCTTCCAGACCCAGCGGGTCGAGCACGCTTTCCTGGAGCCCGAGTCGAGCCTGGCCGTACCGCGTGCCGACGGCGGCCTGCACGTCTA
>CAYZVQ010000124.1:9772-12972 GCA_964481925.1 uncultured Acidimicrobiaceae bacterium
TCGAGTCGGTGGCGGTACGGACCAACAACCCGATCTGCGGGGCCTTCCGTGGCTTCGGGGCCAACCAGGCCCAGTTCGCCATGGAAGGGGTCATGGACCGCCTGGCCGAAAAGGTGGGGGTCAGCGGTTGGGAGATGCGCAAGCGCAACGTCGTCCACCCCGGCGACGTCTGGGGCCCGGGCCAGGAAATGGACGACGGCTGCGCCGGGGCCGAGCGCTGCCTCGACGCCCTGGCCCCCCGCTACGAGGAGGCGCGCCGGGCGGGCAAGGCCGTCGGCCTCGGGTTGGCCCTCAAGAACTCGGGGCTCGGCAACGGCTTCAAGGAGGTCACCAAGGCGGTCGTGCGCTTCCGGGGGGACGGTTGTGTGGAGGTCCGCCACGGCTGGACGGAGATGGGCCAGGGCATCCACACCGTGGCCTTGCAGGTGGCCGTCGAGGAGCTGGGCCTGGACCCGGACCGGGTCGTGGTCCTGGTCGACACCAGCCGGGAGCTGGGCCAGGGCCAGACGACCGGCAGCCGGGGCACGTTGATGGGCGCCGGTGCCGTGCGGGACGCCTGCCGGGCGGCCAAGCAGGGCGGTTGCCAGTACGACGTCGACTACCTGGGCGAGCACCGGGTGGACTGGACCCACCACATGGGCGAGGTGGACAAACCCATCATCCACTCGGCCTTCGGTTACGCCGCCCAGCTGGTTATCGCCGACCCGGTAACGGGCGCCATCGAACGGGTGGTGGCCGCTCATGACGTGGGCCGGGCCGTGAACCCGACCCTGTGCGAGGGACAGGTGGAGGGCTCGGTGCACATGGGCCTCGGTTACGCCCTGACCGAGGAGTTCCCCTCCGACCCGTCGGGGGTACCGACCAAGACCACTCTGCGGTCGCTCGGCATCCTGCGGGCCAAGGACGTCCCGCCCATCGAGGTCATCCTGGTCGAGGTGCCCCAGCCCCGCTCGCCCTACGGCATCAAAGGCGTGGGCGAGATCGGCCTGGTGCCCACGGCCGGTGCCGTGGCCGCCGCCCTGCACGAGGCCGACGGCGAATGGCGCACCACCCTGCCCATGCGCCCGCCCCGTACCGCCTCCGCCGCGGCCAGCGACGACTGAACCGGACCGAGACAGCCATGCCCGCCGCCCTCTACCTCCAAGACGCCCACACCATCCGGGCCGGGATGGAGCATGTCGCCTACGCCGAGGCGGCCGGCTTCGACGCCGTGTGGCAGGCCGAAAGCCGCCTCGTGCGCGAAGCGACGGTCCCCCTGGCCGCCTACGCCGCCGTCACCGAGCGGATCCGGGTCGGCTCGGGCGTCTCGGATTGCTGGTCCCGCAACCCGGCCCGCTTGGCGGCGACCTTTTCCACCCTCGACGACCTGGCGCCGGGACGGGTGCTCCTGGGCCTGGGCGCCTGGTGGGACCCTCTGGCCCGCAAGGTGGGCATCGACCGGCAACGGCCCCTGACCGTGATGCGCGAAGTGGTGACCGTGGTACGGGCCCTGCTGGCCAACGAGACGGTGAGCTTCGACGGCTACTACGTCCACCTGGACGGGGTCGAGCTCGACTACGTCTACCAGGAGCGCCGGCCCAAGCAGGTACCCATTTACATCGGTGCCACGGGGATGCAGATGCTGGAACTGGCGGGTGAGATCGCCGACGGTGTGGTGCTCAACTACCTGGTCTCACCCGACTACAACGACCGCGCCATGGAGCGCGTCCAGATCGGCCTCGAGCGTTCCGGGCGCAAGCTGGCCGACTTCGACCGCCCCCAGCTCGTGGTGTGCTCGGTGCACGAGGACGAGGCCACCGCCCTCGACATGGCCCGCCTGATGGTGACCCAGTACCTGGGCCAGCAACCGCACATCATGGCCGCCTCGGGGGTCCCCCAGTCCCTGCTCGACGCCGTGGGCGAGGTCCTCACCTGGCCGGCAACCCACGAGCAGGTCGAAGCCGCTTCCAGGCTCGTCCCCGACGAGATCGTCCGCATGCTCACGGCGTCGGGGACCCCGGCCCAGGCCCGTGCCCGCGTCGCCGAATACATGGCTCACGGCGCCACCTGCCCTGTCCTGTACCCCCTGGGGGACGTCCGCGCCATGGTGGACGCCTTCGCCGGATGGGCCTCGTGATAGTGACGGCCCCATGGGCCCCCCAGACGTACGCGCCCGACAAGCCGGTGGGCCCGACAGCTCTGTGAGCCTGGCGACGAACATGGATTTCCTAGCTCCTCGATCGTGGTCTGACGCCCTGGCCCTCAAGGCCGAGCACCCCGAAGCGGTCGCCATCGCCGGCGGCACCGACGTGATGGTGGACCTCAACTTCGACCGCCGACGGCCCCTCGCCCTGCTGGACCTGACAGGGGTCAGGGAGCTACGGGAGTGGGGGCGCGAAGACGGGGCTCTGCGGGTGGGGGCCGGCGTCACCTACACCCGGGTCATCGAAGAACTGGGCGACCTGCTCCCCGGCCTGGCCCTGGCGTCGCGGACCGTGGGTTCGCCTCAGATCCGCAACCGGGGGACGGTAGGGGGCAACCTCGGGTCGGCGTCGCCGGCCGGTGACGCCCACCCACCGCTGCTCGCCGCCGGCGCCACCGTGGAGGTGACCTCGGTGCGGGGCTCCCGCCGGGTCCCCGTCGAGGAGTTTTTCACCGGCCCCAAACGCCACGTCCTGGAACCCGACGAGCTCATCGCCGCCTTCCTCGTCAGGCCCGCTCCGGGACCGCAGCAGTTCTCCAAGGTGGGCACGCGCAATGCCATGGTCATCGCCGTGGCCTCTTTCGCCGTAGCCCTTGACCCCGAGCGCCAACGGGTGGGCACGGGGATCGGTTCGGCGGCACCGACCCCCCGCCGGGCCCGCGCCGCCGAGAGCTTCCTGGAAGGCGAACTGGCGGCCGCGGGACTATGGCAAGCGCCGCGCCCGCTCGGCGCCGAGGTGGTCGCCCATTTCTCCGAACTCGTGGCCTCGGCCGCGTCGCCCATCGACGACGTGCGGGGCACCGCTGCCTACCGGCGGCACGCTCTGGCGGTCATGGCCCGGCGGTCGCTGTCGTGGGCCTGGTCCGATTACTTGAGGAGCTGAGTTGCAGCTGCATTTCACTGTCAACGGCCGCCCCTATGAGGCCGACGACGTCTGGGAGGGGGACAGCCTCCTGTTCGTCCTGCGGGAGCGGCTGGGCCTGTGGGGCTCGAAGAACGCCTGCGAACAGGGCGAGTG
>CAYZVQ010000125.1:0-12915 GCA_964481925.1 uncultured Acidimicrobiaceae bacterium
CATTTGGCACGAAAGGGCAGTTACGGGCTCAGGGAGGCACTAATTGAATGAGGCGAAGATGGAGCGCGTCGTGTCGACTGTCCGAAGTGTGCTTTTCGGATGGGCCTCGTGATGGTCCGGGTTACCTCCCGGGCTGGCTCAGCCGATCGGGCCGCGAGGTTGGATTTAGGGCGAACGAGCTCGCCGCTCGGCTTGTGCCGACCGTCCGCTAGGACTGACTCGACGACCTCAGAGAAAACGTTGACCAGCATGTCCCAGCGGTCCCCGGTAAACCCGGCGTCCACGCCCAACATAGGTAACCGCCCCTACCAGTATGGGCAGAGATTGCCCATGTGCTCTCCTGTGGACGCTCGTACCGTAGTTCGGGTTCACAGGTTCGAGGTCATCCAGGAGGGCCCGAGACGCCTGTGAGCCACAACAAAAGGCGCACATTTTGCGTCTGCGAGGACCCTTCCCCCAAAGGAAATCCGAAATGCCGCCGGGCGCAACGTCTTGCCGGTCGACCGGGTTACGCGGGTGCAGGTGCTCGACCCCTACTTCTACATGTGAGGTGTCTACCATGCGCAGATCATCAAAGGCCGTAATCCCAAGGTTCCTGCCACCACCGGGAGGCTCATCTCTACGAACGACGGCGCCGGGCTCAGCCTCGGCGGCGGCCCCGGCTTGGCTGAGGCGGGTGTTCGCAGTTCCGGCTGCTGTCGCAATGCTCAGTTTCGCAGTGGTGATCGTGGTGCCGCAGCTCAGCTCGCCGGTGAGCGCCCAGGCTCCTTCCTGCAGCGCCAAGGTGACCGCCGCCCCGACCGGCCCTGCCACCGTATCGGCGGCGTCAAGCGCCTATGGCACGGTGCTGGTCGTCGGCTCGGGTGAGTACTCGGGCTGCTCTCTCTACGCACTCACGACCGACGAGCTGCACACGCTCACGTCCGGCAAGGCCCCGTTCGCATGTACCGATGCCACTGACAATGCTTTCAAAGCTTCTTGTGACACCGTGCTCTGGCCGGCGCTGCTGACCGACGGCGCCCCGATCGCCGAGCGCGGGGTCAACCCCACCCTCCTCGGGACAGTGACCCGCACCGAAGTCCTTCCCGGCACGTCGGTACAGCAGGTGACCTACGGGGGCCTACCGCTCTACCGGTTCATCTTCGACGACGCGCCCGGGCAGACGACCGGGGCCAACCTGTTCGACCCGGTGACCTTACCCCCGGGCGTGTGGTACCTGGTCGGGCCGAGCCGAGGCCGTCCCGCGCCCGGACAGGCCCTAATTGTCCAGGAAACCGCGCCCGTCTACCAGGGCGGGAAACCTACCGGGATCTCTGCCACGGTACTGGCTGCGTCCGAGAGCACCGGCCTTTCCGGGGAGGTCGCCGCCGGCGGCAACAGCGATGGTCCGGTGAGCGTACCCGTGTACACCTTTAGCCTGGACAAAGGCCACCAGAGCGCGTGCCAGGGGATGTGTGCCATGGCCTGGTCGCCCGTCCTCACCTCTAGGTCCCCTGAGGCCGGAACGGGAGTCGACCTGCACCAGCTCGGGATGATAGCGAGGCCCGACGGCACCCACCAAGTGACTTTCGACGGTCACCCCTTGTACATGTTCCACACGGACGCGTCCTTTCCGCTCATCACCGCCGCCTACCCCACCAGCATCAACGGAGCGGGGGTCCAGGCTTTCGGGGGTCTCTGGCTAGCGGTGCAGCTCTAGTAAATGATGCCAAGCGTGCCAAGAGATGAAGGTCCAACGCTGCCAGCGGACGCCGTATCAGGTAATGCTGCACGACTGCGAGCTCGCCACCTGGGCCGACGTTCGGGTCCAGTTTCGGCTCGTCGTGAACGCGTATGAGCCGCATTTGCCAAGCCTGGACGACGGCGAACGTGCCGGGCGCTGCTGCTCGCAGCGCCCGGCAGTAGGCAGCCAGGATGCGCCAGAACGAGGTGGCGTCGCAGAAGTCCCATTTGTCGGCGAACGCCACAAACTCGTGCTGAGCACTTCAATCCGGGGAGGCTACCCGGTCGTTGCCCGGTCCTGCTCCTGGTGTCCCCAGCGGAGGAACCTGGAAGTTCGCCCGCGCGTCGTTCCGGGTTTTCGAGGTGCCATCACCTGTCGGCGCCGGCCCAATAATGACCCCCTATCAACGGTCGAAAACTGACCCCTCTCCCGAGAGCCCGCCAGTTCGAGAGCGCCGACGGGTCCGCCGGGCCGTGCCAGCTGCTCGTCGGCGCCGAACGACGACCCAGTGAGAGAGGCGCCCAGGGAAGACGGCGAGTGACCGGGAGGAACAATGAAGACAGTGAGGATTGCGGCGGTGCAAGCGGCGCCGGTGTGGCTGGATCGGCAAGCGACCATCGAGACCGTGGTCGCCCTAGCCGAACAGGCTGCTGCGGAAGGCGCCGGGCTCGTGGCGTTCCCCGAAGCGCTCGTTCCCGGCTACCCGGACTGGGTGTGGCGGACCCGCCCGTGGGACCACCACGCCACCGAACTCTACGCCCGGCTGCTCGACCAGGCCGTCGTCGTAGGCTCCGCGGCGACCGACACCCTGGCCGACGTCGCCCGCAGGCTGGGGATCTGGCTTTCGGTCGGTGTCGACGAGCTCGACACTGGGAGCACAACGGTCTACAACACGCTCCTCCATTTCTCGCCGGACGGGAGCTTGGCCGCCCGCCACCGAAAGCTCGTGGCGACCGGCGGTGAACGACTCGTGTGGGGCATGGGCGATGGCAGCACCCTCGCCGCGATCGAGACCCCTTTCGGCCGGCTGGGCGGGCTCATCTGCTGGGAGAACTACATGCCACTGGCGCGCGCAGCCCTCTACGCCCAGGGCGTCGACATCCACCTCGCCCCCACATGGGACAACTCCGACGTTTGGGTCGCCACCATGCGTCACATCGCCAAAGAAGGTCGCATATACGTCGTCGGTGTTACCTCCTGCCTACGCTGCGCTGACCTTCCCGCTGACATCCCCGGACGCCAGGACCTCTACGCCGACCCAGACGAGTGGCTATCAAAAGGGAACACCGTGATCGTCGGCCCCGATGGCGACGTGCTCGCCGGGCCCCTCATCGGCGAACCCGGCATCATCTACGCCGACGCTGACGCGACGCGAGCCAGAGCCAGTCGTCACCAGTTCGACCCCGTCGGCCACTACGGCCGCGGCGACATCCTCAAGCTGACCGTGAACACGGCGCCACAGCCCGCCGTTTCGTTCTGCGACCAAGCACACGTCGGCGCAAAACTCCGGCTTCCCGCATCCGACACCGAATGATCCATCGGGTCGCGACGCCGACCCGATGGCGGCGGTCCCCTACCTGGCCAGATCGACGGTTCTCGTGTTTGTTGATTCAGCCAGTTGAGCTAAACGGATCGCTCTCGCTCACACATAATGTACATACATAATCACGCGGCCGGAACCACCTCCGTCTGCCGCCCATAATAACGCGAAAACGGCACCCGGGAGCCGGCTGGGTGCAGTACCGAACCGGCATCGATCCGGTGTGTCGCGCTGAGAGATTGACCGCCATTGCGCGGCGCGTCGCTGGGCTCTAACCGACTGGTCGTTACATGAGCGTCAAATGTCGAACGGAGCAGTTCCCTATGGACAGTCGTCGCCGGGCCCCAGGTCGGCGCCCGCGGTGCTCAAAAGCGCCGAGCGCCTCTGGGCGCCGGCCCACTGCACCGCCTGGCTCGCCACTGAGCCTGCGTAGCGCCACCGCAGCAGCTGGCGCTCAGTGGCGCCATAGTCCTCGTCCAGGTCCATCAGCGACAGGGCCAGCTGGCGCGCTCGGCGCAGCTGGTGCTCGTCGGCCGGGAGCTGCAGCTGTTGGTCCTGCCAGGAGGCATGGCGGGCCTGCAGGGCAGGGGAGAGGCGGCACAGGCGCGCCCGGTTGAGAGGAGGCACCCGTCGGCGTACCGAAAGGGTGTCCTCGCCCATGAGCTGCGCCAAGCCGAACTGGATGGTCCGGTTGATGCTGCGGACGAAGGGCGAGTGCCGGCCGCTCCGGTCCCCCAGCCCGAGCGATCGGGCCGTCTCTGCCAGGTCCAGGTCAAAGCCTTCGGGGCTGTACTCGAAGCCGGAAGCGAAGCGGCGCAGGAGCCAGACCGTGGACGGGCCCAATATCCCGAGCCAGTACTCCTCCACGTACGTCGACCTCGGGTCATGCCCGAGGTTGTCTATTACGTCGTCCGGCCACGGCGAGACGTGCAGGACTTCGGGAGCGAAGCAGAGTTGTGAGTGCATGAGCGCCTCCCTCGGAGGTGGGCTGAACAGGTAGGGGGAAGTGCTCTCATGATATTCCATGGCTCTTCAATGCACAAGGGGGGCGTCCAGAAGCGCATGGCAGGGTTCGCCTCACTGCCACACCGGTGGTCACCGGCGCCCGGCGGGGCCGACGGCGTTCGTCTTGAGACGGCCGTGGTGCGCTCGTCGAGCCCTAAAATCTTGCCGACGCAGTAACCCGTCGAGATGCCACTCGACCTCGGTTGACCTCTGGCCCGCTCGGAACCGACGAAGGCACCGGCTGGTTAGGGCTGACGCTCGTAGGCAACAACAGTTTGAGCACCATCCTTACCGGCTCTGAGGATGCCAACGTACTGGTCGCTTATCGTGGTGGCGTACGTGCCGGCCACATAGTAACCCGTGGTCCCAGTGGACGTGTTGTAAACGCCGCAGCCGAAGGTTTCCAGTCCTTTGATCAGCAAGGCCCCGCAAGCGATGTGCGTGCCACCAAGGATAACGTGTTCGTGCTTGGCCAGGACATAGTTGGTGGCCTTATGCGCGGTGACTGTGAACGGAACGCCGGGAGTGACCGGGTTTAGAGCGCGCGCCACGGTTTTCTCGCCCCCATTGGCACTGAAGATGGCCGCACCCTTGTCGGCCACGGTGAACGCGTAGCTGTTGGCGCGCAGGGATTGGCCACCAATGCCGCAAACGATGGCGCGGGGCGCGCCGGTTGAGACGACGCACTCGATGTCCGATCCCTGGATACTGACTCCGTCACCCGGCCCGACGGTGACCGTGGGTGTCCCCGGCACGCCCAGCTGCGCGGCCGCCAACCCCAGCACGGGAACCAGCACCCACCGCGCGATCGTCATTTACCTCATCCTCCTAAGGGGCCGGGGCTGGCGGCGGTTTTCACAGTAAGGGCGCTCCCCGGGGCGAACAGGCTCAAGGCGACGGGGCTCAACGCGACGGCTCGCATCTTGGTGACCCAGGGCGAACGCAGGCGCACATGAGCTGCTCCACGCTTAGAGCTGAAACCTTGCCTACGGTACCACCTCGCGGCCGGGGGCGCTCAGGTTCTTGAGATGGAGGTGTCCTGGTCGCGGAGGAACTGGTCGGCTTAGGGGGCGAACGATCCTAGTTCGGTCCCTGACCCGCACCCGGCGACACCGAACTCGGTGGCTGCCCAGATGGCGTTGTCATCGGCAGCGGGATCTACCCCAATACCGGAGTAGTCGCCGAACCTCGTGGCCGGGGGAGTGGTGCAACTGCTGTAGTTGATAGCCCCGGAGCCAAAGTGGTAAATGATCGCACCTATCGACGCGCCGATCTTCTCCCCGGGCGCTTCGGCCACCTCCGACGACGCGAACTGTGCCGTCGAAGAGGACGAAAAGGCGATCCAGAGGTCCTTGCGGGCGTCCAGCGTCACGGCCGGGTACATGACGTCCCCGCCCACCATCGTGATGTCGACGTCCTGTATGACGCTCATCTGCGAGGTTGAGATATGGATCACGCGAAGGCACGCTCGCGCCGCCTTGTCGGTCTGGTACTGGCACACATCGTTGCCTGCGGCCCACAGGTCGCCGCTTTCCCACACGGCCGACTCCAGCCGGTCATCGCCCGTGTCCAAGGTGGGGCTGGTGCCACCTGGGGGCGCGGGCTGCACCGCGGCTGGCGGAGAGGACGTTGATGCCACGGACATATCGGTCTCGGTAAAGGTAGTCGAGGAGACCCCGGGGACCCCGGTGAACGACAGGAGGCCCACGCTCGAACTGTTGTAATTGTGGTAGACGGCGTAAGCGGTCGTGCTCTGGGAGAGCTGGATGGTAGGGACGACGTTGAGCCGTGAGCTGTACGGTCCCCAGATCACCCCCGGTGCGCTGCTCGCATCGGCTACCAGAGCGGCCTTTTGGATCACCTTGATCTCTTCCGGCCCTGAGTTCCCGTTGTCGTTCCAGGCCATGGTGATCTTGTCGGAGCTCACCCCCAGCTTGGGCTGGTCTTGCAGGACCCCCTCGTTGTGGACGTCGTAGACGTCCCAGGTCCCGGTCGGGTTGTCGGTCACGGCCAGGTCCACCTCGCTGGCACCGTCGGGCCGGACGAAGCTGGATATGTAGCTGGCGAAGAAACGGCCACTACTCGCGTCATAGACGATCTTGGGGTCACCACCTTGGCCCGGCACGCCGGAGAAGAGCGAGCCGAGGTCGAAGGTCAGCACGGAGGTGCCGCTATGGGTGAAGACCTCGCCCGAGGTGTTCACGAACTCCACCACGTACTTTGGGCCGACGGCGAGCTGGGTGTCCGGGGGAATGCCGCGGTCGCCGAGCCCAGGCACCGATGAGGCCTCGGTAAAAGCCGGCAGCCTGGGGCCGGACGTGCCTACAACGTTTGCCGCCCCCGGGGCCACGCCGATGCGAAACTCCTTGCGGGTGCGCAACGCGACAACGCCGGTCGTGCGCGGTGGCCCTGTGACCGGTTGCGTCTCGGTCGGCTCGGGGATATAGGGCGGGTGGGCGATCGGTCTCGGGAGCCTACGGGCGCGGACGACCCGGACCAGGACGGCGGGGCTTGGTCCACCTGGGATGCCTTCAGTCTGGAGCGGGACCTTGGGTGCCGACCGCGCCAGGGCTGAGCTGAGGGTGGTGGTCGCGGACGTTGTGCCTGGAGCACTGACGAGAGCGACCACCGAGACGAGCGGCAGAACGGTTGACCTAACCCAGCGACGCATGGTGCCTCCCCGTTTGCTCCCGACGATATCTTTCGCGCGCCGAGCTGTCAACGGGCCGCTTTCGGTGCTGAGGCGCGAGCACGTGCCGCAGCGTGGACCGACGTGGCGGCCGCTCCCAGGCACGACATGCCTGAACTACCGCCAAGAGGTCACCTGGACGGGTACCTTGCCGTCTTTCGGGGCCTCCATACCATCGACAAGATGGGTCTCGGCTTTGGGCAGGGCGAGGCCGTGTACCGGGCGCAGAGCTGCCCTACGCTCCAGCCCCCCGGGTGCCGGCCCCCTGGCTCCAGGCCTTTGCCGCTGCCAGTGCCATGTCCTTGGCGTCGGCAAGCCTCCAGAAGGCTTCTTTGGGCGACCGAATGACCCTGCCGGCTAGGCGCAGCCTTCCCCTCCCGTCTCCCACCGGCAGGTTCCAGGTGATAGTTGCCAGTGCGCCCTGGGCCGGCTCGTCATCATCTTCCAACACGACCACATTGGGGTACTCGATCCAGCGATAGGTCATCGGTTCTCCCCCTCGGCGTTCCTTTGCCACAGACAGTAGTGGGAGGGCGGCCCGGCCACCAGGGCCTTGGGTCACAGCTGGCCCCATGAAATAGTGCGTGGTGATCCTCGCGCCCAGCTATATTTCATACCTCTTCAGAGCACAAGAGCTGCCGCAAGGCGGCAGGGAGCCTCAGAACGGCTGGGGGCCGGTACTCTCAGCTCAGGCTGGCGGCGTCGGCCTCGATTGAAGCTCGGTCCGACGTCCCGTCCTCGACGCCCATGTACGCTGGCGCCCGCAGGCCCGGAGCGGGGTCAATGGCCTTGAAGATCGAGGCAGCGATGCCCGGGCCGTCCAGGCCCAACTGGCCCAAGATCCGCTCGGGCTTGCCGTGGGGGATGTAGGCCGTCGGGACCCCGAGGTTGAGCACTGGTGGGCTCTGGCGCTTGGCGTTGAGGTCGGCGATGGCGTCGGCAATGAAATTGCCGGCTCCGCCATTGCGGATGCCGTCTTCCACCGTCACGACCAAGGCGTGCCTGCCGGCGTCGGCGATCATGATCGGGTCCAGCGGTCGCACCACCCTTACATCCCAGAGCGCGGCCTCTACCCCCTCGTCAGCGAGGAGGGCGGCCGCCTCCTCGGCCGGCTCGAGCAATTTGCCCACAGCGAGGATGCAAACCGAGCCGTCCCCGGCACGGACGCGGCGGGCCGACAGGCCCGTGCCGACCTGGTTGGACGGCACCTGACGGGCCGCCGTCTTGGCGAAGCGCAGGACGGAGGGCCCCGAGAGGTCCAAGGCTGAGCGGAGCATCGCCTTCAGTTCCTGAGCGGACGAGGGGGCGAAGATGGTCATGCCCGGGATCTTGAGGCAGAGCGCCATGTCCAGTATCCCGTGGTGGCTCGGGCCATCGTCGCCGGTGATGCCCGCCCGGTCCAGGGCGAAGACAACTGGGAGGCCATGGAGACCTACGTCGAGATTGGCCTGGTCGAACGCCCGGCTGAGGAAGGTCGAGTAAACCGCCACCACCGGCCGCAGACCGCCCATGGCCATGCCGGCGGCCGAGGTCACGGCCGCCTGCTCGGCGATACCTACATCGAAAAACCGGTCCGGGAAGCGGGCCTGGAAAGGCAACAGCCCAGTGGGGCCGGGCATTGCCGCCGTGATGGCGACCACGTCGTCGCGCTCTTCGGCCATTTCCAGCATTGATTCGCTGAAGGCCAGCGTGTAACCCTTCAGGGCACGCGACGATTTGGTCGGGCCCACGGCGGGGTCAAAAGAGGCTGCGTCGTGAAGACACTTTTCCTCGTCTTCTTCGGCGAATTTATAACCCCGGCCCTTCTGGGTTATGACATGCACGACGATTGGGCCGTCGAACGCGGCGGCTTGGCGAAAAGCCTGTTCCATGCCGGCAATATCGTGGCCGTCGAGGGGGCCGACATAACGCACTCCCAGAGCCTCGAAGAACGCCGGTGGCTCGATCACTTCGCGGATGGCGGAATAAAAGCCCTGAAGGCTCGAATAGGCCAGGCTCCCGACCCGGGGAAAGTCCCGGACCGCCGACTCGATACGGCGGCGGGCTGAATTGACCCCGGGGTGGAGGCGCAACCGGGTGAGGCTCTCGGAAAGGCGGGACACCGTCGGCGCGTACGAGCGTCCGTTGTCGTTGAGTATCACGATGACCCGCGACCCGCTATGGCCGAGGTTGTTGAGGCCTTCGTAGGCCATACCACCGGTAAGAGCGCCGTCCCCGACTATGGCGACAACGTGACGCCCGGGGTGGCTGCTGCGCTTTACGGCGGCAGAAAGACCGTGGGCGTAACTGAGGGCGGTAGAGGCGTGGCTGTTTTCGACCCAGTCGTGCACCGACTCAGCGCGTGACGGGTAACCCGAGAGCCCGTCGGCCTGGCGCAACGAGCTGAACATGTCCCGTCGGCCCGTCACCAGTTTGTGGACGTAGGCCTGGTGCCCGGTGTCCCAGATGAGGTAGTCGCGGGGTGAGTCGAACACCCGGTGCAGCGCCAGGGTGAGTTCTACGACCCCAAGGTTGCTGCCCAGGTGGCCCGTGTTGGCGGTGGACACGGCCTGGACGACGAAATCCCGGATCTCCCCGGCCAGGGTGCCCAACTGCTCGTAGTCAAGAGCCCGTAGGTCGCTGGGTCCGCTAATCGTCTCCAGAAGCACCCCCTCAAGCTACCTCGTGTCCTGGCTCTCCGACATCAGCACCCGCGAATGAGGCGGTCAGGGCAGTACCCAGACCGGGCCACTAGCTTGGTCTGGGCTATGACCGCGGCAGCTGGCGACCCCAATTTGATCGACGAGGCCGTGGTGGCTCGTGTCCTGAGCCAGGCCCTCAAGACGGGGGGCGAGTTCGCCGAGGTCTTCGCCGAGGACCGTCGCGGCTCGACCCTGGGGCTCGACGATGGCCGGATCGAGGACATCAGTTCCGGCCACGACCGCGGGGCAGGCATCCGCGTCGTTGCCGGCAACACCACGGGCTTCGCGCACACCGCGGACCTGTCGGAGCGAGGCCTGCTCAAAGCGGCCGAAGCGGCGTCCGCGGCAGCGCGAAGTGGGGGAGGGGGCACCCGGGAGGTGGCCCTTTCCCGGAGACAGCCGGCGAGCCCCTCACGGGTCGAGGTGCTCCCCGCGGGCGTGGGCAAGGACAGGAAAGTGGAGTTGTTGCACAAGGCCGACGCCGCCGCCCGGGCCGCCGGCGGCTCGGTGCGACAGGTCAACGCCTTCTACCGCGACAGCCGCCGACAGGTCCTGGTAGCCAGTTCAGAGGGTGTGCTGGCCTCCGACGACCAGGTCCGGGCACAGTTCCGGGTAACAGTCGTTGCTAGTGGCGACGCGGGGATGCAGACCGGGGCGGAAAGCGTCGGGGCGACCATGGGCTTTGAGCTGTTCGACCGCCATGACGTCGAAGAGCTCGCCCGCTCGGCGGCGCGTCGCTCCCTGCGCAAGCTGCAGGCGCGACCGGCGCCGTCGGGGACCATGCCCGTCGTCATCAAATGCGGTAGCGGCGGCGTGCTCTTCCACGAGGCCTGTGGTCACGGGCTCGAGGCCGATCACATCGCCAAGGCCGTTTCTGTCTTCGCCGGCAAGGTCGGAGAGCAGGTGGCCGCCCCCTCGGTCACGCTCGTGGACGACGGGACGATGAGCCACGAGTGGGGCGCCGTGGCGATCGACGACGAGGGTCGTCCCACGTCGCGCAACGTCCTCATCCAGGACGGAGTGCTCACGGACTACATGTGGGACTGGCTGCGCGCCCGCCAACAGGACAAGGACGTGTCGGCCAATGGCCGGCGCCAGAGCTACCAGCACCTCCCGATGGTGAGGATGACCAACACCTATTTGCTCAACGGGGGCGACAGCCCCGACGAGATCGTCCGTCAGACCCGTCACGGCGTCTACGTCGCTCAGCTCGGCGGTGGCCAGGTCAACACGGCCACAGGGGATTTCGTTTTCGGCATGACCGAGGCCTACATGATCGAGGACGGCCAGTTGACCGACCCCATCAGGGACGCCAACCTCATCGGCAACGGCCCGCAGGTCCTGCGTGACATCGATGCCCTCGGTGACGATTTCGCCATGGGCTGGCCGGGCACGTGCGGCAAGCAGGGCCAGGGCGTCCCCGTCGGGATGGGCCAGCCGACCCTACGCGTGCGCGGGCTGACGATCGGCGGTACGGCCCGTTGAGCGAGCTGCTGGAAGTGGCGGCCAGGGTGGCCGGTTGGGCCCGGGACGGCGAGGACGTCGAGGTCTATGTTTCAAGGGGCACCGAGACAGAGGTCCGCGCCTACGAGGGCGAGGTGGAGTCCCTGTCGTCCGCCACGTCAGCCGGCGCCGGCATCAGGGTGGTGCGTGGCGGCCGTCAGGGCTTTGCTTACGCCGGGGCGCTCGACGAGGAGGTGCTGGCCGAGACGCTGGCCGAAGCCCGCGACAACGCCTCGTTCTCGAGCGCCGAGGCTTGGGTCGGCCTGCCCGAGCCGGACGGCGCCCGCCCGGTAGTCCTAGACCTGTGGCGCGAGGAACTGGCGGGCTACCCGACGGCCGGCAAGGTCAATGCCGCCCTCGACCTCGAGCGGGCGGTCCGCGCCGCCGACCCCCGCGTCCGGCAAGTGGAGTCGGCCAATTGGGGCGACGTGTGCAGCGAGAAAGCCCTGGCCAGCTCGTTGGGGGTACAGGCCAGCGACCGTTCGACGGCGTGCTACCTGTCGGCCGTCGCTGTTGCCGGGGAGGGCGCCCAGAGCCAGGTGGCCTCCGGTTTCAGCGTCGGCCGCGCTCCCTCCGAGCTCGACTCGGCCAAGGCGGCAGGCGACGCCGTCTCTCGGGCCGTGAGGCTGCTGGGAGCGACCAAGCCCCCGTCCGCCCATCTGCCCGTCGTCTTCGAGCCCAGGGTGAGCGCGCAGTTGACCAGCCTGCTGGGCTCGGTCTTGAGCGGGGAGAGGGTCCTGAAGGGGACCTCGCTTTTTGCTGACCGCCTGGGTGAGCAAGTGGCCGCTCCCGGCGTCACCCTGATGGACGACCCTACGATCCCTGATGCGTGGCGTGCCGCCTCGTTCGACGACGAGGGCCTGGCTTGTCGTCCCAACACGATGATCGAGGGCGGTGTGCTGCGTGCCTATCTCTACGACAGCACCTCGGCTCGGCGCGCTTCTACGTTCTCTACCGCCAGTGCCGTCCGGGCCGGTTACAAGAGCGCCCCCGGCGTAGGCAGTCGGGCCGTCTACCTGGTGCCTGGCGAGCTCAGCGCGAACGAGGTACTAGCCGGGCTGGGAGAGGGCCTTTTGGTCCAGTCCCTCAGCGGGCTCCATTCGGGCGTGAACCCCGTTAGCGGCGACTTCTCGGTGGGAGCGGAGGGTTTGCTGTTCCGCGGCGGCGAGCTGTCCACCCCCGTTAGAGAGATAACGATCGCGTCGAGCATCCAACGCATGCTCCAGGGCGTCACGACAGTGGGCAACGACCTGCAATGGCTACCTTCGTCCGCGGCGGGCGTGACCCTCGCCATTTCTGAAATGTCGATGAGCGGCGCCTGAGCGCCTGCCTAGGAGGCGGCGGCTGCTGAGGAGCTGGCTGGAGCGCTTGTCTTGCCGGCGCTTTCCTTAGACCCGCCGTCCTTAGAAGACCCGCCGTCCTTAGACCCGCCGTCTTTGGCGCCACTGTCCCTCGAAGCTGCCTCGGGCTTGGGCCCGCCCGGCGCACCAGAAGCCTTGCCGGCGCTGTCGGCGCCCCCCTCGGCCGTCTTCGTCTCCGCCGGCCTCGAAGCGCCTTTACGGCCGTCCGACCTGCTGTCGGTCTTGTAGAAACCGCTGCCCTTGAAGGTTATGCCAATGTTCCCGAATACCTTGCGCAGCGTGCCCCCGCACGCCGGGCACTCGGTCAGCGCATTGTCTTTGAACGACTGCACGACTTCGAGATGTTCGCCGCAGGATCTGCAGGCGTACTCGTAGGTTGGCATGTGAAGCTGCCCTTTCATTAGCACTCTCAC
>CAYZVQ010000126.1:0-3863 GCA_964481925.1 uncultured Acidimicrobiaceae bacterium
GGCTGGCGTCCCGTCCCGTGCTGGCCCGCAAGGGCAGCACCGTCGTCGAGTGGCACTGCGCCCGCAGCGGGGGCGGTACCGCCTTCGGGACGCCGCGGGAACTGGCCGGTCACGTCGAGCGGCTAATGGCGGACACCGCCCGGGCCAGGGAGATGGGCGAGCGGGGGCGGGCGTACGTGCTTGAGAACTATCAGTGGCCGCACGTCCTCGACCTCATCGAGGCCGATCTTTTCTCATTGAAGGCCAACTCTCGGTGACGGGCGCCCGCCCCTTGACCGGCGCCCCTTGACCGGCGCCCGTTAAAGCCAGGGCATTAGGGCTCCCAGCCGGCCCAGCGGTCCCACACGTCCTCGGGGCGTACCGTCCACTGCCGGGACAGGCGGGCGCGCGTAGCCAATGCCCAGGGCAATAAGGCGGCGGTCCCGGCCCGCACCCCGCCGTCCGGTCCCTCGGAGAGCCGTTGCCGCAATGCGTCGAGCACCAACCGGGACGGCCCGTTGCGCACCATGGAAAGGGTACGGTTGCGCTCGGCCATCACTCTTACCCAGGGCTCGTGCTCGCCCCCGGAACTGGCCGAGCGGTGGTGCACCACCGTCCCGGCGGGGTCGTACCACACCTTCATCCCGGCCAGGTGCGCCCGCCAGCACCAGTCGACGTCCTCGTAATAGGCGAAGTAGCGGCGGGCGAAAGGCCCGAGCCGGCGCCAGGTACCCCGCCGGGTCACGAAGGCGGCCCCGGACACGGCAAAGCGTTCGCCGGGCTCATCGAACCGGCCGTCATCGGTGGTGTCCGCACCGATGTCGCCGGCGTACCCGCGCTTGTCCAGGAACGTACCGACGCCGTTGAGCAGCCGTACCACCCGGCCGGGCGGGGCGGGCCGCCCGTTTATGACTAGCTTCGTGCCCTCCCCGTCCCCGGTCAGCGGCACGTACCAGGGTTCTGGCCCCGACGTCCAGCGCCATCGGTCGTCACCGTCGCGCTCGAGCCGGTGCAGGCCGGGCCCGGAGGCGACCTCCAGCATCTCTATCCCGTCGACCCTCACCGAGCGCACCTGGCGCCCCAGCGGACGGCCGTCGCCCGGGGCTACCCACGGCTGGTCGTCCAGCACCACCTCCAGGAAGCGGGCCGAGAGGACGATCTTGGGCCCAACGACGGCGATCGAGGGATCCTCCAAGGCTCGCTCCGCCGAGGGCAACCAGGTCGGCCCGGCCACGGCGTCGTCGTTGAGCAGGGCCAAGACGGTGCCCTTGGCGATCCCCGCGCCGAGATTGACGGCGGGAGCGAACCCGGTATTGACCGGACAGCGGACTACGGTCGCGCCGGCTTCCCGACCGATACGTGAGGCGGCGGCATCCTCTGACCCGTTGTCGATGAGCACGACCTGGTCGGCTTGGCCGGCCACAGAGGCCAGGCAGGGGCCCAGCCAAGCGCCGGGCCGGTAAGAGACGATTACGACCGAGACTGTCATTCCGGTTAGGCGACGAGGTTGGACCAGGCTCTTCGGGCCAAGACCTCGGCCGTCCTCTCCCAGCCCGGACCGGCGGCGAAGGCGACGACCTTGACGCCGGCGGCCTCCCACTCGGAAATGATTTCCCGCCGCTCCAGCGCCACGTCCCGGTCGACCAGGACGACGGCGCGGTCGGGCCAGTTGCGGGCCACCTCCTCCACGACGTCCATCTCTGGCCCCTTAGCGCCGGGCGCCCACGCCACGACGGCGTCGTAGCCACCCCGCCACGAATCGAGCTTGGCCAGGGTGCTGTAAGCCAGGGCCAACCGTTCCCGGACGGCACCGAGCCGTCCTTCCGGACGCTGTCCCGAACCACAGAACCAGTCGTAAGAGGCGAAGCGGCGCATGGCGTCGCCCAGTTCGGGCGGGGTCCCGACCAGGGCCAGATAGGGACGGCGACGCCATAAAGGCCGCGATGTGCCCCATCGCCGGGCCAGCTCCTCGAACGCAGTCGCCGCCTTGTCGGCGACGGAGTCCCAGGATGGCGGTTCTTGGCGGGCGATCTCCGCCAGGCGGGCCCGGAACACGGTGTCGGTCAACCCTCGGACCATGACCTGGGCGATGGCCTCCGGGTCGCTTGGTTCGAAGCGCGCCTCGCGCGGGAGGATTTCTCTGAGCGAAGAATTGTCCCCGGCAATTGTGGGCGCCCCGCAGGCCATGGACTCGATTACCGGCAGTCCGAAACCTTCGTAGAGCGAAGGGTAGACGGCCAGGTCGGTGCTCTGGTACAGGCTCACCAGGACATCCTCGGGCACGTACCCCGGGATCAGGACCCGTCCCTCCACGTCCAAGCGCTCGGCCATGACCAGGTAGTGGTTGCGGGTCAGAGGGGCGACGTCACAGGCGATGACCAACTGGTGGCGGTCTATGAGCGTCCGCGGCAGTTGTGCGTAGGCCTCGAGCAGGCCGTCCACGTTTTTGCGGCGGTTGAAGGCGCCCTGGTAGAAGACGAAGCCCGGCTCAAGGCCCTCGACGCCACGGCGAGCGGTCTCGAACGCGACCAGGCGGGACTCGGGGAGGCGGAAGGCTTCGGAGATGCCGCTGCCGATGACCGAGACGCGTCTCTCGGGGACGCCGAGCAGGGCCACCGTGTCCTGCCTGGCCGATTCCGACAGGGTCAGCACGGCGTCGGCGGCGCGCACAACTTCCCGGCAGCTCCGCCAACGACGGCGGAGCCCCGGATCTTCGAGGTACCAGCCCGGGAAAACGTCGGGGATGAGGTCATAGACGGTAACTGCGGTGAGCACACCGTGCGCCGTGGCTTGGCGGGGCCAGAAGGCACGGACCGGGACCTCGGGCTCGAACACCGAGCTCAAATGCAGCACCGAGGCCGAAGCCCAGTCCGGGTTGGTCGTCACCCAGCTCTTGAGGTCTTCCACGCCCTCGAGGGGCCCGAGCTCGGGGTGTACCGCTATCGAACTCACCATTTCGGGGTGCCGTCTGACCATGGCCCGAGCGAAATCGGCACTGTAGCGGGCTATCCCTCTGCCCTTGTAGCTGGGGCTCTGGACGGCCACAAGGTCGAGGATGACTCTCGGGCCTGTCATTCGGGCGATGGCGCCTCGTCGACAGCGGGCACGCGAGCGCCGTTGCCTTCCACCCCGGCCCTGGACCGGGCCCCGCTGCGCCGTGTGGCCTTACGGTGGCCCGGACCGGATGTCCCGCTGGCGGGAGCGGGCTCGGGGAGCTCGGGGACCGCCGTCCCCAGGCTTGTCCCGGCCCCGTCCTGGGAGCTTTCGTCGAGGCTCTCCCGCGGCCCGGTCCCGGGCCCTTCGGCCTGAACATCGTCGTTGCCCGTAGGCCAGCCTCCGGCTCGGTCGCCCCACAGGCCGAGCGAGACCACCCTGGCCTCCTCCTGAGCTTCTCGGGCCTCGTCTTCGGCGCCGAGGGCGGGCCATAGCTCGGCGCCTCGGGCCGGCGAGCCTCCCAGGGCGGCGTTGAGGTCCTCGACCTCGACCGACAGGCGGATGAGGGTGCGCCCGAGCGCCTCGGCTACCTGGTCGGCGGCATCGGCCTGCATGCGCAGCATGCGGGTCAGCTCGACAATGTCCGACTGCAAAGAGGCGACGTCATCGCGCAGGGCGCCGGTGAGCGAACTGGTCTCGGCGGTAGTGTCACGCAGGCTGGCGACCTCGGCGTCCACCGAGCCCAAGCGGGGTGACAGGCGGTCCGCGACGGTGTCTGCGACGTGGCCCTGGAGCCGGGACAGGAAGCCGTCCAGATGGTCGTTGATCTGGTCGCGCAGCTGGTCCTGGAGCTGGATGCCGAACAGGGCCCGGAACCCCTCGAGGTGGTCGTTGATCTGGTCGCGCAGCTGGTCCTGGAGCTGGATGCCGAGCAGCGCCCGGAACCCCTC
>CAYZVQ010000126.1:3963-12904 GCA_964481925.1 uncultured Acidimicrobiaceae bacterium
CGACTTTGGGACTGGTAAGTTCACCAAGATGCCGGTTTGTGACGTCGTGGTAGTCGGCAGTTATCCTCCCCTCCCCGGTCCGGCGACCGAGGCCACCCTGAGCGCAGTGCGGCGGGCCTGGGACAGCGGGTCGACAGTCGGTATGGCTTCCTACCGGACCGGCGCCGCCTCGGTCCGCGTGCCCGTGGCCGGCCCCCTGGCCGGGTGGCGCCTCGAGCAGGTGCGCCGGCACTTCGGCCGGCCTGCGCAGCTGGTCCTCACCGTCCAGCGCGGTGTGCCTTTTTGCGACGACCGCCTGTGGCCGCAACTGGCGACGGCGGCCGGGCTGGCCGTCGCCATCCGTCGTTTCAGGCAGGCCACGGTGATCGTGGCAGAAGATCCGGGGATAATGCCGGCGTGCCTCAGGGCCGTCGTCTTCAGCTCTCGCCAATGCACCGTCACCACCGACGCAGATGCCAGATCGCTCATCGCTCGGTACGGTCTGCGCCCGGGGGCGGTGGCCGTGACCGAAATGGAGCCGTACCCCCCCAGGCCCGAAGGGGTGGCGCCCGAGGACGCCGGTTTGTACCGGCCCGGTGCCGTGGCCGGGCTCACGGTGGTCGAACTACCGACCACGACGTTTACGCAACGAACGCGTGGCCGGGCCTTGCGGGCCAGAGCACGGCTGTTGCGACAACTGCTGGGTCGTTGATCGGCCCTCTTCTCGTAGAGCGGCCCGGCGTGGCCCGTCCAGCGGCGGGGAACGGGCAAACCGGCGACGCTGGTTGCCGGCCTCTGTCAACTGCGGGCGAGGAACCGAGGAGGGTGGTCCCTTGGCGAAGGTCCTGAGCGGGTGGGCACGGCGCCGCTGGCTCGCAGGAGCCGGCATCATGGCTGGCGTCGTCTGGTCCGCATGGCCCGCCCCGGCCGGAGCTTCGCCGTACGTCGTGGTCACCGAACGGCTGGTGGTGCAGTTGAGCGCAGCCGCCCAAACCCACCCGGCCTCATTGCTCGGGAGCCTCCCGGGCGCAGTGCCGCAACGGTTGCCCGGGCGGCGCTGGACAACCGACCTACCCGCCGTCGAGGCCGGACTGGTCCAGGGCGCGCTGGCGGGGTCGAAGGGGGTGGACTATGTATCGCCGGTGGAGGCCGTGAAGTCTTCCGTCGTGGTCCCCGACAACCCTTCACCGCCGATGGAGACCGGGCCGTCTTCCGCCGTGGAGCCTTCTGGCGTGGAGCCTTCTGGCGTGGAGCCTTCTGGCGTGGAGCCTTCTGGCGTGGAGCCTTCTGGCGTGGTCCCCGACAACCCCTGCTATTCGGCGGCGTGCGGGCCGACGACACCGGTAAAGGTCGAGAACCCCGCCGCGGGCCCGGGAGCGAGCGTCCTGCACCCTGACGGCCAGTCCGACTTGTGGGCCGTCAATGCCTCCCAGGCTTGGGGCATAACCCGGGGCAGCCCCAACGTCTTTGTCGCGGTGCTCGACACCGGCGTCGACGTTTCCCAGGCCCAACTGGAAGGCAAAGTTATCGTCGGGCCGGACGTCTGTGCCGACGACCGGCCGTTGTGCGCCTCGCCCGGGGACAACAACGGGCACGGCACCTTCGTGGCGGGTCTGATCGCGGCCGACACCGACGATGGCGTAGGGATGGCCAGCCTCGGCTGGGAGACAAGGGTCCTCGACATCAAGGTCCTCGACGACCAGGGAAAAGGGAACACCATGGACGAGGCCACCGGTATTTACGACGCCGTGGCGGCCGGCGCCCGGGTCATCAACCTGTCCTTGACCAACGAGCCCTGCAGCATGGCGCCCACTGACTGCGGTCCGGACCCCGACTCCGAAGCGGCCGTCGAGTACGCCATAGCCCATGGTGTCGTGGTGGTCTCGGCGGCCGGTAATTTTGACTCGACTGAGCCGTTGTACCCGGCGTCGTACCCGGGCGTCCTGTCGGTTGCCGCCGGCACCGACCAGGCCCTGGTGGACCCCTCCGGCGGCGGCGCGTACCTCGACTTCTCCGAGTACGGAGATGCCGCGGACATCGCCGCTCCCGGGATAGACGTGCTGTCGACGTGGAACGACGGGAACTATGCGGTGGAGAGCAGCACCTCGACGGCGGCGCCACACGTGGCGGCCGCGGCGGCGCTTGTCATCGCCGCCGACCCGGCACTGTCCGGGCCGCAGGTGACCACCATCCTGCGCCAGACGGCGTCGCCCCTGGGCGCAGGGAGCAGCCCCATCGACGGCGGTTTCCTCAACGCCGGTGCCGCTGTCCAAACGGCGGCATCACACGACCTCCCGGGCACGCTGGACGGTTACCAGCTCATCGGTGCCGACGGGAGCGTATACAACTCTGGTGTGACCGGTGCACTAGGGTCGCTGGCCGGGTACCACCTGGCGAAGCCGGTGGTGGGCGGGGCCGAAGGAAGCAACGGGCTCGGCTACTGGCTGGTCGCCTCGGACGGTGGTGTGTTCGCCTTCGGTGACGCCCGTTTTTACGGGTCGACGGGCAATTCCCATCTGAACAAATCGATAGTGGCCATGGCAGCCACACCTGACGGGCTCGGCTACTGGCTGGTCGCCTCGGACGGTGGTGTGTTCGCCTTCGGCGACGCCCGTTTTTACGGGTCGACGGGCAATTCCCATCTGAACAAATCGATAGTGGCCATGGCAGCCACACCTGACGGGCTCGGCTACTGGCTGGTCGCCTCGGACGGTGGTGTGTTCGCCTTCGGCGACGCCCGTTTCTACGGCCGCGAAGCGACCGGCAAAACGGCGCAGACCATAGTTGGCATAGCCCCGAGCCCATATGGAAGGGGGTACTGGCTCGCCGGCGCGCAAGGTCAAGTGTACGGTTTCGGGTCGGCCCCTTATGAAGCCCCTTCGAGCACGAAAGCGCCGGCGGCACCGATAGTGGCCATATCCGCCTGACGCCAGTCGACCAGGTCCAGGAAGCCAACACGGCCGGGGCCCGCCAGACCGGGCGGGGGCCCGGGAAGGCGGCACGGGCACCGGGTCCCCCTTTTCGGTGCCCCCGCCGGTTAAGCTCCACTCAATTTTGGTACGCGCGCGCCGACCCACTTGTCAGGACCGGGCCCTGGGTAGGAGCGGGCCGGGCCTGTGTAATACGGATCGGTGTAATACAGAGCGGGAGACATATTGCCGTACAAACTCACGGGGCCCACGAGCCGTCGGCCGGGGCCCTGTGCCGGTCGAAAAGCCGTCAGCGGGACGGTCGTCCGCGGGTTGGTGGCAGGCGCGCTGTTCGGCGCGTCGTTCGCCATGGTCGGTCCCGGTCCGGCGCAAGCAGCGAAAATCGACGCGCCCCTCTCCGTCCAGATCTCGGGCTACGGCTTCGGCCATGGGCGGGGGATGGGCCAATGGGGCGCTTTCGGGTACGCCTCCGACTACGGCTGGGGTTACAAACAAATCCTGAGCCACTATTACGGTGGTACGACGTTGGGGACGTTGGCCGCGCCAGAACCGGACATTACGGTTCATCTGGTCGAATTGGACGGTCACAACACGATCGCGTCGGCCGTCGACGGCGGCGCGCTGGTGGCCACCTGGACGGGCGGCGCGCCGATCAGCGCCGCCGCCTTCGAGGTGGCAACGTCAGGGGGTACGCAGGACATCTTTTCCGGGCCCGGTTGCGCCGGGCCCTGGCAGCAGGTTGCCACCACTGCGACGGCCGTGACCATCGTGAGCGCGGAGGCCGGCACCAGCCCAGACCAGGCTGGCCCAGACCAGGCGGGCCCGGTGGCTTCGTCGGAGCTCGAGGCCTGCATCCCCGGCATCGGGGCCCGCACCTACCAGGGGTCCCTCGTCGCCCAGCCCGGCGGCGAGACGGACAACGTCCTGCCGCTGGAGGACTACGTAGATGGCGTGGTGCCCGCCGAGTCCCCGGTGACCTGGGCGAGCCTGGGAGGCCAGGCCGAGCTCGAGGCCCAAGCCGTGGCCGCCCGCAGCTACGCTCTTGCCTTCGTCGCTTCCAGCGGCGAGATCTGCGACACGACTGCGTGCCAGATGTACACCGGCCTTCCTGACCAGTACGGCCCCACGGCGGACGCCGAGGTGGCGGCCACGGCCGGCCAGGTGCTCTACTGCGAGGCGGGGACAACCTGCGGTACGGCCGGGAGCATCGCGCTGACCGAGTACTCGGCCTCCACCGGCGGTTATACCGCCGGTGGTGCCTTCCCGGCCGTGCCCGACCTCGGCGACTCGGTGGCCACCAACCCCGTCCACTCCTGGACTGCCGACGTCACTGTGACCACCCTCGAGTCGGCCTTCCCGTCCATTGGCAGTTTCCTGGGGGCCGACGTGACCAAGCGCAACGGGCTGGGCCCGATCGGAGGGCGCGTGGAAGACCTGACCGTGGTCGGCAGTGCCGGCTCGGTCGACCTGACCGGTGACCAGTTCGCCGCCGACCTGGGCCTGCGCAGCAACTGGTTCGAGGTGGGCGGCTCGGTCCCCGTCCCCACCACCAGCCCGACCACGGTCCCGACCACGACCCCGCCGGCGGCGACCACTACAACGGTCACCACTACCCCGCCGGCCGCGACCACGACGGTGCCGGCGCCCGGCGGCACAGGGGCGCCGGGCGGGCCGACCGGGGCCGACGACGGCTACTGGGTGGCGAGTTCCAAAGGCGACGTCACCGCTTACGGTGCCGCCTCCTCCTACGGGACCGCCTTCGGCACCTCCCTGGCCGGCCAGGTCCGGGGCATGGCGGCCACGCCGGACTACCGGGGCTACTGGTTGGTGGGCAGCAAGGGCGGCGTCTTGGCCTTCGGGGACGCCACCTGGTACGGCTCGGCCAGCAAATTGCACCTGCACCGGCCCGTCGTCGGGATGGCGGCCACACCGGACGGCGGGGGTTATTGGCTCGTCTCCAGCGACGGTGGTGTCTTTGCCTACGGGGACGCCGGCTACTACGGATCTGCCGGGCATTTTCATATACGTTCGTCGATCGTCGGCATCGCTGCTAGTCCCGATGGGACGGGCTACTGGCTGGTTTCCCGCGGTGGTGGCGTTTTTGCCTTCGGAGACGCCGGTTTCTATGGGTCGACGGCCACAATGCACCTCCGCAAACCGATCGTGGCGATAGTGCCCAGCGTCGACGGACGCGGTTATGTCCTGGTGGCCAAAGACGGTGGTGTTTTCGCTTTCGGTGACGCCAGTTTCGCCGGTTCATTGCCCGATGAGCGCATAAAGGACACGGTGGTCGCCGTGGCCCCCACCTATGACGGCGGCGGTTACTACGTCCTCGCCTCCAGTGGGAAGGTGTACGCGTTTGGCGACGCCGCCGCGCCCCGCGGTGTGGGCCCGGCGGGCGTGGTCCTGCCCGCCAGGGCCGTGGCAATTGTCGGCTATCGGTCCCCGAGGACCAGGGTCAGTGACCGCCGGCGCCCGGCGTCGACGGGCAGGGCTCCGGTGAAGCGAAAGTAGTACGGCTTTTAGCTGAGGGCGGCGAGGTCGGCGTCCACCATCATGCACACCAGTTCCTCGAAGCTCACCTCAGGTTTCCAGCCGAGGATGGTATGCGCCCGCGTGGCGTCCCCGATCAAAAGGTCCACCTCGGCGGGGCGGAAATGGGCCTCGTCGACCCGGACATAGCGCTCCCAGTCCAGGCCGGCATGGCCGAACGCGACCTGGCAGAACTCGCGGACCGAGTGCGTCTCGCCCGTGGCCACCACGAAATCGCCGGGCTCGTCTTGTTGGAGCATCATCCACATCGCCCGCACGAAATCGGGCGCGTAGCCCCAGTCGCGCTGAGAATCCAGGTTGCCGAGCTTTACGTGGTCGGCCAGGCCCCGTTTTATCCGGGCCACAGCGTTGGTGACCTTGCGGGTGACGAACTCGAGGCCGCGTCGGGGGCTCTCATGGTTGAAGAGGATCCCCGAGCTGGCGTGGAGCTGGTAGCTCTCCCGGTAGTTGACCGTTGCCCAGTGCCCATAGACCTTGGCCACGCCGTAGGGGCTGCGGGGGTAGAAGGGCGTGCGCTCACTCTGGGGGACCTCTACCACCTTGCCGAACATCTCCGAAGAGCTGGCCTGGTAGAACCGGATGGTCGGGTCGACGTTGAGGATGGCATCGAGCAGCCGGGTCACGCCGAGGGCGGTGACTTCACCGGTCAACACCGGCTGTGCCCACGACGTCATAACGAAGGACTGGGCCGCCAGGTTGTAGACCTCCGAGGGCCGGTGGTCGCGCAGCACCCTGATGAGCGAGGACTCGTCAAGTAGGTCGGCGGAGGCCAGGGCGATCTTGTCCATCAGGTGCGAGATCCGCTCGAAGGTCACGGTGCTGCTGCGGCGGTGGGCACCCACCACGTCGTACCCCTTGGTGAGCAGCAGTTCCGCCAGGTACGAGCCGTCCTGTCCCGTAATGCCAGTTATCAAGGCTTTCGGCATCCACCCAGCATTGCCGCCCCGCCCGTAATCGGCAAGACAGCCTGTCTAGACCGGTGGAGCGGCCGGGGGGACAGCCTGGGGGGCGGTCAGCGCCCGCACCGCCTCTTCCACGCTGGGGAACAAGCGGTCCGTCCCGATGACCTCGATGAGCCCGGCGTGCTTCAAGTCGTGATGGACGAGGTGGGAGGCCCGGGCCAGCGCAAAGGTGACGCCCTGGTCCTTCAGCTCTGCGATCAGCTCGCCGAACGCCTTGGCGCCGGTGTAGTCGACGTCGGCAATGCCATTGGCGTCGACGACCAGGGTGTGGACGATCGTGGGCGCCGACGTCAGCGCTTGGCGCAGCCGCAGGACAACGAAGTCGGCATTGCCGTAGAACACAGGGGCGTAGAGGAGGTAGACGAGGATGCCCGGCAACTGTTCGGTGGGGCGCCCGACGTCGGTCTCGATCCAGTGGGAGGTGCCAGGTTCGCGCCCGAGCACGGCCCCCCGGGGCCGGGCCGTCAGCCGGGCCCGATAGGCCAGGGCGATCAGGGAAGCCGCCACGACGCCCTGCTCGATGCCGACGAGCGCCACAGTCGCCAGCGTCACCAGGGCCAGGGCGAACTCGAACCAGCCGAAGTGCATGATGCGGCGCAGCTCGGGCAGGTGGAACAGGCGCGAGGCGACGAAGATCAGGATCGCGCCCAGGGCCGCCTCTGGGAGGTCTTTCAACAGGCTTGTGGCCAGGGCCAGGACCGCCACTATGGCGCCCACGGCCACCAGGCTCGTCACCTGGGTCCTGCCCCCGGCCGACCCGACGACGGCGGTGCGGGGAGGGCTGGCGTTGACGGTAAAGGAGCCCCCCAAGCCGGCCAAAATGCTCCCCGCCCCCACGGCGGCGAGATCGACGTTGAAGTCCCCGGCCCGCGCCGCCGGCCCGCCCGGGTCGGAGCGCACGGTGGCCGAGATCTGCACGATGCACAAAAAGGCGACGGTCACCGCCGTGACCACCAGCTGGCCGGTCTGGTGCCAGGTGGCGCTCGGCAGGCCTAGCGCGGGCAGGCTGGCGTGCACAGGCCCGAGCACGTGCACCCCATGGTGGGCCAAGCCGCCCGCCCCGACGAGGACCGTCGCCGCCACCACACCGATGAGGGCGCCGGGGGCCCTGCGGTCCAGTTTCTCGCCCGCGACCACGATGGCGAGGACCCCGGCGGCGATGGCAACGGTCCAGCCGTTGAGCTGGCCGAACTGGTCGATGACGGCCCGGGCCCGGCCGATCGTCGTCGTGCCTCCACCGGGCAGCCCGAGGACGGTAGGGAGCTGCTTGACCAGGATCTCGACGCCGATACCGGCTAGGAGCCCGTCGATAACGGGCAGGGGGAGGAAGTCGGCGATCCAGCCCAGGCGCAGCAGCCCAGCTACCACCAGTAGCGCCCCGACCCCCAAGGCCACCGCGCTCACCAGGTGGGTGTAGTCCCGGCTGCCGGTGGCGGCCACCGCCGCCACCCCGGCGGCGAACACGGGCGCGATCGTGGAGTCGGCCCCGACCGACAAGCGCGGGTGGCGCCCGAAGAGGGCAAAGACGAACGAGCCGGCGATGAAGGCGTAAAAACCGGCCACGGCCGGCATGTTGGCGAGGTGGGCGGTCGCTATTTGCTCGGGGATGACGATGGCGACGAGAGTGAGGCCGGCCGCCACGTCGGCTGCCAACCATGACTTCTGGTAACCCTTCAGCGTCGGCAGTACCGGCAGTACCGGCAGTACCCGCGGGTGGGCCGAAGGCCCTGCACCGCCCTGGGCCCCGCTTTTCGTCTTGCTCTCGATGGCGCTCGATTTTGGCACGTCAGCGGCACCGGGGTGCCATCTCGCAGTCCGCGGGACGCCCCGGTAGTCTTATGCGGTCTAAACCCCGGCAAGGAGCGCGAGTGGACCTCTTCGAGTACCAGGGCAAGCAGTACTTCGCCCGTTTTGGTGTCCCCGTCTCGCCCGGGGGCATCGCCACCACCCCGGACGAAGTCGTTGAGCTCGCTGAGGGCCTCGGCTACCCGGTGGTGGTGAAGGCCCAGCTACAGGTCGGGGGCCGGGGCAAGGCCGGTGGGATCAAACTGGCGGGGGACGCCCAGCAGGCCCGGGCCCACGCCACGTCGATCCTCGGCATGGACATCCGTGGCCACGTCGTACGCCGGGTCTGGGTCGAGCACGCTTCCGACATCGAGCGCGAGTATTACGCCAGCTTCACCCTCGACCGGGGGGCCAAGGACCACCTGGCCATGGTGTCAGCCAAGGGCGGGGTAGATATAGAGCAGGTGGTGGCGGACGACCCGGGCGCCATAGTCCGCCTCCACATCGACCCGTACGTCGGCTTCAGCCAGGCTCAGGCGGACCAGTTGGTGGCGCAAGCGGAGCTTGACGAACAGGCCCGGCCGGGGGCGGCCCAGGTGTTGCTGAGCCTTTACCGCTGCTTTACCGAGGGCGACGCCGACCTGGTCGAGGTCAACCCTCTCGTCCTTACCACCGATGGCCGGGTGCACGCCCTCGACGCCAAGGTCACCCTGGACGACAATGCCGCCTTCC
>CAYZVQ010000127.1:0-11496 GCA_964481925.1 uncultured Acidimicrobiaceae bacterium
GCGGCCATGGGCCCGGCGAGGGCGTAACCCACTGGCAGCAGGGCAACCGACCCGAACCAGTCGTAGGCACTCACGCGCGAGAGCACCTCAGTGGGGACCTGTTGCTGCAAGGTTGTGTCCCATAACGTCCCGCACAGGGCGAAGCCGGCGCCGCCGAGGGCGGCCGCCGCGGCGGTAAGCGTCACCGGGGCGGCCGCGGCGAGCAGGACGGGAAGGGGTATGAAACCGGCCGTGGCCACGGTGGCCGCCACGAGGGGCCTCCGAGGACGGAAATGCAGGGCAACCAGGGCGCCGCCCAGCGCCCCCAAGCCAAAGGCTGACAATATGGCTCCCCACGCCGCCGCCCCGCCGAGGTGCGTCTTGGCCACAACTGCGCCGAGCACGACCACCGGCGCGTAGACCAGAAGGTTCCAGAGACTGAACTCCACGACGATGACCCACAGCCACGTCCTGGAGCGGAACGCCAGCCAGCCTTGCCTGAGGTCCGCCAGCATGCTCGTGGCCGTGGTGCGGACGGCCGAGGGGGGCAGGGCCAGGCGGGCCAGCATCGCCGCACTGACCAGGAAGGTCCCCGCATCTATGGCCACGGCCGGCCCCGGGCCGCTCGTCGCCACCAGCACGCCCGCTAACGCCGGCCCGGCCACCGAACCTACCGACCACGACAGGGCCTGCAGGGCGTTGCCCTGCGCCAGTGCCTCCCCAGTTAGCAGTTGGGGCAGGAGCCCGGTCATGGCCGGGGTGAAGAAGGCGGCACCGCCACCCCAGAGCGCTTCGAGTACTACCAGCTCCCAGAGGTGCCAGTGGCCGGCGACGAGCAGAGCGGCGACTGCCGCCTGCACGGCACAACGGACGACGTCGGCAACCAGCATCACCCGCCGACGCGGCAACCGGTCGCCCACCGCCCCTCCGAACAGCAGCAACAGGACCATGGCGCCAGTGCCGGCACCCAGCACCCAACCGATCTGAGCCGCAGTCCCGCCCCGGTCGAGGATGGCAAAGCTGATCGCCACCGGTGTCATGGAGTCGCCCAGCGTGGAGAGCGCCTGCCCGGTGAAGAACAGGCGGTAGTTCCTCTCGCGCAGAGCGGCGAGCCGCTCGGGCAGGCGCATGGGCTCCGAAGCTATCCCCCGTACAGCTGTGACGAGCACAACGCTCGGCCGACGAGGCCGCGAGGCTCAGCAACCGCTGGCGGTCGGCCCCGGCCAGTCCCGAGCCTGTAAACGTACCGTTGAAGACCGCTAGCGACCTCTCACGACACTCCGTTCGCGCACGGAACGCGCACGCACCTTGACATAACTGCTTGGCCTTCGCGGCGACCGGTAGCCCTCAAAGGTGCCCTCGACCGGCCGGGTGACCGCGGGCGCCTTGCCTGGCATGTCAGTGTGTTGCAATGCGCGTTCATCCCGTGATCGAGGACGCCGCGACTCTGGTGAGTGTGGTCGCCGAGTCAATGGGCCAGCCGCTGTCGTTACGCAGCGAGCTGGACGTCGACGTATACCGCTTGTATCCCTCTGACGCCGGACCTGACGGGCCCGACCTCGTCGCGCGTGTGTTCGGTCCAGGAGTCGAGCGTGCGATGGTGGACACTGCCGCGCACGTTCTGCAGAGGTTGGCAGGCACCCGATTCCCTGCCGAACGCTGCACGAGTGACGATCCGGTGCTGGCGCTCGGAGAGGACCGGCACGTGCTCATCACCGAGTACGTCGAGCCGTCACCAGCTCCCGGTCCAGGCTTCGTACTGGCCTGGTGCGCGGGGCTGCTCGGCCGACTCGCCGTCCGATCTGCCAACGACTTGCCCGCCGGCGGTGGCTGGCACCGGCTCGGCCCCACTCCGTCGCGCGAGATCGACCAGGCGCTTGCCCTTGGTGGCCACGTCGGACCTTCGGTCGCCGAGCTCGTCGACACCCTGGCCGACGCCGACGACGGCGCCGGGCTGCCCGAGGCGCTGATCCACGCCGACCTCACACCGCCGAACGCCGTCCCACAGGGCGAGCAACCCCCGGTGATCATCGACTGGATCGGGGTGGGGCGTGGTCCGAGGATCTGGCCGCTGGCCTTCTTGCTGTACGTGGCCGGCCCCGCTGGCGCTCGCCGAGCATTGGACCGTTATGCAGGCTCAGTCCCCCTGTCGGAGGAGGAACGCGCCCGGCTGCCAGCGGTCATGATTGCCCGGCCGCTGACCCTCGACCTGTGGGCGGCCGCCTACGAACGCATGACCGCGCGCCAGGTAGTTACCCGTTGCCGCGCGCACCGCGCCCGTGTCGAAGCGATTACCGCGGCTCTGAACGATCCTGATCGAGCTTGATGATCGCACGACTGGCTGCCTCGCGCAGCAACCACGTTGACTCCTCTGGACCAGCCAAGAAAATCCCGACGTAGTCCTCCCGCACGGGAGACAGCTGGAGATTATGGCGGGCACCGGCTGCTGGGAATGGCACTTAGACCAAGTCGTCATCGAGCGGGACGCGAAGGGGCCAACGCGCTAGTGGACGGGGCGAGCGGCCTTAGAAGAGGGAGGCGACCGCACCAACCAGGAGGGCGAGCAAGGCCGGTGGCCCAGAAAAGGCCCCGATGACCCGGACCGGAGCGAACGGGTCGTCCCGGGTGGCGTCAATAGAGACGGGCGCTCCCCCCACCGATCCACGGACGATGGCCCTCGTCAGGTCGGTGGAGAGCGCGCCGAAGAGCTGGAAGGGCCTATCGCCCAAGGTGCCTTCGGCCACCACGGTGCTGGTCGAACCGAGACCGCCGCCGGCGGCGTTGACCTCGGCCCGCAGAGCGTGCCCGCAAAGCTCCCCGCCCACGTCGGCTCGCTCGAAGAGGTGCTGCGGGCCGAGGTGAAACGTGGCCTTCAATTTGACGTCGTCCTCGCCCAAGCGGCCCGACAAGAGCGCGGGCAACGGGCCCGTGAGCACGTGGAGCCGGTCACCGAGGCGCCAGGCAGCCCCCAACGCCACCTCCCCCCAGGTACCCTTCAGGGGCCCTCGACGCGACCTCAGTCGACCTCGTAGGTAAACACTGTTGACTTACCGCTGGAGACCGCCGGTGACCTCTCATGCCATCCCGTTCGCGCACGGATCGCGCACGCAGCTTGACATAACTATTCGAGCGCTGGCGCCCACCGGCTCCGCCTGAGGGCCGCCGCCGGGTCCTCCGGTCAACTCGCTTCGCGTATGCGCAAGTCGAGGTGCAACCCGGCTGCGGTCAGCATGTTGACCAGGGCGTCGATGCTGAAGAGGTCGATCTTTCCCCGGGTGAGATCTGAGATGCGGGGCTGGGTGACCCCGAACTTGCGTGCCGCCTGCGCCTGGGTCAGGCCAGACCTGTTGATGTAGGCGACCAGCTCCTGCATAAGCGCGGAGCGGATCCTCATGTTCTCGGCCGCGCCAAGCGTCTCTTCGAGGGCGTCCCACACGCTGGTGTACCGCCCAGTGCTGGTCATGGTGCCTCCTTTGCTCGGGTCATCTCTCGGTCACCTGCCTATAGCGCTGCATGGCGAGGTCGATGTCCGCCTTGCCAGTTCTCTGGGTCTTCTTTTGGAAGCAGTGCAGGACGTACACCGCGTCGCCGATCGTCGCCACGTACAAGACACGGTAAGCGCCGGGGTCGGCGCGGACCCGGATCTCCCGACAGCCCGGGCCAACTGAGGCCATCGGCCTCCAATCGGTAGGGTCGAGCCCCACTTGCACCAGGTACAGCTGGTAGCCGGCCCGCTGGCGTGCGTCGACGGGAAAGCTCCGTAGGTCGTCGCAGGCGCTGCCGACAAACACCACGTCCTTCACGAGCTGACTATACAAAAACTTGTATATCCCGTCAAGCCCAGCCCTCCACTCTCGCGCCCGCCGCGGTGAAGGGCCGCATCGAAGCAGGTGGCGGGGGTCGTCGAAGTGCCAGTCGGGGACATGCGCAGGTGTCCACCGCCGCTCATCGGTCCCCCACCCGAGCGCGTGTCGTCAGCTGTTCTGGGCGCTTGTTCGGCTGTGGCGTGACAACTGGACCGGTCGAGATGGGTGCTCCAAATCCGTACTGGACGCCCAACCGACCGGTGCCGGCAGGTTCTCGCAGGCGACAGATGAAGCGATCGGTAGAGCGCTCTGTCGCTGTAGAGGGCGGGTCAGTGAAGGCAGTCGGCGCGCAGCACCAGGTCCTTGAGTGGTGTGCCCGAGCCGGGGCTCGACGTTTGGGGAGAGCCGAGAGGCGACGGTGACGGTTGTTTGCCTGCGAGGGCCCCCGAAGGTATGTCATACTGACATACATGAGCGACGCGACAAGCGATCACGTGGGCGGCGAGCTGGCGATGCTCCGCCAGCGGTTGGTCGAGGCTGAGGAGGAGTACCGACGGACTCGAGCCGAGGACTACGTAGTCCGTCTCGTCAGGGACGCGACGATTGTGGACGCTCACCGTGGTGGGATGTCGTCCCGGGAGATCAGCGCCCTGGTCGGTGACATCGGTCAGCCCAACGTCGTCCGCACCCGGCGGCGGGCTATAACGAGGCGGGACGTCGTCCCTCACGGCCTTTTAGATCCAGCCGACGCGGTCAGGGCCTCCGGCATGGGACCAGCCGCGTTCATCTCCGCAGTCCGGGAGGGACGAATCAAGCCCGTGGAGCTGGCCAACGGGGTCAAGGCCTTCCGGACGGAGGATGTCGAGGCGCTGGCGAAAAGGACGACCCATCGCTGAGCCGGGAGGTAGCGGTGCCACTGGCGGGCCGATCAGGTTCTCTCTGGAGGAGATGGCGGCCATCATCGAAGATCTCATGAGGATCGCCGACGAGTTGAATAGGAGCGGGGATGAGGTGAACGCGTACTTGCTCGATCTCGTGACCAACAGGCTCCTCGACCGGAGCTTCGGCGGCGACGGGGGGCAAGGTCCCCGCTGAGCTGGCGGTCGCAGTTGACGATGCCGTTGCGAGCAGCGGGAAGTCGAAGCCAGGGCGCCGAACAGCACGATCTGCGCCGGCTCATACGATCGACTCGGCGCTCGGCGCTCGGCACGGGCACCCGAGTCGGTGATCACGGAAAAGCCGCTGAGTCAGCCTGACTTTGGAGAGGCCGGCGCACAATATACTCCGTTCCCGCCTCGATAATCTGGCCGCTCATTATGGCGCGGGCTTCCGATGGGACGTACGAGCGCCGACCCGTCGCTCGGTGCGCGTGACGGCCGCCGACGGGGAGTCGCGGATGTCGCTCAATACGGGATGTTCGGCGCTCGGCAAGGCCTTCTACTTGTAGAGGAGCAAGAGGTACTTGGCTTGTCGGGCACGGAATGTCGCCGCGGTCGGTGACTGACCCCTATTGGGTCGTCTTACGAGCGGCCGGTGGTCGCCAGTGCCGCTTCCGCTTGGCGGACGATCGCCGCGACGAGTTCCGCCGCGGGCACGATGTCGGTGATCAGGTCGATGGCCTCGCTCGCCCACGCCGGGGCGACCGAAGGGTCGCCGTCGTAAGCGGCCCGTTCATAGGCCTCCTTGGTGGCGGGGTCTGCGTCGAGTTCGGCCTCGAGCTCGTCCTCGCGCCCGCGCCACTGCTGTAAGAGCTCGTTGCGCAGGGTGCGTGCCGTCCACTTGCGCGGCCAGTCCCCTCCTCCCCGGGCGATGTCGGTGACCCGGCTGCGCTCGGTGTCCTCGCCCCGTCCCTCCACGATCGCCCGGGCGAACCAGGGAGCGATGAGCGCTTCCCGGCTCGCCGCGAAGCGCGTCCCAAGCATCGCCCCCGAGGCCCCGAGGACGAGTGCTGCAGCGAGCCCTCGGCCGTCGGCGATGCCTCCCGCAGCGAGGACCGGTGTCGGGGCGGCCAGGTCGACGGCCGCCGGGACGAACGGTAGCGTGGCGCGCCGGCCGCCATGCCCGCCGGCCTCGCTGCCCTGGGCCACGATTACGTCGGCACCGGCCGCCAGGGCCTGGCGGGCCTCATCCAGGTCGGTGACCCCGACGATCAGGACCGACCCGGCCCCGTGGACGAGGTCTGCGAAGGGGGAGGGGTCCCCGAAGTTGAGCATGACAGCCGCCGGCCGATGGCTCAAGGCCGCTTCGAGGGCGTGGCGGTTGACCGCCCAGGTGATAAAGCCGATGCCCCAGGGCTTGGTCGTCTGAGCGATCAGCAAGCCGATCTCCCGCTCGCATTCTTCGGGATCGCCCCCGCCTCCACCGATCAGCCCGAGGCCTCCGGCGTTAGACACGGCCGCCGCCAGTACGCCCCCGGCTATCGGGCCGCCGGACATCGGCGCCAAGACGATCGGGTGCGTGACCGAGAGCAGCTCGGTGAAGGCGGTCTTGAGCGGTATGCGGCCCACCGTACCAAGCTGGCGGTCGCTCGGCTGGGTTGCTCAGGCCCAGTTGAAGCGGCCGAGCGATTTCCACCCGGCGCGGAATGTCGCCAATCAGGCACAGCCGCTCGAGGAAGGGTCTCCTCGCCCTTCAGCATCAGAGCTGGGTGCTCGGCGCCCACAATGGTTGTTTGTCGGTGGGGGACTTGACAAGCCCAGAGTCGGCGATCCCGCCCGGGGGCAAGCCTGGGCGCCGACAAGGAAAGCCGGCCGGCCGTGAGCACCGAGGCGAGCAACCACGGCGACCGGGGCCCGAAGCGGCGGACGGCCACGGTCCCGGTCACGCCGATGGCCTCCACGGCATCGCAGAACGCCGAGCCTCCGGCCCAGCGCCGGTCATGGCTTGGGCCCCGGAGCCGGTCAAGTCCCGGGAAGTGGGATGCAAGGGATGCCGTAGGAGGCTCCGAGCCTCGGCGCCCGGCAGTTTCCACTGAGGAGACGAGGGCCACGGCTCGTCTACCTGCCCTGGGGTGGTGCCCGCGATCTTGGGTACCCAGGTGGTCCTGTCAAGCTGGACGGTAGCACCGGCGAGTTCGGCGAGCGTAAGCGCGAACAACGAGGCAGGGCCCGTACCGGCAATAACCGTCCGCCGAGGCACCGCAGCCAGGAGGCCCTGGCGCGGCGGGGACAAGGCCATTACGCTCATGCCCCAAAAGCCTGTCCCGGGAGGTAACAGGTGCGCCGTTTGCCTGCGCTCATTTTATCGCTGCTCGTAGGGGCCGCCGCATTGGCGCTCTGCCATCTGGCGGCTGGGCCGGCATCAGCGTCTAGCTTGTCCGCGGCCTCGGGCGTGTGCCGGAACCAGTTCAGCGGGCCGAACTGTGGCGGCAGTACCCAACCTGCGGCCGGGACGCCTGGCGTGGCCAATTCTGAAGTCAGCTCCATCGCCAGTTCGCTGACCACGCCGACCAGGGCCTTTGGTTCGGTCAAATCCGACGTAGTGGACGCCGTGATCGCAGTGGGCCTGTTCCCGTTCATCATGTTCCCGGCCAACCTGTTCAACTCGACCTTCGAGGAGAACTACGCCGACATAGCGGCCTGGTGGGAAAAGTGGACGGCCCTGGTGCTCCCCGTCCCCCTGCGGCGCGCTGTGCGGAATGGGTACGGCAAGGCCAAAGGCTTCTTGCTCGGGATCCTGGGTTTGGCCGGGCGTTCCAAGGAACAGCGCTTGGAGCGAGAACAGGTCACCTTTATCGCCGTCCTGCTGGTCGGAGCATTGCTGGGGGCCATGTTGGACCCGTGGTTCGGGCCCAACTTCCGCACGGTGGTGCTGTACCTGGCGATCCTCATCGCTCTGTTGGCCGGTGTGACCTTGTCAGCCCTCATGACCCTGGGGTACCACCGCGCCCGCAAGCATGGAAAGGTCAACTACAAATTGGAAGCCCTCCCGGTGGGCCTGGCTATTGCCGTCGTATGCGTGGTGATCTCGCGAGCGACGGGTTTCCGGCCGGGCTACCTCTACGGGGTGATCTGCGGTGTGAGCTTTGGCCGCAAGCTGGCCAAGCATGAGGAGGGCCACGTCATCGCCCTGAGCGCCTGGCTCACCGTCGGGGTCGCCATCCTGGCCTGGTTGGCGTGGGCTACGATCACCGACGACGCCAACAAGAGCGGGAGCTTCTTGGGGACAGTCTTCCTTGACGACTTCTTGGCCTCGCTGTTCGTCTCGGCACTGGTGGGCACGGTCATCTCTCTTTTCCCCTTGAAGTTCTTGCCCGGCCACAAGCTCCAGTCGTGGCACAAAGGGGCGTGGGCGGCCACCTTCCTGGGAACGTTGTTCGTGATGGTCCAGGTGTTGTTGCGGCCCTACTCGGGGCCGTCGGGGCGCTCCCATGTCCCCCTTGTCACCACCATCGTGCTGTTCGTGCTCTTCGCCGGAGGTTCGTTACTCTTCCATGAACATTTCGTGCGCAAAGGGCGACTTCCGGCGGCAGCCTCGGCAGCCGAGGCAACTATCGGCCCTGACGAGAGCGAGGGGCTCGCTAGCCGGGACGCCGCGCCGAGCCCCGACGCAACGGCGAGGACCTGGGACGACCCCCGCGCCCCCGTGGAAACGCCCAGCCCCGCGACAGCCTCCGCTCCCAATGAAGGCAGCCGAGACCACGGGGCGGGCAGTAACTGAGGGCTGAACTGCCAAAGCAACGATCTGATGACTCTGGGCGGACAAGGTCGCACGCCCGCTTGGACCGCATGCACCGACGACTCAACTAGCCTTGACCCCATGGTCGTTCCGGGAGCTCGCGACAACCGGGTCGCGGTAAGCTGCCACCGCACCGACAGCATCTGAAAGAGAGCTCACCGTGCGCTTATCACGTCTCGCCGCCCTCATAGCGGTCCTCGGTCTCACCTTGGCCGCCTATTGTCCGTCAGCAAATGCGGCCTCCCAGCGGTATGGCCCACTGGGCAGCCAGTTCACTGCCAGCTTCCCTTCCAAGCCGAGGAGCGCGTCCAACAGCACGAGCCTCCTGCAGAACTTCCCCGCCGGTTCCCACGCCTACGCCTACTGGTTGAGCCCAAGCACCCAAATCTTTGGCCATAATGTCCCGGTCCCAGCCCCGCCGAGCTTCATAGTCTTTGTCGGTGTCCTGTCTTCGGCCGCTGGGGGCGCCAGCTACGTCCAACTCGTCGGCTCCCTACCAGGCATGAAGGTCGTCACATTGGACGGGCTGTCAGGATATGAGTTCTTGGGTTCCGAGGGCTCGAAGTTAAATCAAGGCAACAAGCTCACTGATCCGAAGGCGACCGAAGGGGTCCTTGGCCTGCGCCGGGGGGCTACCGTTTACTTGGTCTACGCCATCACGGCCGGTCGTCCCGCGGCGCAGGCGTTCCTGGCATCATTCAGGCCGGTGTGATCGGCCAAGGCGATGTGGTTGGCAGCTAGCCGCACCTGAGAGAAAACGCCGGACGAGACGCCCGATCTACCTTCGCATCATACGACTCCGGTCGGATCAGGTTCTCGCCCACTACCTCACGGTTTGAGGGCTGCGTCAATTCGCGGTGCGCCCGGGATCGACAATTGGCCCTCGTTGGGGACAAAGGTCGACGGCGAGGCCGCACCACATCTGCACCACAAGCGAAGGTCAACAAAAGTCAGCGAAGGTCACCAGGGGTCAGACCAAAAGGGCGGCTGAGCCGGCCTTTGTCCAGAGACCCAGGTCACGGCCTCGACTGACTCGGCACTGATAATGCCGAGGTCGTACAAATTCGGGCGCGGTCGCCGAGCTGAGCCTCACCGGCACGGCGGCGTGCCACCGCATCACCACCCAGACGAGCCCGCCGGGGCGAAATCGCCGCTCGTCGACGCGTTCGAGAAGGTGGGTTGGTCCCCGCCGGTCGTCGTCGCGTCGGTGCGCCGCGAAGGGGGCTGCCGATGGGAACACTGGATCTTCCTCCGAGGACCGGCAGGCGTCTCCGAACGATACACGAGATCGCCGGTTCTGTATTGCGCCAGGCCGGCCGTCGGGTGCCGTTTTCTCGTTAGATGGGCGGCAGACGGAGGTGGTTCCGGCCGCGTGATTATGTATGTACATTATGTGTGAGCGAGAGCAATCCGTTTAGCTCAACTGGCTGAATCCTGTGTACCCTCTACCGGCAGCGGGCCGAGCCGCAGATGGGACCGGACGCACCATCGGCCAGGAGAGTGCCTCCACGGGCGAACGTCCCAGGACCCTCGGGGCCGGCGCGTCGAAGGACAGGGCGTCGTCAACGGTTTTCTCGGGGGTGACGGCCCGACGTGGGTCGGAAGCGACGCCTTGTTCACATGCATGGCCTCCAGTGCGATGCACTGGGTAGCAGGTCCTGTTCCACCTGGGTGCGGGTCGGCCACGGGGCACCTACTGCGGCGGCGGGGATCACAGGTCGGGTCCCACGTTGGTGTTGGCCCGTACTCGCCATCGGCCGTCAACGTCGCCACGGTCACCGCTGCCGGGTGCGAGCAGGTCGGGCGGGAAGTTACGGCGCCGCTCGGCGAGTTGGTGCAAAGGCTCGGCCAGAGCGTGCTGGCCTGTGACATCGAGGAGGTAGCCGAGCCGGCGGACAGCGGCCAGCGAAAAGTGCTCGGCCGCGTCGGCGAGCCGGGCGGCGTCCAGCTGGTCCTCGTCGGCGAGCTCGATGAGCACCGTGGCGACGTTGCTGACCCCGCCCCCCCGCTGTGGGTCGGCGACTACGTCGAGCGCAGTCACCTCGGGTGTTGACACCCAGACCTGCCCGGTCGGGACGCTGCGCCGAACTCGGGCCAGCTCGGCTAGATGCCGTCGCTCGGCGAAGCGCAGCCGCACCCGTTCGACGTCACGATCGGGCAGGTGGTCGTCGACGGCGACCTGCAACACCTGCGGCCATTGGTGCGCGGCACCGAACATCTCCGCAACAGACCGCCAGCCGATGTAGTAGTCACGACCGAGGTGGCTCATCATTGGGTCGATGAACTGCACCCCAGGGATCACCCGCCACGTCCGGTACTCGGGGGGGACTGCCACCCACAGCCCCCGGGCCGGGGAGAACACCCGCCCGTCGCGCACCAGTGGCCGCATCCGGGACCGGACCTGCTCGGCTGGCACCTCGAGCAGTTCGGCCGTCTGATCGGTGGTCACCGCGGTCTGTCCGTGGGCGAGCAGCGAGTCGACGGCGTCGATGGTCCAGGCTCGAGGCATCCAGTGTTTTCTCCTCTAACTTCGCGTGTACCGTCACGTCGCGGCAGGGAACACTGGACGGGACAGGCAGGTGCCCTCCAATACCAAAGTTGCCCAACGTAACGTTTGTCGCAACGTTCTCGAAACAGATACTCGCTTCAGCTGCGGGTCAGCGGGCTACGCCGGATAAGCGCCCGCCCGGTAGTTGACCTAAGAGGCGCAGCACAAGGTTGCGGTCCTGCGGCCGTCCCTCGGTCACGGCGCGTTCGTCGTCGTCGAGATCACCGAGCCACACGTACAGCCGAGACAGCTCGCGTCCGAGATCGCCGAGATCGGGGGTAGGGACGGTCAGCAGACCGATCGCCTCATCGTCGAAATCGCTTGCGCTACGCGGCGTGAGCCACCGGTCAACATCGAATGGGCGAGCGTTCGGCAGAGGCGCCGACCAGCCAGTGTGGTCGGTGTGAAGCCCGTGGAGGTCAACCCATGCCTTGAGGACCGCGAGGCGGCGGACCAGAGAGCGGTCCAGGTCGAGGCCTGGGGTGC
>CAYZVQ010000127.1:11596-12893 GCA_964481925.1 uncultured Acidimicrobiaceae bacterium
GCAAGCCACGGGGGCGGCCCGACGTCGATCTTCGACTGGATCAGACCGGCCGGGCCGGGCCCGAGCTCGCTCTGGTAGATGATCGCGTACCGGCCGCGACGGTCATCGATGCCGTAGGTGAACGGCCCAAGGCGAGTGCCGTCGATCTCATCGACGAACAATCGGATGACGGTGGCAGGGTCGTCGTCGAGGGTGGCGACGGAGAAGTCGAGGTCGGTCGAGAACCGCCCGGCGGCGCCGGCACAGACCTTGCGGAGAGCGGTGCCGCCCTTGAACGCTACCAGCGTGAGGGCCCCACGCTCGGACAGGTGACGCAGCAGCAAATCCTGGGCGATGTCGATGACGGCGGCATCTCGGCCCTGCGGCGACTGGGCCGGCGCGTGGCGCAGAACGTGCCCCTGGGTCAACCTGACGTCGTAGGGACCGCTCACGACGCGGGGTGAAGGCTTGCGGGATCGAACGGCAACACGGTGTCGGCGACCGAGAACCGAGCGTTGTGGCGCTTGAGGGTGTCGCGGGGCCCGAACCATACTTTTGGAGCGGCGCGCCCTCCATCGTCTGGCGGGACGAGCCGCTCAGCGAGATCGGGAGCGACCCCCTGGGTGAGGTAGGCGAGACGGGCCCGCACCGATCGGGGCCGGCCCATGAGCTCAGCGTCGATGTCGGCCGGCGCGACGACGTCGACGAGCTCGGGTAGGGCGTCGGCGATCGCGCCCCAACCCCGTACGTCGACGGGCCGGGCAGCTAGGTGCACCAGGATGCTGGCGGGCAGATGGACAGGCACACCACGGGACCGTTCAGGAGTGATGTGAGCGTCGAAGACGACCACCCGCGTAGCGCGTCGAAGTCCCTGTGGGACGGAGGCCCCTGTCTTGACCGCCACTTCGAGGCGGTCCGGAGCCCGATCGGTGAGCCCATGAGCGAGCAGGGCCGACGTCAGGCACACCGCGGCGTCCAGCGATGGGCGGCTCGCGAGTGCGGCCCGCAGCCCGAGGAACTGGTCGCCGTGGCCGATCGGCCCGGCGTGGGCGGCGGGAGCGAACTCCCACACACCCGCCGTCTCAGTGGGGAGCAGCCAGCCGAGCTTGCGCAGCCGGTCTGCGACCACCCTGGGCTCGGTGCCGACGCCGGTGCGCGTGACCAGGGCCGCGAGTTCGGCGAGCGTGACGACCTGGGGCGCGTCGAGCTCCAGCTCGGTCAGTACCGGGCCCAGCGACGGTGGGATCGTGCGTGTCAACTTGACCCGCAAAGTACCGGGACCTGATACGGATGCCTCTTCCATGACACCTATCCTGAC
>CAYZVQ010000128.1:0-12761 GCA_964481925.1 uncultured Acidimicrobiaceae bacterium
GAGAGCAGAAGCGATCGCCTACGCTCTGGGGGAGAAGCTCCCCCGGCCCTCTCCACCGTCGGCAACGACAGCGAGGACGCCGCTGAGCAAGCGCGAGCTTGAGGTCGCCCGGCTGGTCGCCGCGGGCCTCAGCAACAAAGAGATCGGCTCGCGACTGTTCCTCTCCGAGCGGACCGTCGAGACCCACGTGTCCAAAATCCTCAGCCGGCTCGGCATCGGCTCTCGCGTCGAGATCGCCAGCTGGGTGGCACAAGAGCCGAGGACGGATTAGCCCGGCTCCATCCCCGGTGAGCCTGCCTCCAGGACCACCACGGCCACGACCCGGGCCGAAGGCAACAGTGAGATCTCGAACAGGCGCAGGACGTCGTCGCGGCTCGCCGCCCTGACGATGCACGAGAGCCGGCCGTCATCGGGGACATGGACCGTGCTCAGGATCTGTGGGCCCGGGCCAACGCCCTGAAGGCGCCGGCAAGCGGCATCAAGGCTCTGGCCGACCCACGAAAGATCGGTACCGGCCTCGGCTTGCAGCCTCACTTCGGCCATATAGCACTGCGTCTCCGGGCCGGGTGACATCGGGCCTGCTCGTCGGCTTCTCACAACATCCAGTTTGGCCGAGGCCCCGTCGGGACCTGTCGCTGAGAGCACCGGTTACGTGGTCGGCCAGTACTACCCCTGATGACTGTGGCCCTGTCCCCGGGTGACGATGGTGGAAGTTCGATGAACCGCCAAGCACATCCAGAAAGGGAAGAACGATGATCGAGGCAAGGCACCTAACCAAGCGGTACCACAACACCACTGCGGTCGATGAAGTCTCCTTCGTCGTCCGACCGGGCCGGGTCACCGGCTTCCTCGGCCCTAACGGGGCGGGTAAGTCGACCACCATGCGCATGGTCCTGGGCCTGGACACCCCGAGCTCGGGCTCAGTCCTGGTCAACGGCAAGCCCTATGGCGAGCTGGCCGACCCGCTCCGCTCGGTCGGGGCGCTGCTCGACGCCAAGGCCATTGTCGGGGCCCGCAGCGCCGCCAACCATCTCAAGTGGTTGGCCGACAGCAACGGCATCGACCGCCGCCGCATCGGCGAAGTCCTCGACATCGTCGGGCTGGCCGACGTGGCCGGGAAGAAGGTGAGCACCTTCTCGCTCGGCATGAACCAGCGCCTGGGCATCGCCGCTGCCCTCCTCGGCGACCCCGAGACGGTGATGTTCGACGAACCGATCAACGGACTCGACCCCGACGGCATCTTGTGGATCCGCAACCTCATGAAGTCGCTGGCGTCCGAGGGCCGCACGGTGTTCCTCTCCAGCCATCTCATGAGCGAAATGGCGCTGACCGCTGACCACCTGCTGGTTATTGCCCGGGGCCGCATTATCGCGGACGCCAGCACCGAAGAGTTCGTCAACGGTAACTCGGCCCCGAGCGTCCGCGCCCGGGCCCAAGAGCCGAGAGAACTGGCCGACGCCCTAGCCCTGCGGGGCGCCACCGTCGAGCTCAGTACCGACGGCGCCCTGGTCGTTTCCGGCCTGGGCACCGCCGAGATCGGCGGAATTGCGTCCGCCCACGGCATAACGCTCTACGAGCTCGCCATGCAGGCAGCGTCGCTCGAAGAGGCGTTCTTCGAACTGACCCGAGATGAAACCGAGTACCACGCCGGCCAGCTGGCCTCCGCCACGAAAGGAAATTGACATGACCGCTACCACCTACCCGAGCTCACCAGTGCCCTCTGTGCGGGCCACCGCCACCCGCCGGGCGGTCAAGGCGGAGTGGACCAAGCTCGCCACCCTTCCCTCTACGTGGCGCACGGTCGCCATGACCATAGTGGCGGCCATCGGCTTTTCCGCCCTTGCCACCGCCGTCCAAGCCAGCTCATGGGCCACCATGAGCGCCCAGCAGCGCCAGACGTTCGACCCCACCAGCAGCTCGCTAACCGGGATGTGGGTGGCGGTCGTCATCCTGGGTGCCCTCGGCATACGCTCAGTGGCCGCCGAGTACACGACGGGGATGATCCGGGCCACCTTCACGGCCATGCCCGCCCGCCGGCTGGTGCTGGTGGCCAAGGCCGCCACTGCGGCCACCTTTGTCTTCCCGCTGGCCCTGGTGTGCGATGTCGTCAGCTTCGAGGTCGGCCAGCGCATCCTCGCCGGCAAGCACATCCAGGTCGCACTCAGCCATCCCGGTACCCCTGAGGCCCTCATCTTCGGTGCCGTGGCCGCCAGCCTGGTCACCATCGTCGGGGTCGGGCTCGCCGGCGTCATCCGCCACACCGCCGGGGCCGTCACCGCTCTGGCGATGCTCATCCTCGGAGGAGCCCTCCTCGGCCAGCTGGTCCCGACCGGTCTCCGCCAGTACGTACCCGGGATCGCCGTCCAGGCCGCCGTAACGGTCCACCGCTCGGCCGGGTTGCTGCGGCCAGGCGCGGCCGTCCTGGTCCTGTGCGCCTCCGCCGCCATCGCCCTCGGGGCGGCATCAGTGCGTATGGCGCACCGCGACGCCTGAGCCGTGCCGGTCCAGGCAACCACGGATTGCTCGGTACCGAAATTCGATAGCTCACACCCACTGCGAACCGCAACCGAGAAAGGGAACCCACAAATGAAACCGAACCTTACGAGGCTTCTAAGGCGAGGGTTGGCCTCGACCGCCGTTGTACCGCTGGCCTTTGTCGGCCTCATTGCACCAAGCAGTGCATCGGCCATGTCGAGCCCGGTGACCATAACCCGGGACAGCGACGGGGTAGCTCACATTACGGCCGCCAACTTCACCGCCCTGGGCTATGGCGAGGCGTGGGCGTTTTCCCAGGACAGTTTCTGCACCCTGGCGCGGGACTTCGTAACCCTCGAAGCTAAACGTTCCCTTTACTTCGGGCCCAATGCCGCCAACCTCGACTACGGGACCGGTAGCGACGACTCGAACCTTGATTCGGACCTGTACTGGCAGGCGGTAACGGCGAGCGGAGCAGTCCAGAGGGAAATGAGCGAGGCGCCCCCCAACGGGCCGCTGCCTCAGGTGATGGCCGTCTATCGAGGTTTCGTGGCCGGTTACAACGCTTATCTGGCGTCTGGGCAGCTGAGCGACCCGAGCTGTGCGGGCAAGCCCTGGGCCCGCCCCATCTCGGTGACTGACATGTTCCTGCGTGCCCTCCAGATCGTGGCCATCTCCAGCGACGGGCTGATCACCAACGAGGTGAGCGCTGCCCCGCCCGCCAGCCCGACCAAGGGGAAAGCACCGGCCGCCACCCCGACCAAGGGGAAAGTCCAGCAGAGCCCGGATGCGGCCGCGCTAAAGAGCCAGCTCAAGGGTAATAACGGCCCGGCCGAAGGGTCCAACGGCATCGCCATCGGGTCCCAGGACACAGCCAATGCCGACGGTATGGTGCTGGTCAACCCGCACTTCCCCTGGAACGGGGAGGACCGCTTCTGGATGGCCCAGCTTACGGTGCCGGGGCAGTACAACGTGGAGGGCGGAACGCTCTATGGCCTCCCGCTCATAGCGCTCGGGTTCAACCAGGACCTGGCCTGGACGCACACCGTCTCGACCGACCAGCGTTTCACGTTCTACCAGCTGAAGCTGGTACCCGGGCACCCGACCAGCTATTACGTCAACGGCAGGGCCGACAAGATGGGCACCGAGACGGTCCGGGTCGACACCGGGAAGGGGACGGTCAGCCACACGTTCTACGCGACCCGATGGGGCACTGTCATGGTCTTCCCCGCCGCCGGTTATGCGTGGACGACTACGACGGCCTACACCGTTGACGACGCTGCTCTCAGCGACGGCGCCCGCTTCGCCGACCAGTACCTACGGATGGGCCAGGCCACCTCGGTGGAGGGGTTGCTGAAGGTGGAATCGACTTATTTGGCCATCCCCGAGTTCAACACGCTGGCGGCCGACGACACCGGCCACGTTCTTTACGCCGATGTCGGCAACGTCCCCAATGTGCCCTTGTCGCTCATCAGGTCGTGCACGCCGACGGGCATCCCCCAGGAGATCTTTGCCGAGGCGGGCTTTATCACCCTGGACGGGTCCCGCTCGGCTTGTGCCTGGCGCACCAGCCCCGGCACTCCGGTGCCCGGTATATTCAACGCCGGCCAACTGCCCCATACCGTCCGCACCGACTACGTCGAGAACTCGAACGACTCGTACTGGCTGGCCAACCCGAGGTCTGCTTTCCCGGCTTATTCGCCGGCCGTTGGCGATATCGGCACCGTGCAGGGTCTGCGCACCCGCATCGCCAACCAGGAGATCGCCGCGCGTGTGGCCGGCACCGACGGCCTGGGGCCGGCCAAGTTCAGTATCCCGACCCTGCAGGCCATGTGGGAACGCGGTACTTCATATTTAGCCCAATTGGTGCTAAAGCCGTTGGTGAAGGCGTGCCTGGCCACGCCCGTTGCAACGGCCAGCAATGGCACCAAGGTCAACCTGGCTCCGGCGTGCAAGGCCCTGGCCGGCTACAACGGCACCGGCCAGCTGGGCGCAAGCGGTGGGTGGTTGTTCGCGCAATGGGACGTTGCCGCACCCACCACCGGTTTTTGGGCTGTGCCCTTCAATGCCTCCAAACCGACAGCGCCGACGGCACCGGTGGCCCCCTCGACGCTTTCCCGTACGGCCAGGCTTACCACGGCTCGTCGGTCGTCATGACCACCGAACTAACCCGCCAAGGTCCTGTGTCCCAGGGCATCCTTACGTATTCCCAAGCCACTGACACCCGCTCGGCCGACCACGCCAACATGACAAAGCTGTACACGCAGGGCAAGTGGGTCTCTCTCCCCTACACGGGCGCTCAGCTGGCCGCCGACCAAGCCTCTTCCTCCCTCCGGCTCAGCGCTCCCTAACCAGGGCCGGCCTGTGTGCCCGGCCGGCTCCGGTCGGGCACAGCGGGCCCTCTGTCAGTACTCGCTAATTCAAACCGCCGGCCAGCCGAGCCCAATATCTCGACCTTCGAGGTCATGGCGATAACTCTGGGGCCTTTTTTGCGCATGAGATCTACGGCCTGGAACTAGCTAGCAACCTCACATGGGCCAAGCTAGTGTAGGTGACCAAAGCCGGTACGGTGAGCTGTCCTCAGAGACGGGAGCACCTAGTGAGAGCGTTTGAGGCCGTGGGCACCGTGCGCCGTCGCTGGACGCGACGAGCGGTTCGGATGGTAGCAGGGGGGTTGTGCCTGGTGGGTGCAATGGTCCCGATCCGTACCACCGCCGGCGCGTCAGGGCCGCCGAAATACTCGTTCGCTTATTACGACCTCCACCCTTGCTCGCTCATAACGTCAGGCCAAGTCAAGAGCGTCTTCGGCATGGCCGTGGGCCCCGGTCGGGCCATCCTGCCCCACGCCGACGGCGGCCCCGGGGGAGGAAAATGCGAGTACAGCACCACCAACGAGGACCATACGCTCACGTATTCCTTCGAAACGGGAACGGCGGCGTCCGAGAAGACCTTCCTGCCCGGGCCCTTTGTAAATGAACCGGCGGTGGGTCACGGCGCCTTCTGCGTGGCCAAGGGTTTTAGCGTCGGTTGGCTTTACGCCAACGTCGGGACGTACAACGGTTCGGCCCAGAACCTGAGCATCGTAGATAACAACTGCGCCTATTCCGTCAAGTTCGCCCGAGACGCGTTTGCCCGGCTTTCCTGAGAAGAGCCGCCCCGTTGCAGACTGCACGTTCGGGGCGCGTCCCGTACTCTCCGAGCCACCGCAAAAGCTGAGCCGCCGGCCCTTCGCCCGGCTCGGCGCGTGGCAGGTGTTGGGGCGGCCGCCGCAGCAACCGTCGCCGTCCTGGGCGCCGATGCCTCTCCGGCGGGAGCCGCTGTCGGAGGTGACGCCCTGCTCGGCAAGGACAATAAAGGGCCGACGATCTCGCGCACTCTTGTCGAGCGCTCGGGATCGCTGCCGAGTATGGCGCTCCTGCGGGAAGTCTTGGCCAACCAACGCATCGGCCCGAAAAAACTCACTATGGTAGGCACCTAAACCTCATCGCCGGTGGCGTTGGAGCATTTCTGAGGGACCTACTCAACTCCTGCGCATGTAGGACGCGGGGGCACAGGGACCGGCGCGGCGCCGTGGTCGCCCCGGCGCGCCCGACACAGACGTAGGTAGCCTGATGACCCTCCATCGCCATACGTCTAAAGGAGCGCCCATGACCCGACCGTTCCGCTTTGCCACGCTTTCCCTCCCGTTCACCCCGTTCGCCCAGCTGGCCGAGCAGGCCAAGGCCGCCGAAGACAGCGGCTTCGACCTCCTGGTTCTTCCCGACTTCCCAAACGCTCTCTCACCGATTGCCACCTTGGCCGCTCTCGCCACGCACACCACCACGCTGCGGTTCAGCCCGCTAGTGGCGAACGCGGGGCTCTGGCGGCCAGACCTTCTCGTGCGCGAGTTCCTGACTGCTGACCAGATCTCCGGGGGCCGGGTCGAGATCGCCGTGGGGGCGGGCGTCAGCCCTGGCGGCCCTGCCAAGCCGCTGACCCACCTGCGAGACACCGTGCTGGCGCTCCGGGCATCTTTGACAGAGGCCGCCAACCCGCCGGGGTGGGTGTCGAGCCCGCCCGTCCTCGTCGGCGGATCAGGTGACAACCTGCTGCACACCGCCGGTGAGCTGGCCGACATCGTCGGCATCGCTGGACCGTTCCCCTACCCGGTCAACCTCGCGCCCGGCCACATCCCGCTGCTGTCTCCTGCCGCGGCCGATGAGCGGATCGCCGCCGTCCGGGCCGGTGCGGGTGACCGTTTCGATCAGATCGAGCTCAACGTCGGCCTCGAGGTGCACATCACGGCCGACCGGCGAGCAGCCGCCGAGGAGGCGCACCGGGTCCATTCCTATCTGAGCGTAGAGGAGATCCTGGCATCCCCGAAGTTCCTCGCTGGCTCAACCGACGAAATCGCGGAGCAGCTCCTCGGGCACCGCCAACGCTTCGGGCTCAGTTACTTCGCCATCATCGGCGTCACGCCGGCCGAGTTCGCCCCCGTCATCGACGCCTTGCGAAAAGGCGCCTAACGGGCTCCGGCTCTTAGCGGGCCGGGGACAGGGCCGTTCCACTTCTAGTGCCGCTCTCTGGAGCGCTCCGGTAGGTGACCCCAACAGGCACCCCAGGGCCGCCGATTCACGGTGAGGACAGCGCTCGGCTCTGGGTTGTAACGGCACGTTCCGGGCGGGTGCGCAACATGGCCGGGCCCGTTCTGACACGTCTCGTCTATGGTGTAGCTCTCAACCCAATCAACTAAACGGAGGACAACATGTGGGCACAGCTGATCTCCACTCGCCTGAAGCCGGGAAAGGACCAAGAGCTGCCCAGGTTGTTTGATCAGATGAAGGCCACAGAGCAGCCGGGCTCAGGCTTACTCCGGTCGATGTCATTCCTGGACCAGAAGGATCCCACCCGCTTCTTCACGCTCGTCATTTTTGAGAGTGAGGAGAAGGCTCGAGCCCGGGAGCAGGACCCACGCCGGCAGGAGGCACTAGCGGCTGCGAGGGCGACAATGGCCGAGGTATTCGATGGGGCACCTGAATTCGTGGACCTCACTGTGATCACCGATTTCGTACCCTGACGACGGGCCCGGCGACTCCGCACCGAACGCCGTCTCGGCGTCACTCGTCGCAAGCTTTATGCCACCGAAGAGTTCTCTCTTGAGCTGCCTGGAGAAGCTGGGGAGGCGCACATGACGCAGCTGATGGCCGCACTGCGGGCGGCACATGGCCCTCTTGTCCGACATCCACCGCGAGCCGCTTGGGCGGCCGCCGATGGGGCCGACGATGTACTAACCCCTGAACAGATCTTCTGTGCCTGCCGCGCCGCGGAGGGCGCAGGTGCCGATTTCGTCAAGTCCTCCACCGGGTTCCATCCGGTCGGGCCAGTGCCGCCATCCTGGGCGAGCTTGGCCAAACAGTGAGGCCCAGGTAGCCAGGATGCAGGTCGTCGAGCTCATCGCCGCCAAACGGGATGGTCACGCCATCGCCAGCGGGGATCTACACCAGCTGATCGCGGCCTACAGCGCCAAGGAGGTCCCCGACTACCAGATGGCGGCGTTTTTGATGGCAGGCTACCTGCGAGGGTTCAGCCACGACGAGACCGTGGCCCTGACCGACGCCATGGTCGCCTCCGGCGACCGGCTCGACCTCTCAGGGCTCAGTGGGCCGACGGTGGACAAGCATTCCACCGGTGGGGTGGGCGACAGCACCACCCTGGTTGTCGCCCCTTTAGCCGCCGCCCTAGGCATGCAAACCGTCAAGCTGTCAGGCCGGGGCCTGGGCTTCACTGGGGGGACCCTCGACAAGCTCGAGGCCATCCCCGGCATGCGCACCCAGCTCACAGAGAAAGAACTGCTGGCCCAGGTCGAGCGCATCGGCCTGGTGGTGTGCGCCCAAACCGCCGACCTCGTCCCCGCCGACAAGGCCATCTATGCCCTGCGCGACGTCACCGCCACCGTTGGCAACACGGCGCTCATCGCCTCCAGCATTATGAGCAAGAAGATCGCGGGCGGAGCGCACGCCATACTCCTCGACGTCAAGGTCGGTTCCGGGGCGTTTATGAAGACAGCTGATAGCGCGCGAGAACTGGCCAATATCTGCGTGGCACTGGGGACGTCGGCTGGGCGCGCCACCAGGGCGCTCATTACCGACATGGACCAACCCCTGGCCGACACCGTCGGCAACGCCATCGACGTCCAGGAGGCGATCGAAGTCCTCAAAGGCGAGCACCAATCCCGCTTCGTCGACCTCTGCCTCACCCTCGTCGGCCACCTCGCTGCCTTGTCCGGTGTGGCCCCGGACGCCCGAACCGGACGCCAACAAGCCGGACAAGCCTTGCGCAGCGGAGCTGGCCTGGACCGTTTCCGCCTATTGGTCGAAGCCCAAGGGGGCGACCCCCATGTCGTCGACGACACGTCCCTACTTCCCGCTGCTCCCACGATCATCGATGTGCACGCCCCCCAAGACGCCTGGCTCGCCACCGTCGACGCCGAGGCGATCGGGCGGGCCTCAGGGGCACTTGGCGCCGGTCGGCAAAAGCTCGATGACGTAATTGACCCCGCCGTCGGCCTCAGCCTTCACGTCAAGATCGGTGACCAGTCCCATGCGGGCGACACCATAGGGAGGATCTTCGCCCGGGACGGCCAAGACGCCCGCAACGCGGAGCTGGCCGTGCTCCAGGCGCTCGGCTGGTCGCCTCTTCCCGTCAGCGCACGACCCCTCGTCCACGAGATTGTCGACCCTGCCCAAGGCCTAGACGAGGTATCCTTTAATAACTCAAATGAAACGGGCAGAATTCATGAAAACTGACAGCTCACGACCGATTACCTGCGCCGGTCCGCCGAGAGCTGCGCCCGGTACCTGCGGGGGGTAAAGGGCGTCACCGATCTCATCACCGGCAAGCCCAATGGTGAGGTCACCTTGGGCGGGACCGTGCGGTCGTGGGCCGAGCGCCGCGACGCCGAGCGCACGGCTGCCTTTGGTGTGGCTGTGCCACCAGCTTGTAGGGCATGCTCTGATGGTGGAGAGACCCAGCCCGAGGAAGCCTGAGACCGCAGCACCACCCTCTCAGCAGTCACCATACGGCCTCCGGTCGTGGTCGAGGCTCAGCCGCCTGCTGCGGCCCGGCGCTATTCGTGGGGGCCGTCACCGCGACGTACAGGGCAGCGCCGCCCGAGCGGCCGTTCTCGGCTCTGGCGACGGGCTGCTCACCAACATCTCGCTCGTCCTCGGGGTGGCTGGCGCCAATTCGAGCGGGGGCCCAGTGCGCGTCGCTGGCGTGGCCGGTCTCCTCGCCGGGGCGTTCTCCATGGCCGCGGGGGAACTCGTGTCCGTGAAGGCCCACGACGAGCTGGTGCAGCACGAGATCGACGTTGAGCGGGCGGAGCTGGCCGAGGATCACTCCGGCGAGGAGCGCGAGCTCGCCGCCATGTACCGGGCCCGCGGGGTACCCCCGAAAGACGCCGACACCGTCGCCCGCATCCTCATGGCCAGTCCTGAAGTCGCATTGGACACCCATGTCCGGCTTGAACTGGGCGTCAACCCTGACGACGCCGGCTCGTCTCGGCAAGCTGCGGCGGTCTCGTTCCTCTCCTTCTCGGCCGGGGCCGTCCTCCCACTTCTGCCGTGGTTCTTCACCAGTGGTTTAGCGGCTGTCCTCGCTTCCATCATCATCGGCGCCGCAGCTGCTGTGGCACTAGGAGCTGCGATCGGTTTTTTTTCCGGGCAAGGCGTTTGCCGCACTGCAGGGCGCCAGCTGCTCGCTGCGGTCATTGCCGCTTCGGTCACTTACGGCGTCGGCCACTTGGTTGGGGCCGGGGCCAGAGCGGGCTGACGACGGCGGGCCCGGTTGTTCATTTTGTCAGCCGGAGCCCGTCCGTCCCCGGTCCGGGCGCGCGGTCCAGCGCCGCCGCGGCCAGGGAACCGGCGGTGACCGCCTCGGCTGAAAAGCGGGGCCAGCGGCCCTTGGCCATGGCCAGGTCCTGGTCCTGGTCCATGACGGGCTTGCCGGTCCGGTAGCAATCCAGGCATGGGCCCTCCCGGGACTGCAGCTCGAACAGTTCCGGAGCCTCCCGAACGGTGGCTTGTTCGTCTCCGCGCCGCGAAGGATGTAGGTTTAGGGGGACACGACAAAAAGCCCCACGTGTTGGGCCGGCATGCGCTCGGCTGGGGGCGGTACTCCAGACCCTGGTAGCGCGGTAATTGCAGCGCCTGAGGAAGGAGAACGCCACGGTCCCCAACGGGTCTTCTTTCTTCACTGTCCCTGACCGACCTCCCCTGGACCAAGAGGGACCCGACGCAGGTCCCATCGTCATCTGGCTCTGGGGGGAGCACGACGCTTCAACTGACGGGCTGCTTTGCTTGACACTGGCGCGTGCTATCGCTTTCGACCGCGCCGGGCTCGTCCTCGACCTGAGCAAAGTCGGGTTCATGGGCGCATCGACACTCGGGGTCATCATTCGGGTCCGGGAGTTCCTCCGGCAGCAGTCGCGATCGTTGACAGTGCGAGCGCCGTCGGCTTGCGTCCAGCAGGTCATGGACGCCTGCGGCTCGAACGACCTCCTTGGTCCCAGTCCGGAAATGGCGGGCAACATGACAGGGCAGGCGCTCGGCTCCTGGGTGGAGTGCCATCGGTCGAGCGCGGATGGACAGCCTGTTCTGACCAGAGCCGCGGCCCAAAGAGGTGTATAATCGGGGGGACACGACAAAAGCCCCGACGTGTTAGGCCGGTTGCAAGTTGGCCGGGGGCGGTACTCCAGACCCTGGTAGCGCGGCACGCGCAGCGCCTGAGGTAGGAGTACGCGATGGTCATTGCCGGATCTTCCTTTTTTACCGTTCCCGACCCCCCCAAGAGCGGGGGCGGCCCCATCATCGTCTGGCTGGTGGGTGAGCACGACCTCTCAACCGATGACGCTCTATGCGCCACACTGGCCAGTGCCATCGCCCTCGACAGCGCCGGCCTCATCCTCGACCTGAGCGGGGTCGAGTTCATGGCGGCGTCAACCCTCGGGGTCATCGTCTGGGCTCGGGCGTTCCTCCGGCAACGGGCACGGTCATTGACGGTCCGGGCGCCATCGGCTCGCGCCCGGCGGGTCATAGGCGCCTGCAACTTGAACGACCTCGTTGGCCCCAGTCTCGACATCGATGGCGACGTAGCGGTAGAAGCTCTCGACTCCTGGGTGGCGGTGGGAGCAGTCGAGCGGGGCGATCGACAGGCCAGTCCCTCCGTGCGACTGCCTGAGCGCGTCCCCGCTTTCGTCGGGCCCACTATCGACCTGAGGGCACAGGCCGTTAGCACATAGCGCCCGGCGGAGAAACGATATGGAGGCGCCGCCGATGGGCGGGCACGGTGTTGGTGTCCACCAGGTCCCAGAGCTTAATTAGTGGGGTCGTACGGTGGACACTTCGTAAACGGAAAACCGGCATATCCCTGATCTACTTTGCCAGGATAGCCTCGTTACCAACGACAATCAGTGGCCCCGGCGCACCATGGACGCCGACCTTTGGCGGCAACGTGCTGGCAGCCTCCTCGACCGATTTTTGGGTCCCCGAAGGGGACGGCTGCGCGATTTGCCGTAGATAGGTACAAGGTGAGCCGCGAGTAGACGAAACTATTCGCTGTGGGTGCAAACGAGGCGCGGGGTGGGATGCCGGAGGCTCGGTTGTTGCTGACCGCCCGCAGGTACGAGGACGCCCGGCGCCTAGCGTACGCCTGCTCGGCGCAAAACCCCGGAGACCCGGCGCCCCTACTCCTGGCCGCCCGAGCCGAGATGGCGCTGGGGGACGCGCTGCAGGCCGAGCGTACAGCGTCGCACGCAGTTGGCCTCGATCCGGGTAGCGCCGAAGCCCACCGGGTCCTGGCCCGAACCTTCATCTCCCAGGCCATGAAGCAGCGGGATTATCGCCGCTACGACGCGGCGGCCAAGGCTCTCGCGTCCGCCCAGGAGGCTATGCGGCTTGCTCCCGCGGACATCGACGCCCTGCTGGCCGTCGCCGAGGCCGCCGCCTGGGCCCGCTGCTTTCCCGAAGCCGTAGCCGCCATAGACCACGCGGTGCGGCTCTACCCGAGCAACGAGCACGTTTGGTTTATTCGCTCCCGGGTGGCCCGCCTGGCCAGGGACTTCGAAGTGGCGGAGGCCTCCGCCCGGGAGGCGCTCCGTCTCGCCCCCGCCTTCTACGCCGCGAGCAACGAACTCGGGCTGATCCTGGGCGCCAAGGGCGACCGGGCGGGGGCCCGGCAGCAGTTCGTCGCCAGCGCTACCATCGACCCGGTCGCGAAGCCGGCTCGGATCAACCTGGTCAGGCGGAACG
>CAYZVQ010000129.1:0-12647 GCA_964481925.1 uncultured Acidimicrobiaceae bacterium
AGCGTTCGGGACGCTGAGGCCGGGGGTTCAAATCCCCCCTTCCCGACCAGTAGAAATGCGCCGGGCTCATTGCCCCGAGGCGGGGTCGACCACGTCGTCCAGGCCACCGGGCACGAACGCAGGCCAGGTCTGGACGACGACACCGTCCTGCGGGTCGAGGGCGGAGGGCACCAGGCCATAGCCGAGGGGGATGCCGACGTGGCCGGGCCTGGGAATGTCCCCGGTGTCAGCACCCGGTCCCCAGCCACCGCCGCGGCGGGGCTCACCTGCGGCACCGCGTAACCGGGGGGAGCCCGTAACTCGAGGGTGGGCAGGCAAGGCCGCCGGGCGCTTCCTGGCCGCAGGCGCCAGCCTCCTCCCCGGCCCGCACGCTGGCCAGGGTCCCGTCCGAAAGCCGCCAGTTGGCCCCGTAGTTGGGGCCGTCGACGAGGCCAGGGCCTGGCGCGGCCTGGGCAACTACCGCTGGCGGCATGGCCTGCCAGCCAGCGGCCGGCTCGGCGCCGTCCCTCATCGCCATGGCCAGGATTACCTCGGCACCCCCGGCCTGGTCCACCGAGACTGGGCAGATGGCCCGCTGGCGCGCATGGCTGTGTGGCCACCGGTAGCTGGCCCGCTCCCACCGGCGGCACCGGCCCCTCCAACGACCCAACCAGCACCCAGATGCCCGGCAGGGCTCCTGCCGGCAGCGCCACCGCACCGGCCCACGCGAGCGGCGCCGAGCTCTGGCGCCGGGCGGTCGGCCGCCCCGACATGGGATGCCAGCGCCCCGAGGGCCTGACGCCAAGCCCGGCGCACGGCTTCGTCGAGTTGTCGTCCGCCCACGACGAAGGTAAGCAGGGAAGGCAGGCAGTCCGTGCCTACGAGCAGCCGCCGCACGCTCGGGGGCAGGGCGTAGAGCCACGGTGCGTGCGCCACCATCCTGGCCCGCCGATTACGAAGGTAGCCCAGGGCGTCGGCCGGGCGAGCCGTGCCTGGCCAGCAGGTCAGCAGGACGAGCAGCTCGACGGTCATCTCGACCAGCGCAAGGCGCGCCTTGGGGGCCAGCTAGACGCCGGCGGCACCTTCGGCCACCTCCACCAGGCCCTCGCTGGTGGCCCACCAGTCGTGCCGCCGCTATCCACACCGGTATAAGAAAGTTAGGCAACGCCGACCTTCCTCGGACTTCAACCGTGCTCGGGTTGAAGCACATGTGCTACAGCAGTTGGTCCCGGGACCTACGCCAAAGCGCTCACGGCGGGCGTGGTCGGCCACCCGCTCCGGCACCGTCCGGCCCGAGTACCCGGGCCAACTCGCCCCTGTTGGTCACCGCGAGCTTGCGGTAAGCCCCGGTCAGGTGCATCTCGACCGTCTTGGTGGTGACGAACAGAGACTGGGCGATCTCCGGGTTGGACATGCCCGCCGAGGCCATGTCGGCGATGCGCCGCTCACTGGCGGTGAGGGCGTCCAGCCCCGGGCGCACCGGAGTGCGGGGACGGGCGCCCGTAGCCCATAGCTCGGTGTGGGCCCGGTGGGCCAATGGGCCGGCGTCGCACCCCCGGGCCAAGCGCAGCCCCTCAGCCAGGAGGGGGCGAGCGTCGGCGCGCCGGTTGGCCCGCCGCAGCGCCGCCCCCAGGTCGACCAGGCCGTAGGCCCGCTCCAGAAGAGACCCAGAGCCCTCCATTACGCTGACGGCCTCCTCCAACAGCTCTATCCGGTCCTGACCCGGGGCCAGCTGAGCGGCCGCTCTCAGGGCGGCGCTGACGGCACGGGGAGCACCCCACTCCCGGGCCCGGACGAGTTCGTCGTCCACCAGAGAGCGGCCCCGGTCTGGCTGGCCCAGCCGGGCCAGCGCCAGGCCAGCGTGGGAGCGCCACGGAAAAGGGGCAGGGTTGTCGACCTCCCAGCCGCCCAGGCACTCTCCCACCCGGAGCAGGTCGGCGGCCCCGCCCTGGAGATCGCCCTCGGCCAGGCGCAGGTGCCCCCGGGCCTCAAGCAGGATGGCGCCCTGGGTGGTCAGCTCGACCGGGTCGAGCGCTACGCCAAAGGCTTGTGCCGCCTCGCGAGCGGCGGCTGGCTGTCCTCGCTCGATTACGACGTAGATCAGCACGGATAAGGCCATTTGCGCCAAAGGAGGCCACACCTCAAGGCTGCCTGTTTCCAGGGCGGCCCGCACCTCCGCCTCGGAGCGCCGCAGGTTGCCTCGCCGGAACTCGAGAAAGCCGAGCTGGATGGCGGCCAGCGAGAAGGCCATGGCATCCCCATGACGACGAGCTCGGGCTTGGACCTCCAGGAGGGACCGTTCTGCTGGTCCGTAGCAGTCGGCGACGGCAAGGGCGAAGGCCGTGATGAAGAGGAGAGGGTTGCCGCCCAGGACCTCGTCCTCTAGCTGGTGGTCGGCGAGCGCGGCGGCGGCCAGCTCGGCAGCCTGAGCGGCTGACCTCCCGCTCATCACCCGGGCAACCGCCTGATGGGCCAAATCATGGGCCAACGATGCCGGTCCGGTCCCGAGGGGCGTCGGGACCGAGGCGAGCTCCCCCAGGCGGCGTACGTGGGCCCGGACCGTGAGGTCGACGTCGGCCAGCGTGTGCAGCTCGTCGACCAGCAGGGCCGCTTGATCGGGGTTGGCCTTCAGGAGGCCGGACGCCTCCGAGTGGAGCAGCTCGACCGCCTGACGGGGCCGACCGGTGGCGTACAGGCAGCGGGCCAGGAGCAGGGCCGCTCCGGCCCGCTGGTCGGGGCGGTCCGCGAGCTGGCGGGCTTCGTCCAAGTGGCCGAGGGCGTCCGCCGAACCGGTCCTGATCTCTGCCGCCCCCAGCGCCAGAAGCAGTTCCACCCGCCGAGCGGCCTGGACTGGCTCCCGCAGAGCTCGGGCAAAAAAGGAGGCGGCGACGTCAGGTGCGCCCCGCTCTAGGGCGCGGTGCGCGGCGCCCACCAAAGCCTCGGCGACTTCGAGGCGACCTCCAGGGCCGGCGTTGAGAAGCTGTAGGGCGATGTCATCGGGGGGAGCCTGGTCGTCGGCAAGTACGGCGGCGGCCAGCGCGTGGAGCTCGCCGCGCCGGTGCGGGAACGGCCGGTCGTAAACCACGGAGCGCACCAGGGGGTGGGCAAAGTCGAGGCGAGGGCTGGTCACAAGGAGGCCGGCGGCGCGAAGCAACCCGAGGGCGGCGGCCGAATCGGCCTCATTGAGGCCGGCCAGGCGGGTCGCCCGCGTCTCGGTGCAAGCCTCGCCCAGGATGGCGACGGCACAGGCGAGGTCGGCGGCCTGCGGGCCCAGGGCTTCCAGGCGGCGCAGCACGGAGCGGGCCACCGGGTTTGGGCCGCCGGCGACGAGATCCTCGGCCCCGCCGGGCCCGGTCTCGGCCAGCTGGCGCAGGAGCGAGATGGCGTAGAAGGGGTTACCACCACTGGCCCGGTGGCACGTCTCGACCAGGTCGGCGGGGCCGCCGACGCCAAGGTGGGCCGGCAAAAGAGCAGCAATGCCGTCCCGGCTCAGGGGGCGGGGCTTGACCAGGACCACCCCCGGCTCTTCCTCCAAAGCGGAGATCAGGGTCGTTGCTGGGCCCGGGTCTCCCGTTCGCCAGGTGGCGACCACCATGATGGGCAGGCCGGCGAGCCGGCGTACGAGGAAGTGCAAAAAGCGTAGCGAGGGCAAGTCGGCCCAGTGCAGGTCGTCGACGGCGACCAGGAGGGGCCCTTCCTGGGCCAGGTTGGCCATCAGCCAGTACAGGCCGTACTCGACCCCGGGGCCGCCGTGGCGCTCCAGGGCTGGAGCGCCTTCGTCAGGCCAAAGGGCCTCACGGGCAAATGAGGCAGCCCCGGCGAACAGGGCCTGGCGCCCTTCCGGCGAGCGAGCGATCAGGACAGGGTCGATCAGCTGGCGGACTACACCGAAGGCCAGGTCTCTCTCCAGCTCGGAAGCGCGCGCCCCCAGCACGGTCACACCCGCGTCCCCGGCGATGCGGCGGGCCGCCTCGAGCAAGGTGGTCTTGCCGATGCCGGCCTCCCCGAGCACAGCCACGAAGCGGCCGTCGGTGAGAGCTTCAACGCCGACTCGGGACAACAAGGCGAGCTCTTCTTGGCGTTCCACCAGTTCAGGGGCCATGGTTCGGTCCATGTGGGGTCCCAGTATGGCAAGTTTTTCCAAAAAGTGCAGGGTGGCCCCTGTTGCGAAGCGTCCGCCCGGCCGTCAGGGTCGCAACTGTGACCAGGGGCCTCCTGGCCGGTGAGCATGACCTACAGCCGTTGGCGGCCAAGGAGCGTTATGAGCAGAGCTATTCGGGACCGAGCGCTGATGATCCTCGCCATCCTTGCCGTGATCATCCCGGTGGGCGGGTTCACGGCACCCGCGTCAGCCGCGCCTTTGGTCTGCGAGCTGACGCACAGTTGCCCGATTATCACGGGCGCGACCCCGGACTTCGGGCCGACGGCGACAGTTACCATCACCGGCACCAACCTGTCCAAGGTGACGAGCGTACTGTTCGGCGCCACGCCGGCGAACTTCCAGTACGAGGGGCCCCTGACGCTCAACGGCGCCGGCTACCTCCTGGCCGAGCCGCCGACCGGTCAAGCGGGTAGCACCGTGCCTGTTTCCGGGTTGGCGGGGACGGTCCCGGTGCCGAGCAAGGCCTCGTACTCCTACCCGCTGGCAGTGCTCGACGTAACGGGCCCCATCGCGCATTGTGCCGACGACGGGGAGGAGGACGTGCAATACGGGGACTGGGGCTACAACCAGACCAACGGGTCGGGGAGCAACCACACAATGGACTTCTCCGGTGTCAGCGGCTCGGGCGGGACACTGGCGTTCGCCATATCGGCGCCCGTGTTCCATATCAACACCGAGTTCGATGACGACTCGGGCGAGTACCCCTTCGATGAAAACGTCGTACATACCAGAGATTGCTTCGGTGGCCAGGTCGTCGTCGGGGACGGCGCCACCTATAGTGCGACGCTCGAGCTCTGCGAAGTGGTGCCGACGACCACGACGACCGCCGCTCCGGCGGCGACCACTACGAGCCCTTTCAGCGCCGCCGGTCCGCCCGCCGGGCCGTGCACGAACTATGACGGGGTGCAGGGGACATGGGCCCCACTGCCGTTCGCTTCCGATCAGCTGACCGACCGGGAGCAACTGCAGCCGGGGCAGAGCAGTCTCAAGCTCGGGGACCTGGCCTTGCCCACTGCCGGTGCCGCCGCCCTCGACCTCGACAACGCGGCTCTTACGCTTCGCGTCGTCGCCACCGAGCAGGAGACCGATCTGGGAGCCCTACCGGTAGCGGTGGTGTTCCGTCACGCCCTGGGCGTCAGCGAGCCGTTCAATATCGTGCTGTCCCCGGTGGCCGCCGTCCAGGCGAGCGCCGTCCCGTACACCATCATCTACGCCCCGCCCGGCGACCAGAGCAGCCAGACGTTTTCCAGCGGCGTCGGCTTCGGCACGGACTACACGATCTCCGACAGCAACCAGCAGAGTAATTCGGAGACGAACGACCAGAGCGTGGAGGACAAGATCACGGCATCGGTCGACGGGAAGGACATCGACGACGCCCTCGCCGGCCTCGGGTTCAAGTTCTCGGACTCGGCCAAGTGGGACGACACCACCAAGACGTCGTTCGGCGCCACGGACGACCTCGCGGACGAGGCCTCGGACACAGCCGCGTTCGGGTTGTCGCGGACGACCTCCCCCGACTGGAACGACTGGCCGGGGGACGGCACGACGTGCACGCCCCTCGCCAAACCGGCGGCCGACGGCGGCCTCTACGACTGCAGCCCGGCTGGGCTCCAGCACAACGTTTCCGCCTTTGCCCTCTACAACCACGCCGCTTTTTGGGACGACGTGTTCGAGTTGGAGCTGCACCCGCAGTACGCCGTGTTCAGCATCGGGCATGGGACGGCCCAGTACGTCATGCTCGGTGCCGACCCCGGTCTCGGCGAGCGCACGGTCCGAGAACTCTACGACTGCGAAGAGGGCATCGAGGTAGCAGGAGTCGACCAATGTTTGGTCGCCTACGCCTCCACCAACCTGGTCGACGCCAACGGCCACGGCGTTTCGTACAGCTCGACGTCGCAGTACGCCACGCTCACTCCCTCCGACGCGATGCACCTCTTGGCGCTTGACCCGTTCTACATGGCCGGGAGCCAGAACGCCAAGATCCCCACCGCCCGGGGCGAGATAATCGGTAACCCGCACTTCGGCGCCTACGCCAGCGGCGCCGTCGCCGACGAAAGCGGGAGCTCTGAGCAGCCCAACACGGCGAACGCCACCTACACGAACACGCAGGCCAAAAAGTCCACGGCGGCGGCGACAACGACGTCCAGTGTCGACATCACCGACACTTTCGGCGCGACGGTAAGTGGCGGCGTTACCTACGCGGGTGCCGGCGAGACCTTGACGTACGGCGACAAGAATTCGACGGGCACGACCGTCACCGTCACTTACAAAGACTCGACAGCCGTGAGCAGCAGCCTTGTCACCACGAGTACCGCCACCTTGAGCGACGTCGACCCGACGACCCCCGGGGCCAAGTGCCCGGCGCCCAGCCCGGTCGGCCCGGCTTGCCACGGGCCGCTGAAGGACGAATCGCAGGCTGTCGTCTACCTGGACCGGCGGTTCGGCAGCTTCATGTTCGTCGACCCGAACGCGCCGCCCGCGCCGAGAAGCTTGGCCCTCGAGAACGAGCGGTCCGTGGCGGCCCAGTCCACGGTCGATGACGCCGAGGGACAGGCCGAGCAGTCCTCGGGCTTTTCTGACGTGCCGCCCCACTCGGCTGCCGGGTTTGCCATCGGCACGCTGACCAGGCTCGGCGTCATGAGCGGGTACGGGCGCTTGTTCCGGCCGAACGCCGTGTTCACGCCGGCCGAACTGGCCGCCACCCTCGGGCGCTCGGTCCGGCTCAACCCCGATCGCGCCCTTCAGGTCCTCACCGGCTCGGCCACCAACCCGTCCAGGGCGCTCACCGAGACGGCTTTCGCCCACGCCATTTCGGTCGCCCTCGGCGTCATGCCGAGCCGCGCCCGGGCGTTCGTCGGTGGCGCGTTCGCTCACCACTTTGTGGCCGGTGGGGTCGTGACCCGCGCTGACGCCGCCATAGCGCTCCTACCCGCGCTCACTTCCCGCTGTTTGACGAGCTGTCACCTGGGAAGCTGACCCTGGAGCTGCTCGGAGAGACGTCTGCGGGACACCTGCTCGCAAACGCCCGGGCCGCCAAGGAGCAACGACCCAGGCGGTCGTGGTTAGGTCACGGTCAGGTTGTTCTCGGCCGAAGAGTCACCGGAGCCAGATTCGACGTAAACGGCGTAGCCGCCTGGCCTCAGGCCCCCTCCGGTCCGGGTGTCGGTTGTCTGGTAGTCGATGCGCCATGGCCCATGGACGCTCCAGGAGAGAGGATCTTTTGCTGTAACGCAGGAGCTGTTGGGTGAGCCGGTGTACTGGAGGTAGGGGACGACACCGGGCGACTGCTGTGGGTAGGTCCAAAACGCCGTGCAGCCGAATTCGATAGCGAAGACACCCGACGGAGCCAAACGGCCACGGAACCCGTTCTGAACGCTCACCCCGCACTGGAGCAGCACCATCCCGGCGCCGGAAGGCGCCAGGTGGATGGGGTACAGGAGCATGCTCGACAGCGTGCCGGTGAAGCACTTCACGCTTCGCGTCACGACGACAGTAGTGCTGGGCTTGGGCGGGGTCACCGGGAGGCTGGCCCCGCCGGGGACGGCCCAGCTGCTTATGTATGCCGGCGTACCCATTACCGTGCAAAAGCCGTAACCCCTAGACAACGGGTTTGACGACCAGGTAGTGGAGTTGGAGTCCTCGCAGTCGTAGGTGCCGCTGATGATGAACGGTTTGGGGCTCGTCGGGTAATCGACGTACCAGTTGACGTCCTTGGCCCCAGCCTGGCCTGTGCTCCCGCTGGCCCGGCGGTACGGGACGGGGTGCAACAGGGCGGCGAAGTCGAGCGGCCCCAGCCCGAGCTTGCCCGGTGCCGCTCCTTTGCCGTTGTCCCAGTGGTAGGTCTCGACCGAGTTGAGGCAGTAGGCGCTGACACCCGGCTTTTGGCTGTAGGTGCTCCACGCCTGGCGGTTGCCCCCGTTCAGTACGCCGCCTGTGTTGGTGTTGTTGAACAACGTGACCTGCGAGCCCGAGCAGGTGTAAACCGGCTTAGCCGGGCGGGGGGCGGCGACGAGTACTGCACTCCTGGCCATCACGGTGCAAAACCCATGACCGCCACTGGCCTGGTCCTGGGACCACGTCGCGGGGTCAGAGTCGGTGCAGGAGTAACCGCCCTGGATAACGACGGGCGTCGTCACGCTGGCCGACCAGTTGACGTTGGCCCTGGCCCCTTGGCCACTGCTCCCGGCAGCCGGGAAAGGCCCGATGGTGGCCACATTGGCCGCGGACCGGGCAACTGTTTTCAGGCCAATTGTCCCCCGGTGGGGCTCCTTGCCCGTTGTCCCAATGGTACGTGGTCAGGGAGGACAGGCAATAGGGGTGCCCCTTGGTGGAGAACTCCGGCGGAGTGCCGCCGTTGCTTACCCCACCGGTGATCGCCCTCGCACACCCCCGTTGACCTGCGAAGACGGACGTTTGTGGGGAGAGAGGGACCGAGGGGGGAAGGCGGGGACGAAGGGGGGGACAGCCGGGAGAGGGGCAGGTCAGGACAGGTGGGGACCCGCCCCGGGAGACTAAGGCAGTACCGGACCACGGGGGGCGCTCAGGACCACCAGCGGCCGCCAGCCGGGGGCTCTCCCTTCCAACCACAGCCGGGCCGCCCTACCTCGCTGAGGCCCCGGGACGGGCGGAGACAGGCTCCGACGGTGCCACGGGCGTGGCTGCCCTCCCCGGCTGGCCTACCTAGGCCCACCGCCACCACGACGGCGGCGCACAGGAGGGCCACAACCGCGACCAGGCGCAGCGGCCTGGCCCCCGGCATGATGCCAACTAGCCGGGCCGGGGCGAGCTCGATCCCGTGGTAGCCCTGCCACCTGGCACTTGCCCTCCTGTTGGTGACCAATACGACGCTCATGCCCGGTCCCTTCGGTCAACATCGGCTCTCGTGCCCTACGAGTTGTAAGAGGGTAGCCAGGCGCCCAGTTGGCTCGCGAGATGGGCTGGTGCCGGGTCCTGGTCCTGACCTATAAGCCCGCAGTGCAGACGGCCTGGAGGGACGACCTGCTGTCGCATATCGATTTTGAGGGCTGGCGGTTCGTGGACCGCGACACCCCGGACGCCGACCGCGACGCCTACGCCGACGGTCCGGACCCGCTCGTCTGGTTCGCCTCCTTCCAGGATCTTCACGGCAGGACTCCAGATGGTGACGTAAAGGCGCACAACGAGGTTGTACACCTGATCGACTGGGACTGCATCGTCATCGACGAGTACCACTTCGGGGCGTGGCGGGACACCGCCCGAGAGCTGTACGACCCTTCCGACAAGTCCATCGCAGAGGTGGAGGAACCCGAGGAGGCAGTTACCGAGGACGACCTCGGGCTTGGCACGCGGTACCAGCTGTACCTGTCCGGCACCCCGTTCCGCGCGATCACCAGTGGTGAGTTCACCGAAGATCAGATCTTCAACTGGACCTATGTGGACGAGCAGCGCGAGAAGGCCGGTTGGGACGCGTCCCGCGGCCCGAACCCCCACCTCGACCTGCCCCGCATGGAGATGTACTCGGACCAGATGGGCCCTGATGCCGAAGGCTGGGCTCTGGATGGAGAGTTTATCGGGTTCTCTCTCGGTGACTACTTCAAGGCCGACAAGGTCACCGCAGGCCCACGGAGTTCGTGGCAGTGACAATGACGGCATAGCTATCGGCCGTGGTCGGGGTGCCGGTGACCTTGCCCGTAGTCGTGCTGATGGCCAGGCCTGGGGGCAAACCGGTGGCCGACCACAAGACGACCTTTATCGAAACCCTGAGATAAACATCGGCGATTCGCCTCGCGAGGGGGTCGAGATCCTCGATCTTGATTTGGCCCTGCCAGTAGTAGTGACCGGCCTTGACGCGCCTCCCAAGGGGATCGGAGGCGGGGCGGCGTGGATTATCCGGGACCTTCGTATTGTAAGGGCTTTGGGTCCACACGGTCACCGAGGTGATCTCATCGTCGGGATTATTGTCGGGTCCCGTCTTGAATCGAGCTCTTGCGGCAGCACGATGAGGCCGAGAAGCGAGTTCCAGAGCTGGGTCACTTCATAGGCGTCAGGGTCGCCGGCACTCGCCTGCGCCTGAATGAAGTTGAGGTTCTGGATCGTCCGCTCGGCAAAGTCCCTGATGAGGTTTCCGTAGCCACTCACTACCGAAACCTACTTCAGCTCGATCGGCCTCCTGGGCGAGCTTTGCGCCGAAGTTATCCGCAAGTTATCCGACGCTCGCCTGTCGCGACCTGCCGTGGCGCTCCATAAGCCTCTGACGTGCACACTTACCCGGAGCGGGGTCTTCGCTCACAACAGCCAGAAGATAAGCGGCCTTATCGCCGACAAGAACAGCCCGGCCGGCAGCACCCGCCCACCCGTCAGGCCAAAACGGCCCGCCGTCGCACGACACGGCGAGCGTGGAACGCCGCTGGGGCCGTCAGGCTTTGATGACGTTGTGCAGGTTTGCCACCATCGGTGGTTTTAGCCCCACCCCGAGTTCGCTCAGGATCGGCATAAGCACCGGTCCAAACGCATCGAAGTCGGCCTGTGACTCCCAGATGTCGAAGACCTGGATCGCACCGTCCGATTCGAGGGCAAAGTGCTGTGTACGACCCTTGGGGGCGCCCGCACCTGCTGCCTCCAGTTTGCTGATCACTTGGGCGTACTTCTCCGGCGTGAACCCGTCGTGAGCGAAATAAAAGGCGAGAGCCATGTTCTACCCGTTCCCTTCCAGGGACATCGGTCCCGCGCCCAGATGGCGAGGGTCATGGCAGCGTAGCAGAGCTCCGCCGCCGGCGCCCCAAGGCGCCACGGGGTACAGAACGACGCCGGCGCGGAAAGGAAGCGACCGAGTCGGCGATCATCGTCGGCATCGCCGCCAATGCCGACCTTGGTTACCGGCTCATCACCCCCGAGGGCGGCGCCCACAGCTTTGGGACCGTCCCGCAACTGGCGGGTGTTCCTTTTGCTCGGGACCGGCACACGTTGGTTTGGGCGAGCCTTCGGTCTGAGGCGTCCTCGTTGTTGTGAGCCGCAAGATGGCTGTCGGACATTACCTGTATCTGCGCGGTGACCGACGGCGGCAGCGTCGTCATGGGAGGCGACAGTGCCACCAGCAACGACGAGGGAAACCGCAGGCTACCAATCGTGTTTTCCATTGGGACGTTCTGGCCGGCTGGTACGAGCTGCAGGCCAGCGCCAAGGGGTGCTTTGCTCCCGGGAAGCCGGCTGACCCGGGCGTCACCTCACCTCCCCTGTCGGTGCCGCTAGCGCCCGGCGGGGCGAGGCGTTGGTGGTCCAGGCCGGGCGGCGGTACATCAGGAGAGTGTGTCGACGACTGGTTCGTCGGCGGCATTGCTTCCCGCACCCGTGAAGTAGTCGCCCATGGCGACGCACGAATTAGACGAGCAGGCCACCTCGAAAAGGTTCACGTCGGCGTACTTAGCCCCGTCCGCCGGGGGGGACGGGGCTACAGACACCTGCCAGGAGGCCCCGCGCCCGTAACAAAGGCAGTGGTGCCAGCTCGGTCGGCGGTCTGGCACATGCCTGTCGCCACAGAGAAAGACGCAGACTCGCAGGCCAACCCGGCGAGGCTGAGCGCGCTCTTCGGGTACGCGCTCTTCGGCGGCGATATGGCCGACGATGTCCAGCTGAGGGCCGGCCCCTGGGAGATGAAGCCCGCGCCGGGCTCGGCCCCGTTGTAGGTCCCTGCCGCGAGGCATGTGGACGAGGGGCACGCGAGGCCGCTGAACAGGACCGTCTGGCCTGCTTGGGCGAGCGAGCTCCCCGTCGGGAGAGCCGCCTCCCGCACGCTCCAGGTCGAACCGGACAGCGAATAAATAAAGCCCTCGGTGTCGGAGCCCTGGTCGTCGCCGACGGCGAGGCAAGACGTGGCGGTCTTGCACACGGCCGAGTAGAAGTGCATATCGGTGTAGCTCGAGGAAACGCCAGGGCCGGACAGGAGCGGCAGCGTCTTCACCGTCCAGGCGTCGCCAAACCCGGACAGAACTATGGCCGGCGACGTACCTGGATGACCGGCCACTGCATATTGGCCGAGCACCAGGCACTGCCGGGACGTCGGGCAGGTGGCGACTTGCAGGTTTATGGCCGGCGGGCTCGAGCTTTGCGGCGGCATGGGCGCGCTGGTCGCCCGCCACACGCGGCCGTAACCGGACAGGACCAGGCCGTGGTCGTCGGGCGTTGTCGCACCGCTCGGGTAGTAGAGGCCCACGGCAACGCACGATGAGGTCGAGGCGCAGGTGAGGCCGTTCAGCTGGACCGACGTGCCCGGGTTGGGGGCCCCGGCGGGGAGCGGGGCCGGGACGGCCGTCCAGGACGAGCCTGAACCGCTGACGAGTATGACCCCGCCCTTGCGCGTCGCCGGGTCGTTATAGCCGCCTATGGCCACACAGTGGGTGGGGTCGGCGCAGGCTACCGAAGAGAGCCCCACTGCGGCCGACCCGGGCACACCGGCAGGGACGGGGGCCTTGTAAGTCGACCAGGTCCCGCCCTGGCGGGCCGCGATCAAACCGGCAGCGACCCCGTCGGC
>CAYZVQ010000130.1:0-12635 GCA_964481925.1 uncultured Acidimicrobiaceae bacterium
GAGCTGGGCGGCACTGGCGGAGCCGAAGCGGCTCCTCTGGTCGGTGACGGGCCGCCGCCGGCCGGTGGCCACCCAAGGTCTCGGCGCCGGGTGGGGTCCCGGTGCCACCCAAGCTCTCGGTGCCGGGTGGGTTCTCGGTGCCGGGCGGGACCTCGGGTTGACCAGTCGCCTGACCACGCCGAGGACCGCGAATACCTGGGCTCCGGCCACAACGGCGAACACGGCCCAAAAGGGGCCGGCACCGGGCAGGCGCCGCGCCAACCGGGCCGGCCAGCCCTGGCGGGGGTGAGCCGGGTGCGCCAATGCGCTCAGAAGGACGGCGGCGAAATGTGATGGGGACGGCCAGGCCCAGCCCTTCCCGAAGACCTCGGCCGACAGGGCGCCCGCCACCACCAGGTCGACGCACAGCGCGCCGCCCAGCAGCGCGGCCAGCACGCCGGCCTGACGCCGGGCCACCGGGAGCGGGCGGCGGGCGACGGCCCGGGGAGAGGGTGCCGGCGACGGGAGGGGCGGGGCGGGGCGCCTGGGGGGCCCCATTGACAGGAAGCCCCGGCCCAGGGGCCCTGACGCCGTCCTCATGGCACCCTCGACAGGAGGGCGCTCTCGGCCCGGGCCAGGGCGTAGTAAACGGCTCTGGGCCTCATCCCGTGGTAGCGGCCGACCTCGCTGGCGGGCACGCCTTTAACGCGGGTGGCGTACACCAGCCGGGCCTGGGCGGCCGTGAGCGACTGAGAGCGCACGGCGTCGGTGAGCGCCACCGCCAGCCACTCCGCCGAAGAGCGCGACGCCGTCAGGTCCGTCGTCGCCCAACCGTCGTGGGCGGCAGGCATGGGCACCGTGCGTTCCTGGTAGCGGTGCTGAGCCCGGCGCACCGTGCGTAGCTTCCGGGTCGCCTCTTGCACCAGCAACCGGGCCACGTCGTCGCGGTCTTCTCCGGCGTGACGAACTATGGCGGCGAAGCATTCGGCGACCAGGTCGGCCACAGTGTCGGCGGCGGCCTGCCCTCTCTCACCGACGCCATGCCCGTACGCCGGCACCTGGACCCTCTCGGACCTGAGCCGGGGCAGCAGGGCCTGGAGCAGCGCACGCGCTGCCGGCGGGGACGTGGCCAGGCGGAGAAGGGCTGAGAGGACTTCGGCGCCCCTGCCCACGGGTTCGTAGCCGTCCCAGGTCACCGGTGACAGCGCCACCGGGCACAGGGCCCCAGCTCCGTCGACAGTCCATGTGGCCAGGGCGGGTTCCCGCAAGGACCACTCCCGCACCTGCTCGGCGAAGGCCATCGACCGGGCCAGAGCGCGCCACTCGTGGTCCAGGCTGGCAAAAAAAGCGGCGCCGGCCCGGCCCCGGTGGCGGGAAATGGCCGGTTGGTGCACGTTCATGACCCGACGATGTCAGGTGACTTCCCCACCCGCTTCCCCATCGGCTTCCCCCGCGCTGAGCTCTGCCGGGGAAGTTGAAGGGGAGCCCTCCTACGCCCGCCCTCCGTCGATGGCTGCCCTGATGGCGCCGACGAGTTCGCCGACTTGCTCGGGCGTGGCCCCGTCGATGGCGGCCCGCATGAGGGCCGCGCCCACGACGACGCCGTCCGCGAACCGGGTGGCCTCCACGGCCTGGTCCGGGCCAGATATCCCGAAGCCCATCAGGACCGGCTTGGTAGTCACGGCCTTGAGCCGCTGGGCAAGGACCGCCGAGCTCGAGGCCAGGTTGGCGCGCGCCCCCGTCACCCCCATCAGGTTGACGCCGTACACGAAGCCGTGACTGCGCCGGCAGATCAGGTCGAGGCGGTCCGGCGGGGTGACCGGGGCAGCCAATAGGACCGTCTCAACGCCTTCCGCGGCCGCGTCCGCCTCCCACTCTTCTGATTCCTCGAGGGGCAGGTCGGGCACGATGGCCCCCGTGACCCCGGCCGTCGCCACCTCGGCCGCGAACCGTTTCGTGCCGGCGCGGAACACCAGGTTGCAGTACGTCATGACCACCAGGGGCACGGGTACGTCGAGACCGCGCAGTTCGGCCAGCACGGTGCCCGTGTTGGTACCCCGCTCGAGCGCCAGGCGGGAGGCCTCCTGGATCGTGGGCCCGTCCATCATGGGATCGGAGAACGGCAGGCCCACTTCGATGGCGTCGGCACCCCGGTCCGCCATGGCCAGCAGCAACTGGGGCCAGTCCTGGCGTAGCCCGCCGGTGACGTAGGGCACGAGCAACTTGCGCCCCTCATCGCGCCTGGCCCGCAGGGTGGCCTCGAGCGGCACGCCCTTCAAGGTTGGCGCCGCTCGGACAGAGCTGACATCACGTGTTCGGCGTCTTTGTCCCCGCGCCCCGACATCGTAAGCAGGACCGTGGACCCGGCCGGGACCTCGCCCGTCTTGGCCGCGTTGACCAACCACGCCAGCGCGTGGGCCGGCTCCAGGGCCGGGATGATGCCTTCGGTCCGGGCCAGTAGTTGCAGAGCCTCCAAGACCTCGTCGTCGCCGGCCGAACCGTAGCGTGCCCGGCCGCTGCGGGCCAGGTAGGCGTGCTCGGGGCCGATCCCGGGGTAGTCGAGCCCGGCCGAGATCGAATAAGCCTCGACGATCTGGCCGAACTCGTCCTGGAGGAGGTACGACTTCATACCGTGCAGGACACCCGGGACACCTTTTGGCCCCATGGCCGCTCCGCCGGCCGCCTCGACCCCGACCAGTTGGGCCGGAGTTCCCACAAAGCCGGCGAAAGTACCCGCCGCGTTGCTCCCGCCCCCAACGCAGGCGACGACGAAGTCCGGGTCGCGTCCTAACAGCAGACGGCACTGCTCCCTGGCCTCCTCACCGATCACCCGTTGGAACTCACGCACCATCCAGGGGAACGGGTGGGGCCCCATCACCGAGCCCAGGCAATAGTGGGTCGACTCGACGCTGGCCACCCAGTCCCGCAGGGCCTCATTGACGGCGTCTTTCAGAGTGCGGCTACCAGAGCGTACGGGACGGACTTCAGCCCCGAGCAGGCGCATGCGGAACACGTTGAGTTCCTGGCGCTCCATGTCGACCTCGCCCATATAAACGGTGCACTGGAGGCCGAAAAGGGCCGCCGCGGTCGCCGTCGCCACCCCGTGCTGGCCGGCACCGGTCTCGGCCACGAGGCGTTGCTTGCCCATTCGCAGGGCCAGCAGCCCCTGGCCGATGACGTTGTTTATCTTGTGGCTCCCGGTGTGGTTCAGATCCTCGCGCTTTAGGAGCAGCCGCACGCCGAGGACATCCGACAGGTTTTGACATTCACTGACCGGGCTCGGGCGGCCGGCGTAATCCCGCAATATTGCGTGGTAGCGGTCCTTGAAGGCGGCGTCCGACCAGGCAGCGCGGAAAGCCTCTTCCAGTTGCTGGCAGGCGGGCACGAGAGCTTCGGGCACGAAACGGCCGCCGAAGTCTCCGAAACGGCCGCCGGCGTCCGGTTCGCCCATGGGCCCGGCGCCGGACGTCATTCGTCGTCGGCCCAGTCGTACGGCCCTGTGCCCGTGCTCTGCGGTCCGGCGGCGGCCGACGCGGCCAGCTGAGCCTCGGCGCGTTTGGCCCCCTCGATGAACGCCTTTACTTTCATGGGATCTTTGACGCCGGGGCTGGCTTCGACACCGGAGGTGACGTCAACGCCCCAGGGCTTGGCCCGCAGGATGGCCGCAGCCACGTTGCCGGGGTGCAAACCTCCGGCGATGATGAGACGCTGGCCTTCGGGCAGGTCGCCGGCCATCGCCCAGTCGAACACGCTGCCGGAGCCGGGGCTGGGCGAGTCGAGCAGGATAGCGTCGGCCCCGTAATCGTCGGCATGAGCCACTCTCGGGTCTCCACCGGGAAATGCCTTTATGACCATCGGGATCCTTTGGCGGACCCAGAGCGTCTCCTCGGGCGTCTCCCGCCCGTGCAATTGGGCGGCTTGGAGACCGGCGGCGAACACCGTCTCGACGACGCGCCGGGGTGCGTCGTCGCGGAAAACCCCCACGGTCAGTAGATCTTCACGGGGCAGCCGTTTGACAATGTCGGCCACCCGCTGCGCGGAGACCTGACGGGGAGAGGGGGCGAAAACAAATCCCACGGCATTGGCGCCCATGGCGATGGCCAGCAGCGCGTCGTCCTCGGAAGTGGTGCCGCAGATCTTGAGGAGCACTAGGAGGCCTCGACCCCCATCAGCGAGGCCAGGGCGGCCCCGGGGTCAGGCGCGGTGACCAGAGCTTCACCTACGAGCACGGCATCGAAGCCGGCGTCGGCCAGACGCGTCACATCGTCACGGTGGCGGACCCCGGACTCGGCCACCCGGACGATGTGGTCCGGCAGGCTCCCGGCCACCCTTACGGCCCGCTGGGTGTCGACTTCGAAGGTGACCAAGTCCCGCTGGTTGACCCCGATAACTTCGGCCCCGGCGTCCAGGGCCACCTCGGCTTCGGCCTCGTCGTGGACCTCCACGAGAGCGTCCAGGCCCAGGCCCCGGGCGGCCCCGAGCAAGTCGCCGAGCTCGCCCGGGGCGAGGGCGGCGACGATGAGGAGCACGGCGTCAGCGCCCATAAGCCGGGCGTCGCAAACATCGGCAGTGCCCACCGTGAAGTCCTTGCGCAGGACCGGCAGATCCACTGCAGAACGGGCTTCGGCCAGGTCGTCGGCCGAGCCACCGAAAAACTCGGCATCGGTCAGGACCGACAAGCAGGCGGCCCCGCCGGCCGCATAAGCCTTGGCCACCAGGGCCGGCTCGAGGTCGGGGGCCAGAGGGCCCTTCGACGGGCTGCGGCGCTTGATCTCGGCGATCACCGCTACGCCCGGTCTTGCCTTCAGGGCGGCGGTGAAACCTCTCGGCGCCGCGCACCGGCTGGCGTCGGCCAGGAGCCGGCCCACGTCCCGGCGGTCAGCCCGGGCAGCCTCGCGGTGGGCAGCGAGGATCTTGTCCAGATAAGTCGGCATCCGCTCCCAAGCGTAGCCCCGGCTCGCCCGCCGCCCGGCGCAGCGGCCCAAGGGGCAACGCGACCGACGGCGGCGCCACTTTGAGGCCGGAGGTTCGCCACTGCGAGGCCGGAAGTTCGCGCTTGGGCCCGCCCAACCTGGCATGCTGGCTGAGTGGCCGCCGACATGGGCACCATCGTCGTGGTCGAAGACGACACAAATATCGCCGACCTGGTCGACCTGTACCTCCGTCGCGAGGGCTTCCGGGTCATCCAGGCCGGGACGGGCGAGATGGGGCTGGCCGCCATCGACCGGGAGCGGCCCCGCATGGTGATCCTGGACGTGGGCTTACCCGGGGGCATCGACGGACTGGAAGTGTGCCGCCGGGTGCGGGCCAAGCAGTCCCTGCCCGTGCTGATGCTGACAGCCCGGGACGGCGAGGTGGACCGCATCCTGGGGCTGGAACTGGGCGCCGACGACTACGTGACCAAACCGTTCTCTCCCCGTGAGCTGGTGGCCCGGGTCAAGGCCATACTGCGCCGCTCAGACGGCACCACCGAACCCAACGAGGTGCTCATGGCCGGCCGGGTCGAAGTCGACATCGTCCGGCGCGAGGCCAGGGTCGACGGCGAACCGGTCCCCCTGGCCTCCAAGGAGTTCCAGCTCCTGCAGTTCCTGGCCGAACGCCCGGGCCGGGCGCTCTCTCGCCAGCAGCTCCTCGACGGCGTGTGGGGCGCGGGCTGGTACGGCGACGACCGCACAGTCGATGCCCATGTACGCCAGCTGCGCAAAAAGCTGGGGGACGCGCTCCCTCTTAGCACCGTGTGGGGCATGGGCTATCGGCTCGGGTAACGCGGGTAAACGGTGCGCCGGCGCATAAGCCTCACGATGTTCGCCATGGTCGTCGGGGCGCTGCTCTTCGCCGGCCTGGCCACCCTCGGCCTCACCTCCCTCAACAGCGTCCGCCAGACCCAGATCGAGCTGGCTTCTGACGCCACGAAGTTGGCTCAGGGCGTCCAGAAGGCGGTCGCCACCGGAAGGCACCACGAGTCGATCACCGTGTTGCGCCAGTCCCTGAGCGTCCTCCAGGCCCCGTTGGGCCTCCAGGGCGAGGCCATCCTGGCCGCGTCCTCGAGCGGTGGTGACCGGGGTTGCCGTGAGTTTGACCTCGGTGTTGGTGCCGATGTCCAGGGCTTGTGCCTGTACAACCTGTTGAGCCCGGGCGATCCCCTGCCTAGCGGCCTGACGGTCGACCAACTGGACATAGGCGACCTCCTCATCGGCCTCCCCGTCACCGGGCACCGGGGGCGCCTGGCCTACGCCGCCTACCTGTTCTCCACGCAGGTAGAGGTGGCCAATGTGGCCAACCTGGTGGTGGTGCTCACCCGGGAGGCACCGAGCGGGGTCGGCGATGCCGGGGTATGGTTCGCCATCGCCGCCGCGGCCACACTGGCCGTGGCCTTGATCGTGGCCGACCGCCTCGGCCACCGCCTGGCCCGCCCGCTGCTGCAGACCGAGGTGGTCACCCGCCGTATCGCCACCGGCGACCTCGAGGCCCGGGTCCCCGTCCCCGCCGGCGTGGGCCATGAGCTCGTTTCCCTGGCCGCCTCGGTCAACCAGATGGCCGCCAGCTTGGCCCGGGCACAGGGCACTCAGCGCCAGTTCCTCATGTCGGTGTCCCACGACCTGCGCACTCCGCTCACGTCGATCCGGGGTTTTGCCGAGGCGCTTTACGACGGGGCGACGACCGAGGTCCACTACGCCTCGGGCATCATCGTCTCCGAAGCGGGGAGGCTGGAGCGCCTGGTGACGGACCTGCTGGAGCTGGCCAAACTGGAGGCGGGGGCGTTCAGTTTGCAGTGCCGGGCGCTCGATCTCTCCGAGGTTGTCTCCGACACCGCCCAGGCCTTCGCACCGGCGGCCTCCGCCCTGGGGCTGGCCGTGCAGATAAGCACCGCTCCGCCCTCCTCGGTCACCTGCGATGCCGACCGGGACCGCCTGGGCCAGGTGGTGGCCAACCTCATCGAGAACGCCCTAAAGTTCGCCGCTTCCGAGGTGGCCGTCTCGACCGGCGTATCGGCCGGCCGGCCATGGGTGGCGGTGGAGGACGACGGGCCCGGGATCCCCGAAGCCGACCTCCCCAGGGTTTTCGAGCGCCTCTACCAGTCCCGTTCGAGCGAGGGCCGTAAGCTCGGGTCCGGCCTCGGCCTGGCCATCGTCGACGAGCTCGTGGTGGCCATGGGCGGCCGGGTCGCGGTGCAGTCGCCCACCGGCCCGCAAGGGGGGACCCGGGTCGTGGCCACCCTCAAGCCCGTCGCTCCCGAGGCTGCGGACGGCAACGGCAAATCGGCGACGCCGGCTTGAGGCCGGGCCCTCCCGGCCTGGCGCTCAGGCGTTGGCGGGCACCTCCGTGCCCGGCCCGCGCCGGCGCAATGCCGGAGCTACCGGGACGCCGTTGCCCCGGCGGTGGGCGGGCAACGTGACCTCGTCGGCCCCTTCCACCACAAAGCCGGCGTCGGCGATCATGGCCAGGTCCGCGGCCCCGGGCGCACCTTCGGAGGTGAGGTAATCGCCGAGAAAAATGGAATTGGCGATGTGCAGGCCCAAAGGCTGCAAACTGCGCAGGTGCATTTCCCGGCCCCCGGCGATCCGCACTTCGACGTCGGGGAAAACGAAACGGAACATGGCCAGGGCCCGCAAGCATTTCGCCGGGCTCAGTTCCAGGTGCCCGGCCAGGGGCGTGCCTTCGAACGGCATCAGGAAATTGACGGGGACAGAGTCGGGTTGCAGTTCGTGCAGGCCAAAAGCGACGTCCACCAGTTCGTCGTCGGACTCCCCCATGCCCACGATCACCCCCGAGCACGGCGAAAGCCCGGCGCCGGCGGCGTGGCGGACCGTGCCCACCCTGTCCTCGAAAGAATGCGTGCTGCATATGCTCCCGTAATTCGAGGCGGCCGTGTTCAGGTTGTGGTTGTAGGCGTCCGCGCCCGCTTGTTTCAAACGAGACGCATGCTCAGCGCCCAGGATGCCCAGGCATACACAGACCTCAAGCTCGGGGTGGCCCTCCCGGATGGCGCTGATGGTACGGGCCACGCGTTCGACGTCACGGTCGCTCGGGCCCCGGCCGCTGGCCACCAGGCAGACCCTCTTGGCTCCCGCGGCCGCCGCCCGTGCCGCTTCGTCCGCCGCCTGTTGCGGGCTGATCCAGTTGTACGTGAGCACGCCGGCCTCCGAGCCCCGGCGCTGGGAACAGTATGAGCAGTCCTCCCCGCACAGACCGCTCTTCATGTTGACGAGGTAATTGAGCTTGACCCGGTTGCCGAAAAAGGCCCGCCGGACACGCGCTGCGGCGGCCACCACCTCCAGGAGGACGTCGTCGCCTGAGCCCAGCACGGCCAGGGCCTCGTGGCGCGAGGGGCGCCGGCGCGCCAGTGAGCCTTCGGTCACCCGGGCCAGCCAGGAGGGCGTGCCATCGTAAGCAGCCAGGTCGTTGTGAACCGTCATAGGGAGCGACCTTACTGGGTGTGCTGCCAACGACCGCACGCCTCTGGAGCGCCCCGCGCCGCACCACTAGCGTGACGAGCATGAGTCCGAACCCGGGTTACGGCGCCTGATGCGCGCCGGAGAGCTTTTCGAGATCACCGACGGCAACCGCCGGGCCGTGGTCACCGAGCAAGGCGCAACCTTGTTCCGGGTCCAGTGGGAGGGCGAGGAGCTCCTCGACACCGTCGAGGAGGACGGCTACGCCAGTCACGGGTGCTACGGGCAGCACCTCATGCCCTGGCCCGGCCGGGTGCCCAAAGGTCTTTACGAGTACGAAGGTGAGCGCTACCAACTACCCATAACCGACCACCTTAAGGGCGCGGCCATCCACGGCTGGACGCGCTGGGCCACCTGGCAGGTGACCGAGCACGGGCAGGACAACATCACCCTGGGCTGCCGGGTGCTGGCCCAGCCGGGCTACCCCTTCCCCTTCGAGTACGAACTTTCGTACCACTGGTTGAAAGACAGCCTGGAGATATCGACCGTGGCCAGGAACATCGGCCGCAGCTCGGCTCCCTTCGGCTACGGTGCCCACCCCTATTTCACCCTGGGCTCTCCCCTCATCGACGACGGCATATTGCAGGTACCGGCGAGCCGGTACCTGCAGTCGAGCGACAGCCTTGTCCCGACAGGCCCGCCCGTGCCCGTGGAGGGCACGGAGTTTGACTTTCGGGAAGGCAAAGCCATCGGTGCGGCGGTGCTGGACGTCACCCTGACCGGCCTCGCCCGGGACTCGCAAGGCCGGGCCGCACTGAGTTTTCGCTCTCCCGACGGGGGCGCCCGCATTTTGCTCCACTATTACGAGCCTCTGGACTATGTCCAGCTTTTCACCGGTGACACCCTCCCGGCCCGCCGGCGCCAAGGCCTCGCCATCGAGCCAAACTCCTGCCCGCCCAACGCTTTCAATAACGGCATGGGCCTCATCCACGTCCCCGCCGGCGGTGCCACGAGGTTGCGCTGGGCCCTCAGCGCGGGGTAGCACAGGGCCGGGCAACACAGTTCCGGCTCAATCGCTGGACAGCAGCGCCTCCGCGAGCTCGTGAGCGCGGACGGTGACGAACAGGCCGTCGCGCTCGGCCAACCAGCGCCGGTTGCGCACGTGCAGTTCCTCGCCGGGGTCGAAGTGGTTCAAGTAGACCACCAGCGGGTGCCCGGACAACGCCCGGGCGGCCAGACGCACGTCGTTGAGGGCCCCGAGCCCGGCACCGGCCACGAGCAGGGCCAGATCGGGCGCCAGCCGCTCCACCAAGTCGACGACGTCAGCATCGGCGGCCTGGGGCGAGGCCACGCCGCCGGCGCACTCGACCAGGCCCAAGTCCACCCCCGGCGGCCAACACAGCTCGCGCAGTATGTCGTCGAGACTGATGGGCGGGAGGCCAAGGGACTCGGCCGCCATGGGCGGCGCCATGGGCCGGGGGTACCAGCGCCACGGTGGGCACACCTCGGCTGCGCTTTCCCCCGTCGCCCCGGCCAGGCGGTCGGCATCAGTGGGGCCCTCGTCGGGGCCGAAGGACTGGGCCGGTTTGCGAGCGCACACTTTCAGGCCGGTACGGCCGAGGTGCCGGGCAACTTCGCAGGCGGCCCACGTCTTGCCCACACCCGTGCCCGTGCCCGTGACCACGACCAGGCGCCCCGGCCAGGGCCCGGCGCCGCTCACCGGGCCAGCTGAGCCGGGGCGGCGTGCTCCAGCACCACCCCGCCCACGAGCACCACCAGGGCCATGACTACCAGCGCGGGCCCGAACTCCCTGAGACCGTAGTGCTGGAAGATAGCGCCGAACGCCGCGGATATGGCCGAGCCGCCGATACCGGCCGCACCGATCTGCCAGCCGATCACGTGGCGGGCCATTTCCTCTCCCACCCGGGACGGGGTGAGGGCGACCAGGGCGGGGAAGATGCCGGCCAGAGCGCCTCCGATGACCACCAGGCCCACGAGGGCGGCAACGCTGGAGGGCCGCCACCACACGAGGGCGGCGCCGCCCAGCGCCACGATGCAGCCCCAGCGGACGATCCCCGCCTGTGACAGCGGGCGCCGAGGGGCGGCCAGGGCGAACCGAGCGAGCGTGAGGGCGCCCCAGTAACCGAACGTGGCCAGGCCGGTGGGCCCCGTGCCCATGTGCAGCGGCCCTCGGTCGAAGCTGGGCTCCCATTGGCCGGCCGAGACCTCGAAGCCGGTGTACACCATGAAAACCACCAATCCCAGGGCCACGGTCACCACCAACCGGGAGCGGGACAGGGCCCGTTCCGGGGCCGCCGAGCCGATCGGCACGTTCTCGGCCGGCACCTGCTCGGCCGGCACAGCGGTGGTGGGCGTCTCTCCCATCGGCGTCCCCTCGACCGCCCGGGCCTCGAGCCGGCGGCCGGCCAGCCACCATCCCCCTACCATCGCCAGTTCGACGGCGAGGAGCACTGCGTAACCCGGCCGCCAGGAGCCGGCCAGGAGAGCGGCGGTTATGACCAGCGGCCCGATCGTCGTACCAATGCCGTAGCAACCGTGCAGCATATTGAGCAGCCGGTTGCGGTTGGCCAGGGCGACAGCGGTATTAACAGAGCTGTCCAGGAAGCCGGCCGCCACGCCGATGCCGGTGCCGGACAGCACGAAGGCCCATAAGACCGGCGACACGATGATCCCCACTGCGCCCAGGGCGGCGATGCTCCCGGCCAGCATGATCATCCGCCTGATGCCGAGCCGGCCGAGCAGGACACCGGCGACGGACGAGCTGGCAATGGCCCCGAACGTGGACACGAGCAGCACGATGCCGAGGTCCTCGAGCGGCGCATGAAAGCCGCCCCTCACCGCCGGCCACGCCGTCCCGATCATGCCGTCCGGTAGGCCGAGGACGACGAAGGCGTACATCGCCAGGGCATCGAAGGTTTTTGCCTGCCCCGACAGGGTCAGGGGCGGACCGGCCTCATGTTGTCGGTGGCCCTGGTCCTGGTTCACCGCCCGTCGCTTGACAAAGACCGGCCGTCGCTTGACAAAGGCAGCACTCTGACCTCGGCGCGCACGGTGCCCGGGCCGGGTGCTCCGCCCACCACCAGGGTCTCGCCCGCCGTTACCGCCCGCCCCAGGTACCCGAGCGCCACCCACCCCCGCTCGGGCGAAAGGGCCACGCTCGTCAGGCGGCCGGCTTCCTTGGCCCGCCCGGCCCCAGGCTCCCCAGCACCGGGCTGCCCAGCACCGGGCTGCCCAGCACCGGGCTGCCCAGCACCGGGCTCCCCAGGCGGCCCGGCGCTGCCTGGCTCTGCGGGCGACGGCCGGTAAAGCGGGTCGCCCGGCGCCGCCGGGCCGCTGAGCAGGAGGCCGCGAAGGTGGCGGGGGACGTTGCTACCGCGGCTATCTATACGCGCTACCAGTTCCTGGCCGGTATAGCACCCCTTGGTGAAACTCACCGACGCCTCCACCAGCCCGGCTTCGGCCGGGATGGTCCGCTCGTCGAGCTCGGCGCCGTGCCTGGGGAACCCCGCTTCGATGCGGACAACCTCGTAATCGTCCTGGCTGACAGCCACGGCACCATCTGGGGCCACTGGGTGCGCCCCGAGAAGGTCGTAGCCGGCCAGCCCACCCCACTGGAACGGGACGGCCACTCCGTCCCCGGCGGGCGCCACAGGTGGCCGGACGGGGACGGCGTCGGGCCCCCGGACGGCCACCGCCCGCCATTCCAGCTGTCCCACCTCGACCTTGGTGCGCAGCCGGAAACGGAGCAAGCGCGCCGCCAGGGGCGGGCCGGTACCGGCATCGGTGTCCAGGACGAACTCGTCGGCCGAGGTCCGGTAGACGCGCACGAAAGCGTCGAGCTTTCCCTGCGGTGACAACGCCAGCGCCCAGGCCCACGCCCCCGGCGCCAGCGCCGCGACGTCCTGGCTCAACTGGCCCTGTAGGTAGCGCTCGGCGTCGGGCCCGCTCACCCTCACAACATCGCGGGGGAACTCGAACGCGGCCAGGCCGCGCGTCAGGGCGTCGTAACCGTCCCGGTCGCTCACGCCCTACCACCCTGGCGGGCCGCCGCTATCCGGCGAGCCCCGGGGACGGCGGCCAGCAGGGCGGCCGCCTTGTTGCGGCACTCCAGATCTTCTTCCTCGGCGATGCTGTCGGCCACGATGCCCGCTCCCGCCTGCACGCTGGCCTTACCGTCCGGCCCCACCAGCATGGTCCGGATGGCTATGGCCGTGTCCACGTTGCCGGAAAAGTCGATATAGC
>CAYZVQ010000131.1:0-5752 GCA_964481925.1 uncultured Acidimicrobiaceae bacterium
AACAGCCTGGCACCTCCGGGCGAGGATCTGGCTGCGCATTTCGATATCGTCTGTCGCGGCCTGCGGCGTGGGCGGCTGACCCCCGTGCTCGGGTCCGGGGCGAGCCTTTTCGGCCGACCGGGGCCTGGAGGCGCCGAATGGAAGGGCGCGCCGAGCGCCCAGGAGCTCGCATCACGGCTGTCGAAAGAGTTCCATTTGCCCTCGGAGCTGGCCGGCTCGTACGAGCTCCTAGCCGTCGCCCAATGGATCTCGGCCATGAAGGGCGGGTCGACGCCGCTGTACGAAGAACTGCACGACATCTTCGACCGGGATCTCCCGACCACGCCGCTCCATCACTTCCTGGCCGAGGTCCCGGCCCGCCTGCGGGAAAAAGGCCTCTTGGGTGACCCGCCATTATTAGTCACGACCAATTACGACGACCTACTGGAACAGGCGCTCGACGAGCGCGGCGAGCCCTACGACCTCGTGGTGTACATGGCCGACGGCGAGCACCACGGCCACTTTTTCCACCAGCCGCCGGGAGGCTCCCTGACACTTATCGAAGAACCCCGGGAATACCTCGACGCCAGTCCTGAGGAGCGCACGGTTGTTTTGAAGCTGCACGGCTTCGTCAACCGCAACGACCCCAACCACGACAGTTACGTGATCACCGAGGACCACTACATCGAGTACCTGACCCACGCCGACCTCGATGAGCTCCTGCCCGCTTCCGTGCTCACCCGGCTCCTCAACTGCCACCTGCTGTTCCTCGGTTACAGCCTTCGTGACTGGAACCTTCGCGCCATCCTCTACCAGCTCCGGGAAAAAGCCAAACCGAACGACTGGTGGGCGGTCCGACGTGACTTCGACCCGGTCGAGCAGAAAACGTGGGCGAAGAAGAACGTGACGATGATCGGGATGACTCTGGAGGACTACCTCGTCCAGCTGAAGAACGCTTTCGAGACCTGGCTCGCCGACCGCTCTTGACACCACACGCCGACGTCACCGGGGCTACGGGGCCCTACAAGGGCCTCACGCACTTCACCGAAGCTGACGCCGCCTTTTTTTTCGGGCGTGAGAGCGAACGGGATCTCATCGTCGCCAGTCTCAAGTCGGCCCGGCTGACCCTGGTCTACGGCCAGAGCGGTGCCGGGAAAAGCTCGCTGCTGCGGGCGGGTGTGGCCGCCGGCCTGCGTGAGGCCGCCCGGCGGGACGTACACCGGTTCGGGACGGCCGAGTTTGTCCCGGTGGTCTTCAGCATCTGGGCTGACGACCCCGTCGCCGGCATAGCCGCCGCCGTCGAGGCGTCAGTGCAGGAGTTCGCCTCCCCCGAGAGCGCCGAGCCCCTGTCCCGAGGAAGCCTGTCCCGAGGAAGCCTGTCCCGAGGAAGCCTGTCCGGGGGGAGCCTGGTCGAGCTCATCGAGAACGCGGCGTCGCGTGCGCAGGCGTCGTTGTTGCTGATTTTCGACCAGTTCGAGGAATACTTCCTCTACCACGGCTCCGAGCAGGGACCGCTGTCATTTTTCGAGCAGTTCTCTCAGGCCGTGGGCCGCGAAGGTCTCCCCGCCGGCTTCCTGCTCGCCATCAGGGAAGACGCCCTGGCGCAGCTCGACCGCTTCCGGAGCCGCATCCCCAACCTGTTCGGCTCGTACCGCCGCATAAGCCCGCTCGGCAAGGGGGCGGCGCGCCAGGCCATCCGTCGCCCCATTGACGAGTACAACCGGCAGCTGCCTCCCGACCAACAGGTGAGCATCGAGGTCGAGCTCGTCTCGGCCGTGGTCGAGCAAGTCTCCACGGGCAAGGTGAAGCTCGAGACGGTGGGCGCGGGGGCCCTGGACGGTGGGGCGGGCGACGCGGTGGAAGCTCCCTACCTGCAACTGGTGATGACCCGCATCTGGCAGGAGGAGACGGGTGCAGGTTCCCACCAGCTGCGTTTGTCCACCTTGGAGCAGCTGGGGGGCGCCCAGAAGATCGTCCGGAGCCATCTCGACGCCACCCTGGGCGCCCTGTCGGCCGAGGACCAGGACATCGCCGCCGATGTCTTCCACCACCTCGTGACGCCCTCGGGCACCAAGATCGCCCACGCCGTGGCCGACCTCGTGGACTACACCAACCACGCCGAGGACAAAGTGACGAGCGTCCTGGACAGGCTGGGGGAAGGCGGCACGCGCATCGTGCGCTTCGTCGAACCTCCCATGGGCGGCCAAGGCCCTCCTCGCTACGAGATCTTCCACGACGTGCTGGCCCCGGCGGTGCTCGACTGGCGCGGCCGGCACGCGGCTCGCCGCCTCGAGGCGCAAAAAGAAGTGGCCGAGCAAAAGGCCCGGGTGCAGCGCCGCCGGGCGCTGGTGGCCTGGGGCGCCGCTCTCGTCGCCGTGGCCCTGCTCGCAGTCTTCGTCATCGGCAATGCCGTGGCGCAGCGGGACGCCAACGGCTCCCGGGTGCTCGCCGCCGATGCCGTCGCCAACCTCAGTGGCGACCCCGAGCTCAGCGCCCTCCTAGCGCTATCGGCCATGGACAAGAGCCCCACACTGCAAGCCGTGGCGGCGCTCCGCCAATCCCTCCCGCAGATCGAGGAAGAAAAGACGCTGGACTTCGGCACGTCTGTGTCTGCCACCGTCTTCAGTCCTGAGGGCAAGTTCCTCGCCGCGGCCACGGCCGACAGCGGGGACCTCAAGATATGGGACCTCGGGCGGTCCGGCCCTCCCCGGGACCGCGCTACCGATTTTTCCTACGTCAACGGGCTCGCCTTCAGCCCGAACGGGCTCTACATAGCCGTCGTCGGAGAGGTCCGGGCCGGGTGGCGGTCGGGCCGATGGCCAGGTGCCGAGATCCTGACGGCAGCGGGGACGAGCAGAGCCGTTCCCCTGTACGTGCCGGCGGACAGCGGGGACGTCCAGCCGGCCGGGCAGATGGTGGCTTGGCAAGGCCCGGCTGATGGCCAAGACCATCTCGTCACGGTCGACTCCAACGGCTATATCTGCGAGTACCATGCCGGCCAACCCTTCGCCGGGCGCTGTGTGAACACACCTTTCGACAGCCTGAGCTCCGTCAGTCTTGACGGGGCAGGGACGGAGGTCGCGGTGACCGGCGGCTCGGGGGCCACGGTGTGGTCGGTGCCCGGGTTCAAGCAGATCTTCCCGGCCAACGGCACGGTGTGGGGGGTCGGCAACGTCACCAGCGCGGCACTGAGCCAAAACGGGCGCGAGCTGGCGACCACCAGCGTTGAAGGCATCACCCAGGTCACCGACCTTTACGGTGCCCACACGGTGATCGCCCAGTTCAGCGCGGGCGGAGACCTGCAGACGACCGCGTTCAGCCCCGACGGCTCAGAGCTGGTCACCACGACCGACCTGGGGCAGACGACGGTGTGGCAACTCCAACAGCAGTCACAGTTAGGCGGGATAGCGGTAGCACAGCTCAACTGCGATTGCGGGGTCGTATATTCGGCCGAGTTCGACCCCGCCGACGTGGGCACCCTGGTGACCGGGAGCGAGGACGGGATGGTAAGGGTGTGGGATGCACGCCCTCGCGAAATGCTGCTTTCTTCTCAGGTGAGCGAGTCTCTCCCGTGGGCGGGCACCAGTGACGGCATCGGCGGCGCGACCTACGTGGCCGGCCTGGGCGACGTGACCGCTCTGGCCTCAGGCGTGTCGGTTACGGGCGAGGACAGCGATCCTGACAAGGCCGTCGTCATAGACCTGCGCACGGGCCGGCAAACGACGGTGCTGGAAGGCTCGGGGCCCGCCGACGTGCAGTCCTTTTCGGTCTCTCAAGCTCGGGCCCGCGGGACGGTGGCCACCGCCGTCGGGGTGGTAGAGGTGGGGGCCCAGTACGAAGTGAAGGAGTGGCTGGTGACCAACGACGCCCAAGGCGCGGCACAGGTCCGGCCGGCTCGGACGGAGCTCCCCACAAAGTGGCCGGGCACCCCCCAGACCGTTTCCATCAGCCCGGACGGCTCCTGGGTTGCTGTCATCTTCTCGAACAACAACATCGTCGAGGTCGTCGACCTCGCCAACGGCCGGGTAGTCGAGCTGGCCAGAACAGCGAGCTACGACTATTTCGTCAACAGTATGGCCTTCAACGCCGCCGGCAACCGCGTGCTCGTTTCTTATAACAATGGCGCGGCGCGGGAGTGGAGCCTGAGCCGGGGCCGCCAAAGCGACACCGACAAGTACCTCGGTACGTTCCAAAACCCGGACAAAGACGCCGTTGTCTGGGACGGGCAGTTCAGCCCCGATGGACGACAGGTTGTCCTGGCCGACAATTCCGGCAACGTGACCGTCTTCGATGCCGGCACCTACAAGGTGGCCACGGAGCTCAACACCGGCGGCGGCCAGGTCAACACCGCAGTTTTCAGCCCCGACGGGTCGGAGGTACTGACGGCAGGGGACGACGGCATGGTCCGTATCTGGAGCCTTGCCGGACGGAGCCAATTGGCCGCCTTTGGCCCGTTCGACGAGCCTTTCCCGACGGCCGTGAACACTGCCGTGTTCGGGACCTTCGACCAAAGCGAAGTGGTCATTTCCGCCAGCAACGACGGCATCGTCCGGGTGCTGTCGGCCGAAGCGGCGACGCCCGATCTGCATGACCTGGAGGAGGCGGCGCGCTTGCGGGTGACCCGCGGTTACACCACCGCCGAGCGAGCCGAGTACTTCAACGGTTGAGCCCAACATGTACGTAGACCTTCTCAGTCACCGGCCCCGAAGTCGGCGCCGGGCGCCCAAGGCGACATGGGCCAAGAACCTTGTCCGCCACTGGGACCGCAATAAGCCGGCGGTGCTCGCGGTTCTCGCCGTCACCGTGGTCGTACTGGCGATGGTCGGCTTCTCCGAGTCCAAGCCCAGTCGTCCCGTGCTCGACTCGCTGTACGAGTCCCTCCAGTTGTTCACCCTTGACGGCAACGCCGGCCAAAACGCCAATGTTTACGTCCAGATCGCCCGTTACCTGGGCCCGATCGTGCTCGGCTATGCCGCCGTCGGCGCCATCCTGGCCATGTACGGGGAGCAGTTCAACCGCTTCCTCGTCCGCCGCCTGCGCCGCCATGTGGTTGTCGCCGGGTTGGGGGCGGCCGGTTACCGCCTGGCCAGCGCCTTCGCCGCCGATGGTTGGCAAGTCGTGGCTATCGACAGCGATTCCACCAACGTCTCCATCGCCGGCTGCCGGGACCGTGGCATCCACGTCCTCGTAGGCGACGCCACCGATACCAAGGTGTTACGTCAGGTCGGCCTGGACAAGGCCGAGCTCCTGGTGGCGCTGTGCGGTAAGGACCAGGTCAACATCGACGTGGCCGCCGCTGCCCGCACCGTTTCGGCCGCCGACAGGTCGCAGGTGCTGACAGCCCTGGCCGGCTTCGATGACTTTCACCTGTGGCAGGTCATGAAGGCACCCGCCCTGGTGGACCGGGACGAGTCGGGGTTCCGGCTCGAACTGGTCAACCTCTGGGCGGTGGCGGCCGAGCTCCTGCTCGATGAACACCCGCCCTTCCCCAGGGAACACCCCGGCTCGCCGCACGTAGTCGTAGTGAGCGACGAAGGACTTGCTGACAGCCTCCTCATCGCCATCCTGCGCCGGTGGACGGCGGCACGCCGCGACGCCTCGGACTCGCTGCGCCTCACGCTCGTCGGCGCTCCCCCCGAGGTGCTCGACGACCTGGCCGCGAGGAACCCCGAACTGGGCGAGATCGCTTCGTGCCGGCTCGAGCGGTGGGGCCGGGCCGGGCGCGGGCTCAACGGTGGCGGGGCCAACGGTGGCGGGGCCAACGGTGGCGGGG
>CAYZVQ010000131.1:5852-12577 GCA_964481925.1 uncultured Acidimicrobiaceae bacterium
CAACGGTGGCGGGGCCAACGGTGGCGGGGCCAACGGTGGCGGGGTCCACGGTGGTGTGGCACCGAGCGACGCCAGCACCGTTTACGTAGCTCTAGCCAGTGAAACAGCCGCCCTGACGACGGCTCTCACCCTCCGCCACGAGATGGGGCACTGGGACGAGACGCCCATCATCGTCGTCGTGGAAGACGACGAGGCCGGGGTGGCCCACGCCGTCAAGCGAGGCGGCCAGGCCATGAAGGGCATACACGCCTTCGGATGGCTCAGTCGCACGCTGCTCCCGGCGCCTCTGCTGGAGAGCACGGCCACCGAGGCCATTGCCCGCCTGGGCCACCTGCTCCACTGTCAGCAGCAAAACGAGCTCGGCCTCACCGCGGGCGATGATCCTTCACTGGTGCCCTGGGAGCAGCTGCCCGGCAGTTTGCGTGAGTCAAACCGTCTCTGGGCCGACGGCATAGCCGCCAAACTGGGGGCCCTACGCTGCGTTGTGGTCCCCGCTCCCCTTCTGGACCCCGAGAGGTCGAGCTTCGGGTTCACCGAAGCCGAGGTGGCCGCGCTGGCGCCGTTCGAGCACGAGCGCTGGTCGGCCGACATGAAGCGCATGGGCTACCAGCCCGGGCCACGCGACTCGCGCCATCACCCCTTCATCGACCTACCGTTCGAGCAGTTGCCCGAGGACAACAAGGAGAAGGACCGTGCCCACGTCCGCTCGATCCCCCATGTCCTGGCCCGGGCCGGGTTCCGGGTGAGGCGCCTGGACGAGGGCCCGGGGCCCTCAAGGCCCGGCGCCTCATTCGGCCTATAGGAGCTGGGCAGGCCGGGAACGGATGGCCTCCGGCCCGGGAATCTTGGGAGGTCCCCATTTGTTGGACCTAGCCCAGAGCCCGGTGTGACCGGACGGAAAGAAGTTTTTGGAGAAGATGATGGACAAAGAACGCCAAACCCTGCCGATGCTGCCCTTGACCTCGGGTGTTGTGCTGCCCGGGATGGTTTTCACCCTTGCGCTGGAGACAGACGAAGCCAAGGCGGCGGCCGAGGCCGCCGGACCAGTCGGCGGCGAGCTCGTGCTCGTGCCTCGTATCGACGGCCGCTATTCCTCGGTCGGGGTGATCGCCAAGATCGTGGACGTGGGCGAGCTGCCCGGCGGGGCAGCGGCCATAGCAGTGAGCGGTGAGCGTCGCGCCCTGTTGGGCAGCGCCGTGCCCGGCACCGGCCGGGCGCTGTGGGTACAGGTCGACGACGTCAACGAACCGGCGGAGACGCCGGCCGTGGTCGAGCTCGCCCGCGAGTACCGCGCAGTCCTGGAGAACATCCTGCTCAGCAGAGGTGCCCGGGCCATGGCAGAAACACTGCGCCATGTCAGCGGTGCCTCTCAGATAGCTGATGTGTCCGGGTACTCGCCCGACCTCAGCGCGGCCCAGAAGCTGCAGATCCTCGAGACCGTCGACGTGGAGGCCCGGCTGCGCCTCGTGCTGGGCTGGGCGCGCGAGACCCTGGCCGACATAACGCTGCGCCAGCAGATCAAGACAGACGTAGAAGAGGGCATGGAAAAGACGCAGCGCGAGTTCCTGCTGCGCCGCCAACTGGAGGCCATCCGCAAGGAGCTGGGCGAGCTGGACGGCGAAGCGGCCGACGGGTCGCCCCAGGGTTACCGAGAACAGATAGAGGCTCGCGACCTGCCCGACGCCGTCCGCGCCGCCCTGTTACGGGAGGTCGCCAAACTCGAACGCACCAGCGAGCAGAGCCCCGAGCAGGGCTGGGCCCGGACCTGGATCGAGACGGTCCTGGAAATCCCCTGGGGCAAGACCTCCGAGGACAACCTCGACGTCCCCGCCGCCGGGCGCGTGCTCGACGAGGACCACGACGGTCTGTCGGACGTGAAGGAGCGCATCCTCGAGCACCTGGCCGTACGTAAGCTCCGCCGCGACCGCGGCCTGGCGCCGGTCGGGGACCGCGGCGCGGGCGCCGTCCTGGCCCTGGTAGGGCCGCCCGGTGTTGGCAAGACTTCGCTGGGCGAGTCCGTGGCCCGCGCCCTGGGCCGCACCTTCGTGCGTGTCGCGCTCGGCGGCGTCCACGACGAAGCCGAGATCCGGGGTCACCGGCGGACCTACGTCGGCGCCCAGCCCGGCCGCCTGGCCCGGGCGCTGCGCGAGGCGGGCACCATGAACCCCGTCGTCGTGCTCGACGAGGTCGACAAGCTGGGGTCCGACTACCGGGGCGACCCGTCCTCGGCGCTGCTCGAGGTGCTCGACCCGGCCCAAAACCACACCTTCCGTGACAATTACCTCGAGATCGAGCTCGACCTGTCCCAGGTGCTTTTCATCGTCACGGCCAATGTGGCCGAAACCATTCCCGGCCCGCTATACGACCGCCTGGAAGTGATCCGCCTCGACGGCTACACCGAGGACGAGAAGCTGGCTATCGCCCGCCATCACCTGCTGCCCCGTCAGCTGGAGCGCACCGGTCTCCGGGCTGACGAAGTGAAGGTGACCGACGACGCCCTGGGGGCCATTGCCGCCGACTACACCAGGGAGGCGGGGGTCCGGGGCCTCGAGCGCGAGCTGGGCCGGCTCCTGCGCAAGGTGGCCACCAAACTGGCGTCCGCCAAAGCCGTCTCCCCTGTCGTGGTCGACGGTGGCGGCGTCCGGGGCTGGCTGGGCCGGCCGCGGTTCTTCTTCGAGGCGGCCGACCGCGCCGCAGTCCCCGGCGTGGCCACCGGCCTGGCCGTCACCGGGGCGGGCGGGGACGTGTTGTTCGTCGAGGCCACGGCCATGACGGGTGGCGAAGGGCTCACCCTCACGGGCCAGCTCGGCGAGGTGATGAAGGAGTCGGCGGAGATCGCCCTCTCCTATGTCCGCTCGCACGCCCCCGAGCTCGGTATCGACGCCGCCGACCTGACCGGCCGGCGGTTCCACGTCCACGTGCCCGCGGGCGCCGTCCCCAAGGACGGGCCGTCGGCGGGCGTGACCATGACCTCGGCCCTGGTCAGCCTCCTCACGGGACGGCCCGTACGGCCGGTGGTGGGCATGACCGGTGAGGTCACCCTGCAGGGCCGCGTGCTACCGATCGGCGGGGTCAAGCAAAAGGTCCTCGCCGCCCACCGCGCCGGATTGACCGAGGTGGTCCTCCCGGTACGCAACGGGCCGGACCTGGACGACGTGCCCGTCACTGTGCGCGACGCCATGACGTTCCACCTGGCCGAGACGGTCGACGACGTACTGGCCGCGGCCCTGGAGCCCCAGGGCGACGGCCAGAAGTCGTCGGTGACGGGGCGAGGGCCCGAGCACCTGGCGGCGGCGTGACACCGGCCCCGCCGGGCGTAACGCAACGCCCGCAAGAACGACTATTTGTGGTTCATCGGATGATGCCGCCGCAGCCAGAACTGAGCTGGCGCGGCGATAAGGAGGGCACCCATGCCTGCTGTGACCGTCAATGACTTGTCGACGCTGCCGAAGGTGGCGGCCCCCGACCCGGCCGTCTCCAGAGAACGGCCGGTCAGGTCGGTGACCACAGCCCCCAGCGGTCTGGAGGGGGAGGGCTTCCCGGTCCGGCGCGCCTTCGCCGGCATGAAGATGCGCGACCTCGACCCCTTCGTGCACATGGACCAGATGGGCGAGGTCGACTACGCGCCCGGGGAGCCTAAGGGCACGCCCTGGCACCCGCACCGCGGGTTCGAGACGGTTACCTACATGATCGACGGCACTTTCGTCCATCAGGACTCCAACGGCGGTGGGGGCCTCATCGCCAACGGGGCTACGCAATGGATGACCGCCGGCGGCGGGATCCTGCACATCGAGACGCCGCCCGAAGAGCTTGTGATGTCAGGCGGCCTGTTCCACGGCGTCCAGCTCTGGGTGAACCTGCCCGCCAAGGACAAGATGATCGCGCCCGCATATCAGCCCCTCGAGGCCGACCAGGTGGAGCTGTTGTCCTCGGCCGACGGCGGGGCCCTCGTCCGCATCATCGCTGGGACGCTGGGCGAGCACCGCGGCCCGGGCTCGACGCATACCCCGATGGCGATGATGCACGCCACCCTGTCGCCAGGGGCCCGGCTCGAGCTCCCCTGGGAGCCGGCGTTCAATGCCCTCGTCTACGTGATGGCCGGGTCCGGGCAGGCCGGCCGCGATGGGCAACCGGTGCGGGCCGGGCAGCTGGTGGCCTTCGGCCCGGGCGACTGGATGAGCGTCCGCGCCGACGACCACCAGGGCTCGGGTGCCGAACAGCTCGACGTCCTGGTGCTCGGGGGCCAGCCGATCGGGGAGCCGGTCGTGCATTACGGGCCGTTCGTCATGAACACACGGGACGAGATCATGCAGGCGCTCGAGGACTTCGAAGCCGGCCGCCTCGGCCACATCCCGGCCAATGCCCTCATGCCTCACGTCCCCGACCCCGTCCCCGTCCGGACCGAGCACACCGGGATCTGAGGTCCCTCCACCGGGCACCCGGGGGCGGCGCTCAGCGCTCGGTTTATGCCGGTTGAGGGGGCGGATCTTCTAGGAAATCGGCCGTCGGCACGAAGAAAAGTGCCCCGGTGACGGCCCTGGAGAACTCAAGGATCCGGTCGTAGTTGCCGGGAGGGTCGCCGAGGAACATGTTCTCCAGCATTTTCTCGGTGACGCTCGGGGTGCGCGAGTACCCGATGAAGTAGGTGCCGAACTCCGCGTTGCCCACCGTGCCGAAGGGCATGTTGTGGCGAAGTATCTGGCGTTCGAGCCCGTCCGGGCCGACGATCGTGTTGAGGGCGACGTGGGAATTGCTCGGTTTGACGTCGTCAGGCAACTCCACGTTCGACAGTTTCGTACGGCCCACGGCCCGCTCCTGCACCTCGACCGGGAGCGCGTTCCAAGCCACCAGGTCGTGCAAGTACTTCTGCACGATGACGTAGCTACCACCGGCGAAATGAGGATCCTCGGCTCCGATGGTGACCGCCTCTGCGGCCGCCCGGTCCGTCGGGTTCTCCGTACCGTCCACGAAACCGAGAAGGTCGCGCACCTCGAAGTACTTGAAGCCGTGCACCTCGTCCACAACGGTCACAGCGCCCCGGAGGCGGTCCATGATCTGGGACGCCAGCTCGAAGCACGGGTCGAGCGCCCCGGCCCGGATATGGAACAAAAGGTCGCCCGGGGTGCCTATGGCCTGGTGCTTGGGGCCGTTGAGCTGGCGGAAAGGGTGCAGCTCGAGCGGGCGGGGCGCACCGTACAGGCGGTCCCAGGCCGCCGACCCGACCCCGCCGACGACGGCCAGGCGTCCTTCGGGCACCCGGGAGCCGACGGTCCGTTGCAGTCCTGACAGATCGGCCAGCAGGTCGCGCACCGCCGGCTCCGCCCCTGGCCCGATGGTCATGACGAGGAAGATCGCCGTCGTCGTGAGCGGGCTGAGCACGGGCTGAGGCGTCGGTGGAGTGGGAGCCGCAACCGGCCCGGAAGGTACCGTCACGGCGAGGCAGCCTAGCCCGGGGCGAGCGCGGCGTATTTAAGCCCTAACTTTCCCGTCAGCCGGGCCCGCTTTCAGCCGATAGAGAAGTGATGTCACGGCACGGCCGGGCGTCACCTGAGTTGACGGTGGGAGGCAACAGATGAGCCAGTTTATGGTCGGGCGACAGCCGATCTTCGACGCCGAATCGCGGGTCCACGGCTATGAGCTGCTCTTCCGGGGGCCGGGCTCCCAAAGGCCGGACGGCGACTCGATGACCGCCGATGTGCTGGTGCACTCCATCCTCGACGTCGGCCTAGACGCACTGGTAGGTGACAAGCTGGCCTTCGTGAACGCGACCAGGGCGTTCCTGGTCGGCGAACAGGATCTCGTCCTGCCTCCTGTTCAGACGGTGGTCGAGATATGCGAAGACGTCCCCCGGAGCCCCGAGGTCCTGGCGGGCTGCCAGCAGCTGGCTCAGGAGGGCTACACCCTCGCCCTTGACAACTACCGGATAAGCCAGGACGACGATGCGTTCCTCGAGCTGGTATCGATCGTCAAACTCGACGTCCTGGCGATGGCGCCGGCGCCGCTGGCCGAGACGTTCCGGCACTGCTCCTCGTTCGGCGTGCAAATGATCGCGGCCAAGGTCGAGACGCGCCGGCAGCTCGAAGCGTGCCAGAAACTCGGCTTTGACCTCTACCAGGGTTACCTGCTCAGCCGTCCCGAGGTGGTCGAAGGCCACGAGCTCAGTTCGAGCCGGCTCACGTGCCTGCGGGTCATCGACAAGCTCTGTGACCCCCGCACCTCCGCAGCCGAGGTGGAAAGCATCGTGCGGACCGATGCCGTCCTCAGCTACCAGTTCCTGCGGGCCGCGGGGGCCGGTGCCGCCTGGGGCTTCTTCCGCCGCCTGAGCTCGGTCCGCGAGGCCGTCGTCCTGCTGGGCGAGCGACGGATACGCGCCTTGGTCATGCTCATCCTCTTGAACGGCGCCCACGAGGGTTCCGACGAGCAGCTCAACATAGCCATGACCAGGGCCCGCATGGCGGAACTGCTGGCCATGGAGACCGAACCACACCTGGCCGGCGCCGCTTTCACCGTTGGGCTGGTGTCCTCGCTCGACCTGTTGTTGCGGGCACCTCTCCCAGTGATCGTAGAGAGCATGTCGCTCGGCACGGACCTCGAGGAAGCCCTGCTCTGGCACACCGGGCGGCTCGGCGACTTCCTGGCCGACGTGCTGGCCTGGGAACTCGGGGCCGCCGGCTTCCAGCTTCGCTCCGGCGCCCATCCCAGCGAGGTCGAGCAGTGCTACCTTC
>CAYZVQ010000132.1:0-12486 GCA_964481925.1 uncultured Acidimicrobiaceae bacterium
AGATCCGGTGCGCGCTACCTGCCAAAGTGGGGCCAGATCAGCTGAGCACACTCACCCGGGCACCCGAGCCGCGGCACCTCCACATCGCGCCCGGCCGCCGCGTACTGCTCGACACCGAGCGCCGTCGGCCATACGATGGCCATTGGCTAACAGCCCTTCTGGGCCCCCTCCGATTGAGCGACCAACTCCTAAGCGGCGGGGGCCCTGTCGCGTCCAACACAAGGTGGGCCCCATCCTCTCCAGTCCCACCACCCGCCGTCCAGCCCACCGCCAGGGCCCAGCCGCCAAGTCCGGCCCCAACTACTCCCGCCGGCTCAGGCTGTTACGTCCCCACCAAGGTGTGCCGGTAACACCTGGCCGGTGGAAGAGGTCCGTGCATCGCCGGAGGAGGACGTCCCCGCCTGGCCCGTGGAAGTAGAGGAAGAAGAGGGCCGTGCCTGGCCGGTGGAAGAGGAGGTCCTAGGAGAGGCTCGTCTACTTCCCGTCGATGGACTCGGAAGGGACCACCTTGGTTGCCATCAGGGTGATCGGAGGGTTTCCGAGAGTTGGAGAGCGCGCTGTCGTAAGAGGCTCTGCGTTTTGGGTCTTTGAGGACCTCGAAGGCCTCATTGAGCAGGCGGAATTCGTCGTTCGCCTCTTCTAGCACCTCAGGCGGGGCGCCTTGGTGGTGGTCGGGATGCAGTAGGAAACTTCGTACACGAAAGGCGCGCTGGACCTCCTCGGTAGTCGCGGTCCCCGAGACACCGAGTCTCTCGTAGTAATTCATTTTGTCTTGGGTCCCATTTGGCGTGAGTCCCGAGTCTCGGTCGACGGCAGTGTGTTGGCTCGGCAGGAGGCGCTATCTCCAAGCGTCTGACAACACCGGAGACCCCCTCAAAGCCAGTCAAGAGTGTGAGGACCACGACCTTATGAATCCGTCTTGCCACGAGTCCACCACTTTCCGTACCCACCCCGACGCCCGTCCTCGCCGGCTCACCCGCGTCGTCACGGCACCCTCACCTCTACCTCAGAAGCCCTCGACTTCACCCCGTCCACCCTCCATCCTGGTGGCCTATCCACCACTCTTCGTACCCGGCCAGCGACCGGCCGCCCCTACGGCACCCTCACCTTCCTAGCCCCAGCTCAGGGGGTGGGGAGAGAGGGGGAACAGCAGGAGCGCGGACAAAGGGCAGGCCAGGGGGCAGGAGCGCGAGAGCAGGACCGCGGACAGGGAAGGGGGCCGGACAGGGGCCGGGACCGGGCCGGAGGGACCGGCGGGGACCGCGAGGCGGGAGGCGGGCCGGGAGCGCCGGGAGGGGCGAGGGGCCGCGGCCGGGGGCGAGAGGCAGGAGGAAGGGCGGTTGGGGGGCAGAGGGCGGCCTCGTTTGAAGAGCGTTCCGGTCCTCCTGATGCCCTCGACGGTTTGGTGAGAGTTCCCAGACGCAGGCTGGCGACCCCGGGTTTGTCCGGCGGCGGGTCGCATCCGAGGGGGTCTTCGCCGCCGATATCCTCATTCTCGGGGCCTTTATCTTCGGCGAACGAAGGCATTGAGAAGATTCTTGGCGAGGACCGCACCGATCTCTTGGGACCCCGCGTCGAGTGCTCCGGGACCGGCCGCCTCGTCCGGATCGACATACAAGGGCTTTCCATCCACGCTCAAGCCCTGCGCTCGGGTGCGCTGACCCAAGGACTGGATCGGTCCTACTGAGAGCGTGACTGACGGATGAAGTCCCACACCCAGCGCCCATGGCGTGTCGGCGAGCGGAGAGATGGCACCGAGCAGCCTAAGAAGGGAGGCGATGCGAATCGGGAGATCGTCGGGGTCGAGCAGGCTGCCCATGCTGTCAGACGGAAGCTGCTGCCAGACACTACGTTGTCCTGAAGCCGAGAGCCGAACGCCGAGGAGCGCCTCGGGCCGAGGTTCGTTCCACCCTCCTCTAGTCAGTTCTCGCGCTGGGAGCGCCCACGCGGCGGTCGAATCGCTACCTACCTCGATGGCAGTGGATGTGGGGACGAGCCCGTGCGCCCGGAGCTGGCGTGCCATGGACTCCGATGTGTCGCGGAGTTGACGTGCCGACAGGTGTATCGGCTCGACCGGCACGGCGTGCAACTCAAGTTCTGCAGCTGAACCGAACGGATACGTCTCCCGCGGGGCGGTCCAGCTATGTCGCCACTGCACCGCAACCGCTGTACGAAGTGGCACCCACCCGGCGCTGCGGTCGAGGGTGGGCAGGTTGGCAAGTGCCGCCACAACCTTCGCTTGAAGGTCAACGGCGCTGGAAAAGCTGTCCCAAAAAACGCCCGTCGAGTATGCCTCGACCTCCCGAAGGAAGTCTGCCTGGGCCGGTTCCAGATGGACCGACTGCTTCCGAAACGTGAGGCAAGGAATCCCTCTAACCCGGGCCGCATTGTATTCTTCGTGGGTGGGCGACAGTCCCGTCTCGGCCAACGGATCGCCGTATACCTGGCCGAGGAGCAGCAGGTAGACGTCGGCGGCTTTGACTCCCCGCAGGCACGCTTCCCGGCTGGGCCGGCTCTGGGCAGTGAAGTCCTCGAAACGCAGCGGCTCGTGCCCGATTGCCAGGAGGAGGCCCGGCAGACAGTCGCGCTCCTCTTCGAGGCCGTGTCGGACGGACGAGATGAAGACCTTCACTGATCGACCTTCGTGCCTAACTTTCCTCTGCTCACGCGTACCTTTCGGGCATCATGCCTGCTCCCGGGTGCCCTTGCCGAACAAGAAAGCGTTGCTGCCGGTCGCCAAAGGCTTCGCATGCTCGGTTCAAAACTCGCACCTTCAGCTCCCCGAGCGAGTCCTGGTCCGCTGGCCATGCCTCTGCTTGTAACCGAACCAGCACGTTCTTCTCCAACGCTCTGGGCGGAAGGTCTAGGGCGTATTCGGGCGACTCCCAGCCCTCGTTAAGCCCGCCGAGCACCACTTGTGCCGCGGCCGGGACGCCGACGACGATCTCGAACGGGCCAGCTATATCAACGGCGGGCGACTGCCGGCTGGCCCAAGCGAGGACGCGAGCCTGGGAGTCGATAATCACCCCGATAAGGTGGGCGAGCATGAAGAGGTGAAGTGCCTGCATAGGGGAATGGCGGCCCCCATTCACTTGGTAGCGCGAGATTGTCCCGATACCAGAGAGGACGCCGCCGTGGCGGTCGAGCGCCACGAAGGCATTACATCTAGGCGGCACTCCGGGTGCGAACCGCAAGAGGGCGGTAGACGTCGTCATCGAGCCAGACAGCGCTGATATCCCGTTGGCGGTTAGCCCCCGAAACCGGTCGGGAAGGACGATCCCCGGCAGATCATCTGTGAAGTCGACTGGCTGCGCGAGCACGTCGGCTGGAAGGACAACGACGGCTATGCCGGGTCCATCCAGGAGGGCGAACAAGCCAGCCGAGCAAAAGTTCGCGTCGGCCGGGTCGAGCGATAGCTGTACACGGGCTCGAACCCAGCGCTCCTGCTGTTCGAAGGAGATCACTCAACCAGTCTGCATCACCGGCAGCGGCGCGACGAGGCCGATAGATGTGCTCGTCTGAGTGACCAGTCACATATCTGTCGTCCGCCAGCTTGATCAGGCTCGCCCAGTAGGAAGGGACCACCTGTCGGGTCATCAGTATCGACAGTGCGATGATCGCGGGTTCTGGGTGGCTAGGCCAATCGCGGCGCCGCAGCGCTATGGACTTCTCGACGGACGCCCTGGGCGCTGCCTCAGCTCCTTGGCGTGGCGAGTGCACGCGTCGACGACGTAGTAGCGGCCCAAGTAATCCGTTCGCCAACCCGAGGCCGCTGAAGGTGCAGGGCAGCCTGTCGGCTTGCCGTCGGGGTCGTACACAAGGCGGTGGCAGCAGCCCCGCTCAGCCGTCCAGGCCCCGGCGTAGTCCTTCACGGCACAGATACTAGAGAGGATCAGGGACCGCCAGTATTGTCGGGCAGGCGGCTCAACCTCCCTGCCCAGCCAAGGCGTGCGAGCGCTATTGCGCCGAACGGGGCTGGCAGGTCGTCCAGGTCCACCGGGAGGAGAACGTCAGTGGCTATAAACGGGTGGCAACACCGGAGCTGGAGGCGGCACTAGGTGATATCGAGCGCCAACGTGCCGATGTCTTGTTGGTCTGGAAGCTTGACCGCCTGACCCGTCGGGGCATCGGGCGCGCCGGCGTGATCCTCGACAAGGCCGAGGCCGCCAGCGCCCGCATCGTCTCTGTGGTTGACCATGTCGACACCTCGGCCAGTAGTGGGCAGCTGCTCTTCAGCATCCTGGTCAGCGTGGCCAGAGCTGAGAGCGAGAACACCAGCATCCGGGAGAAAGCCGCCAACTACGCCCGGGCGCAACAGGGCAAGTGGCACGGCAGTGGGCGCAGCTTCGGTTACACAGAGCGGCTCGAAGTGGTCGAGGCCGAAGCCAGGGAGGTACGGGACATGGCCCGGCGCGTCATCGCCGGGGCGTCGGTTAGGTCCATCGCCCGTGACCTAAACGACCGGGGGGTAAGGGCGCTCCGGGGCGGGCCATGGGAGCAAAGCCAGGTCCGCGAGCTGCTGCGGGCGCCCAAGTTGCGAGGCGCCCGTGCCTATTACGGCCAGGTGGTAGAGAACGTCCTCCCGCAATGGGAGCCGCTCTTGAGCGAGGACGAGCAGCTAGCCGTGTTGGCGATCCTCGACGACCCCTCCCGGCACTGTAGGCCTTCCTTGGCAGCACCGCGGTTGCTGGTAGGGCTGGTCAAGTGCGGCTCCTGCGGTATGGCCCTCTCCCTGGTCAAGCACGGCAGGTCCTACGGCTGCACAGCGGGGCCGGGGCGCAAGAGCTGCGGCCACGTCTGCGTGACCGTCGCCGGTTTGGACCGCTTCGTGATAGGGGAAGTGGTCCGCACCCTGAGCGCCGGACCCAAAGCGGAGCCTGCCTACGCGGTCGGTGCTGTGAACCTACAAGCCGCCCTTGACCACGACCAGGCCCAACTGGTCACCCTCACCCGGCGGAGGCTTGTGGAGGTTGGTGAGCTGGGCGTGGGCGAGCAGGAGTACCGGGCCGCCAAGCGCTTACTCGATGCCCGCATGGCCACGGCCCGCCAGGAGCTGGACCAATTGAGCCCTCTCGGCCAGGGTGTTGGTCCCACCTGGTCAACCCAGCTCGCCGAGGCTCTCGCCAGGGGCAACGGCCCCGACTACCAGCGCGAGCTGGTGCAGGTCCTCATTGAACGAATCGAGGTGAGGAGAGCACCTGCTGACCCCGTTACGGGACGCGCCGCCGGTTGCCAAGTCTTCGACCCGGCCAGGGTGACCATCGTCTGGAAAGAGCCCTACCGTCAGGTCGCCGAAAAGCCACCGACGTAGCGCGTGGCACACGGGCCTTTCGTCCTGTGGCCAGCCGACGACACGGGAGATGGGCAACCGGTCCGTCTGCGTCGAGGTGGTACACCAGGTGGTGGCGATGGTCCCTCGGTCGTCCAGGCGCCGGGTGTAGTCCTTCGAGGGGTGTAGCGTACTAAGCCCTTTCAGACTGTTGAGGGCGGCTTTGTCCCTGGAAGCCCGGGGCGCCGTAAGTCGTATGCGTAGCGTTCGTGGGGCATTCGGGGCTGCGGCATTACAGCCAGCTTGACTCATCGTCATCTTGGGAGGAGACTCCGATCGATGAGACGCAGGCTCCTGGTCGGAGCCGCCGTGCTTTGCTTACTGCCGACGTTCGCGACACCGACAGCCGGTGCAACCACGCGTCATGTCCTCCCCCATGTGCTGGTCATTTCGGCCGGAGCCGCCCCGGAGCGGCTAAGTCCCTTCGGTGGTAGCACCACCATCAGGGCTCAAGTAAAGAACGCCACCACCTGCCAGCTCCGGTTGGTGAGCCATCAGAACTTCCCGGTCATCTATGCAAGCAAGAGCCGTCCCTGTACAAGTGCTTTTACGGCTCACGTGACCATCGGGGGCAACCTAAACACCATTACGCGGACGATCGCCTTCGCCCTGGTCGCCCGCAACGCGACGAGTTCTTTCACCGCCCACTTCTTGGTAACACTGCCTTCTCTCCCTGCTCCCTTCATCTCGTCGGTCAGTGCCTCTCCACAGCAATTAGGCCAGTTTGGGGGGAGCACGACCATCACGGCCTCGATGAGGGACGCCAAGACCTGCCGGCTCATGCTCCTGAGCCAACAGAGTTTCACGATCGTCTACTCCGCAGCCGAGCGTGCTTGTGGCAACTCCTTCACGGCACGCGTACTCGTTAGCCCCAACCCCACAGCTGTCCACCGCACCATAGCCTTTGCCCTCGTCGCACGCGATGGCTCCTCTTCCTTCACGGCGTACTTCTACGTCGGCCTAGCCGGCAACGCTCCGCCCGCAGTCGCCGCCACTACCACCGCTCCGGGCGCCACGACGACGATCCCTGCGGCAACGACCACAATGCCGGCTGCGACCACGACGGTCCCCGCTGCCACCACGACTGCGCCCGCTGCGACCACTACGGCCCCGCCTTCGGCCACCACGACGGTGCCTTCCACCACGGGAACGCAGATAACCAGCGACAACTGGTCTGGTTATGCGGTCACGGGTGGGCCCTTTACGGAAGCGAGCGCGACCTTCACGGTCCCCTATATCACCGTCGCGGCAAGTTGCGAAGCCCATGTGTCGGAATGGGTCGGGATAGATGGCTTCCACCCACCAGGCACACCTGTCGACAGCCCGCTCATCCAAGCTGGCATTGACGAGAGCGAGACCGACCCGACCACGGGCCAATGCACGCCCGGCCAATTTTGGTCCTGGCCGTGGTGGGAAGTTCTTCCGGCCCCCGAGCAGCAGCCGAACTGGAATGGTGCTTTGGTAAATGCCGGCGACACTGTGACAGTCACTATCGGTCAGGTCAGCGGGAGCACCTGGGCTATGGAGCTGACCGACGACACCGGCGGAGGCAGCTTCGTGCAAGACGCCTCCTACAACGGTTCTGGTGCAACCGCGGAATGGATCGTAGAGGCATCGACAAACGCTGGGGACTGCAATGGTGTGTGCCCGCTGGCGGAGTACACGAACTCAGACGACGGCGAACCCGGCGTAGTCTTCAGCAACCTCGGGATCAGCGGGACAGACAGTGCGTGGTACCAGATAGACATGGTGCAGGGCGGCATCCAGGTCTCCACTCCGTCCAACTACTCGACCAACGCCACTGGGACCGGCGTGACAGGTTTTTCTGTCTCCTACACGGGGGTCGGAGGCTCGGCGATAATGCCTGCCCTTCGTCCCTTTGGTAGCACCTCCAAAAGCAAGTTCTTGTTCCCCACATACGAAGGAAGCGGGACGTAATCATGCATGGGTCACGAACTATGAAGGAGTGTAGCCGAACCGATGTTCAGGTGAACTTTCTCACCTGGGTAGCCAAAAACTCGTCGAGCACGACGGTGCAGATATCTTGCTCGTTGGCTGGTAAAACGCATACGGCCTCCATGGCCGTCGAGTCGTGGTAACCCTTGTAGGTGTACGTGTCGTACACGACCACGCCTTTGGTCGGATATGGGCTGTCCGATGGAACGAGACCCTCTGATCTCGGCGACACGTACTCACCAGCTGGGTCTGAAAAGAGCACAGCGTCAGCGCTGACGCGGTGCGTCACCTGACCAAACGGGGGTGCCGTGCAGCCGTATTGATAATGACGTGCAGCCGCAAGTGCCGCGGGGAAAAACGGGCATGCAAGCGTCAAGAGACAACCCAGGCAGGTGGGGTCCGCCACAGCTCCGACGCCACCGCGCCCGATGGCCTGGTTGGGGCTGTTTGCGGGGGCAACAGTGATTTCACCGTCGCCATCTGCCCCGATCTCTGCCTGACACGCAAGGTTTCTCGGTCCAAGGATCTGGATATAGCCGCTAGTGGCCGAGTAGACAACGAGGCCGGTTGCCGACGCCGGCACCCTGGCTGAGGACGCAACCGGCGTCTGCGGGCTATTAACTCCAAGGCTTGTCGGGCACACAACCACAGGCACCGTGGTGGTGGAGGTAGCTCCCGCTGTTGCTAGAGGAACGACAACGACCGGCACCATCAAAGCAAGGCTAAGGAGGAATTTCCTCATTGCAGCTGGTCCCTTCGGTTGAGTCGCACTCGTTACGTTGGGCATCCTCGAAGGGCGGGAGGCTGGTCAACTGTTGAGCCGACAGACACAAACTCGTCTTTAGGTCGATCAAAACGAAACATCAGCGATTGGCTACAGCGACCGGCATCCCAGATGTCCGAGGATGTAACTGATTGCTTGCCAAAGTCCGGTGATATGACGCCGCTCGTCGTTACAGGCGTCTTGGAGAATGCAAAGCCGGCGGGCTCAGCAAAGGTGACAAGATGCCATCTTCCCCCAACGTCAGACAGGACAGCGCCCGAGTAGTTGTCTCCGGCGACGTTCTCGTAAGAAAAGACATAGGTCGTTGCGCCCGCAATTAGGCCATCGCTCTGAGCGAGAGATCCAGGGCAGAAACCAGGCCAGGAGTAGAAATATAGCAGGGCACGGTCCAGCCAGGCCCCTGACACGTCCTGAAGAACCTGGACAACTGGACCTGTTGCGCCCTCGCCAATCGACTTTGGTTCAGACGTGACATACGTGGCTATCGCCACGAGTTGGTTGTTGTCTACGAGCGGCAAACTTTCCAGGGGTCTGCAATCGTACATCGACGGGGGCTGGTTGAGGCCATCAACCGTCCTGAAAAGTGCAACGTCGGTGTTGTACGCCGACGTCCCGTTCGTTTGGCGGAACGCCAGGGTCTCTAGGCCACCGCCTGGAGGCGTATATGTGGCCGCGAGCCCCCGGCCGTTAGCGCTGGCCTGGAAGGTCAGTTTGCCCGTGGTCTCGAGGGCAAACCAGAAAGACCGTGGTGTGCCATCGCCGTAAATGGGGTAGTTGCCATCATGCAACGATGACGTGTCGGTCCCGATCAGACCTACGCTGGCCAAGGCGCTTCCAGTAGTCGTTTCGTCCCACGTGCCTTCCATATTGACGGTAGTCCCAAACAACGAGCGCGAAGAAGTTTGGAGGATCGTGAGGAGAACGACGTCGTTCATCTCTTGGTATTGCGATGCGGAACTCGGCGTGTCTGTTCTTGACCAGAGGTAGGTTCCGGTCAGAGAGCCAGAGGAAGCGCCCGCAGGTCCGCAACCGAGGACCGTGGCCGTTACGAGAAGCACCGCTCCAAAGAGCCTCCGGATCACACCAACCTCCTTGCTGACGTGAAGGCGACCCCTGTCAGGGGTATCCCTCACCGGTCGAGCGTAGCCCCCTAATGGGTCACGTCTGGCAAGCCAAACGGGCTCCGGCTGCTCCGCTCTGTTAGGTTCAGGTCCAGACCAACCAAACGAGCCAGTGCGGGCCAGGTGGAGAGGTCCGGTGTCCACTTGCCGGCCCTGATCGTTGAGCAATACCCCTTGCTGTAGCCCGTCGCCTCCATGATGTCCGTTAGCTTCACGGCTCCCAGCTTGGGCCAGATGCGCTCGCGGTAGGTGGCAGGGTCCACGTCGACCCCGAAGGCCTCCACCCTCTCTTTGAGCGCACGCTTACGGGCGGCGATAGCCCGGCCCCGAGTCTGACGTACCGCGGCGGTGTGACCGGCACTGGCCTGGCAGGTCTCGCACAGTACATGGCGTGGGTTGGTGACGGGGCCTCCGCAATCTGGGCAGGAATACAGCGGAAGCGCAGCAGGGGCGACAGGTCGTTGTTTGGCGACGTCCCGGGTGGCCCGGCCGGCCGCCTCGGTCTTGCGGGCCTTCACGATGGCCTGAGCGCTCTTGAGCTTGGCCGACGTGAGCGGCGTCGCCGGGCTGTACTTGCCCTCCATGGCGTGGCCGAGCATGTGAACCACCTTCTCGGCGACAGGGGCGAGCGAGCGTGCCCAGCGGGCCATGGTCTCGGCCAGCTCATGGGTGAGCGGCGCCCGGAGCCGGACGTGGCCCTCTTCGGTCTCGGAGAACTCGGTCTTGCGGAACGTACGGGCAGCCAGCATGTCGAGCACGAAGGCTTCAGCCTCAGGGCGCACGGGCTCCAACAGGTCAAGGGCCATGCTCTGGCGGCCCCTGGCGTCGTTGTGGACGATCCCTAGGCCCGGGTCGAGCCCGACGGCAGCACAGGCCAAGATCGCTTCGGCTTCGAGCAGGGCGAAGACGTAGTTCAAAAGCGCGTTCGCTGGTCGCTCAGCCTTGCGGTTGCTGGCCGAGCTGGCAAGCACCGAGCGCCGGCCGGAGAACGTACCCCAGTGCGGGGGCACCCGGCCTCGGTCTTTGGCGGCAAAGGTGGGCGCTGTATCTGTCCGCCCGGCCCATGCGGCGAAGTAAAGGGCCGCGGCCGACGCTTCGAGCTGGCGGCACTCCTCGATCGTCTCAGCGGCCTCGATTGCACCGGCCAGCTCGCCGATCGTCCCGGCCTCGCTCAGTTCGCCGAAGCGCTTCGATGCCTGCGACGCCTGGCCCCGCACCTTGGCGGCGAGCAGGTAGCGGGCAATGCCGAGCCCGACAGGCTCCGAGGGGGCGAGCGCCTGCATGCGCCGTAGGCGAGCGTCATCGGTCACCCGGGGTGTGCTGGCCAGCGACGGCGACCCATCGGCCCCGAGCACGAGCACTCCTATTCCGAGCGACTTACACCAGCGCAGTGCGTCCCAGCTGACCGACCCGCCATAAGCGTTCAGCACTACCAGGCGACGCAGCCCGTGGGTGGCCCGCTGGTAGTTGCGGGAACGGCGCTGCTCACCCATACCGTCCTCGACGACCAGCGCCCCTCTTTCGACTCCCACCCGGACGCCGAAGCCGTCGGCCACGCAAATGCCGGCCGACGTGGCGTCTCGTGCGAAGGAGGCGGCGACGGCCACTTCGTGGTCCTCGATGTCCTGAGCCGTGATCGGCGCAGCACCGGGAACATCGGGAGCGTCGACGTGACTAGCGTCGGTACTGTCCATGGAGTCCACACTCCTTTTGGGCCACGCCCTGGGCAGTTACCGCTGCGCCAGGGCACCTTTATGTCACCGCCAGCTTACGCTCCGAATAGGCTCCCAGCCAGCGGGAACACGGCTAGTCGCCCCGGCTAGCGAGCCAGATGATGAACACGGCTACAGCTCCAAGTGCAGCAAGCGCCCACCCGCCGCCTGCTGGCTCTGCTTCGTACTCATCTTCGGTCCAGCGAGCGGCGGGCCGACTGCTCGGGCCGATCCTGACCACCTTCCGGCAGCGCCGGCACCTGGTATTCGTGGTGGCGGCGGTCTCGAAACCGAGACCGCAGCTTGGGCAAGTGATTTTCGTCATGGGACCAGCATCGCTCTCGTGGAGGCAAAGGGGGACGCCGGCCGCCTGCCAGCTCCGTAGCCTCGTAGCTTCGCGGCAATCCGTCTGGAAATGCGCTGGTTGCTTGTCTCGCGACCACGGCGCCTCCGATGAGCAACGCGGACCGACATGACGCCCATCCAGCACCTTGTTCTTGTCGTTTCCAGTACCCTAACCTGGGGTTGAAGCTCTCGTTGGGCAGCCATAAGCACGCTATTGGGACTGACTTCGAGTGACGATCACGAACCTTGGAGCGCACCTTGACTGAGAATTCTGTGCCACAGCGATCGGTCGGAATGATTATGCGGCGTGAAGAGGATTCCAATAGACTCACTTATCTCGGAACATGTTTTCGTTTTGCGAGCGCTTCAATATGTCTAACAGCCGCGCATTGCGTTTCCAATGAGGACGCGCCTCGACTTCAAATACTCTTTCCAGATCTCGGAGGAGACGCCGAGGTCGCTCGAATTCGCCTGCACTGGACGTACGATGTGGCAATCCTTTATCTTGGGCACCCTTCAGGGGGCGGCGCTCTACCTTCTGGTGAGGCCTTCGAGAACTGCACAAGTTCGCTGAGATGGGGGGATGAATTTGGGGTGATCGGGTTCCCGTCCGAAACTATAGGCACGAGCCAGGCACCGACGTTTCGTATGCTTGTAGGTCATATTCAACGTTATTTCCAATTTCGACCACCTAACTATGGCGGTTGTACGGTGGCAGAGATGAGTGTCCCGGCACCTGCGGGGCTAAGTGGTGCACCTGTTTATCTTCGCTCTGATCCTCGTCTCGTGATCGGGGTTGTTGTTGGAAACAATTATGCGTACACGATCGAGGACTCGGTTGAAGAGGAGACCGGTGGGTCAGGAGTTTATCGGATTGAGGCCCGACGTTTTGTCTCTTATGGTGTCGCTATTCTGCTGAACCCCTTAGCTTTCTGGCTTAGGTGGGCGATTCCGAGCGCGGGAACGGCGGCCGTGATTGGCTCAGGTGGGCCAACTCGTCTCGACATTCTTCCGATTATTGCCGGAATCGTCGAACGGGGAGGATCCCGTTTTAGAGCCTGTTTCCAGAATCCGGACACTAAAGAGCTATGCGTAGACGTCTACAGCGCAGACCAGTTGGTGAGGGCTGCTGAGGAGCAATTACGCGAGCTATCACTGTCTATAGGCATGGAGTTGAAGCTTCGGTATCTATTTAGCGCATAATGCGCGAGTCGGGAAAAGTCAATAGCTCATAGGCTT
>CAYZVQ010000133.1:0-12365 GCA_964481925.1 uncultured Acidimicrobiaceae bacterium
CCCAGCGATACATCACTGATCCAAGCAGGCGTGGCGGAGTCGGCCGATCCTCAAAACCCGGGCGGCGTCTCAATTCAGCCCTGGTGGGAAATACTCCCCGCCGCGGCAACGAACATCTCGACCGTCCCCGTGAGCGCCGGTGACAGGGTAACCGTTACGATCTGGCACTTGAGCGGGACGAGCTGGGAAATCAAGCTGACTGACGACACCAACGGGCAGAGCTACACCACGCCGCCCGAGCAGTTCACCGGCGCCGGCTCCAGTGCCGAATGGATCGTGGAGGCACCCGCGCAGTGCCAGGCCCAGGACCAGTGCCAGCTGACGGCGCTCGCTCCTTATAGCCCTGACGTGGTCTTCAGCAACCTCGGCATGAACGGCCCAGAAACGTCGCTGGACCAGCTCACAATGGTGCAGGCAGGAGAGAGCGTTTCGACGCCCGCCGGGCTCAGCTCCGGCCAATTCAACGTCAGTTACACCGGCCCGCAGCTATCCGGCCGGGCCATTATGCCCCCCGTCCCGCCATTGACCGCAACAAGGGCGCTGTCAGCGTAAGCGCAGGTGAACGGAGGTCCGTCGTCGTGGGCGCTGTTGTACAGGCTGATGTAGTTCTTCTGCAGCGCGAGGCCGAGGATGGGCCAGGTGACCGGGACGGGAGAGCTCTTGACGGAGTACTGGAACTGGCCATAGCCGATCATGGTCATCTTCATACCGGGCTGGCCGTCGGGGGTCCCAGGCACGAACCAGCGCAGCAGTCCTGGCGCCGCAGCGCGGATGAGCTTATCCAGCGTCCGCAGCTCGTCCTCACGGACAGGATCGAAGCGGAGGTACTCCTCGGTGGAGCAGGCATGCACCGTGAACATCGTCAGTCGCTTTCAGAACGGCCCTGGCGGGAGCGGGACCTAGGTGTGGTGGTGCATCTGGAACTGACGGTGAATATGCCCCGGGCCCAGGCACGTCGGTTGCCCGTGCCCCGGGTACCAGGATACCCGGCAGTCCAAGCAGCCGACCACTGTGGCCGCTTGTCATGGCAACACATCTGGGTCTATGGTCGCGGATGACGACGGTCTGGGCGTTCTGACCAGGTAGGCCCGGCTCGTCTTGGGGCCGGCGCGAGCCTATGGCGGCGAAGGACGCCGGCGACGCTGGTCTTGGAGACGGGGATGTCGAGCCTCTTTAGCTCGCCGATGGTCCGTAGGTAGCCTCACCTCGGGTTCTCCCTGGCCAAGGGGCAGACCAGCTCGACCGTCTCGTCGGGCAATGATGGCCAGTTGGTGGCGCAAGACGAGTATCCCGGCGTCTTTCGATAGGGCGTCCATCTGGTGGACGCGGAGGAGCGCGAGAAGGCGGCGCAGGAGCCGGTACGAGATATCCCTGAGGATGGGTGGACAGGCCTTCGCAAAATAGGCCGGACGCCGGCGGGGACAGCGGTACTGGCAGATATCCCCAGCGCCGAGCGCAATACCGGTGAGGTGTTTGTCAACACCGCCCCCGGGACCTACGAGGTGTACGCCGGTGATACTGGAGGTTGAGGCCTGAGGCTAACCTCCGTCCTGGTCCTCCTCAGGGCCGCCTTCGCCGGGACAGTCGTGCGGGAACTCGGTGAAGGAGCGGCACAGGCCGCACCAACCGTACGCACCTTCGCCTGTGCCCGGGACCGCGCCCATCAGTCCCCCCACGTAATACCTGTCCTCGGCCGCGCTCGAAGAAAACCCTCCGAAAAAGTCCACCTGGGCCTCGTTGCCCTCGCTACTTGCTGGCCCAGGAAGTCCGTCAGCTCCATCGGGGCGCCGGTGCATTGGTCGTCCGGGCTCGCCCACGAACAGGTCCGTGCCGGTCGTACCGGTGGCTTTGATGGTCATCCTCCGGTGGCTCTCATACTCATGCCGTCAAGAACCTCGCGTTCGCCAAGCCTGAGCGATCGACGGCGCCCGACTGACATGGGAGTTCCCAGTAAGTAGTTGCACTTGTCACGGCGTCGGGGCCTTCGAAGGCTCCACCCGAAACGCCCTCACTGCCGAAGGTGGCACGACAGTAGCCCTCACGAGCGGAGCTGTCAAACGGTCAAGTTATTGTCTCCGCTGGTGGTCCCGGGCGTCGAGACAAAAAATTGCCGAGGTTGAAGTTCTCTTACTGGTCCGCCTAAGGACCCGACAAGGACCCAAGTCCAGAAGTACAGCGGATTTTCGGTCATAAGTAGCCGACAAACCCACAGGGTGCACAGCGTGTGGATAAAGAAGGTGCTGTACCTACGGGCTTTTAGTTGTCTGGGCCTCCTTGTGGTCGGCGAAGGACCACTCCGTCACAAATACGGTGGCCGTCTCGCCGAGCGAAGAAGAGCTATCGCCTTCTTCGCGCTGGCCGTTGCTAGACGGTCCTACGGTGGATAACTCAACGATTGTCAAGTCCAGCTCTTCATGGTTCAAGCAGGGGTTGGTGCGTAAGCCGTACCCAAGTTGTGAACGCTCACGCCGCTCATCGAGGGCGCCATCGTGCTGCGGATCCATTTGGTGCTTTATGTTTCCACTCGTAGGGGACGGACCGGCCTGAAGCGGGACGGCGTCATCGTCCCAGCACCGCGGGTCGCCCATGAAAACGGCGATAGCGAACCTCCTCAGTAGGTCTTCCAGAGACGGGAGCTTCTTTGCACCTCAATTCCTGTCCTAGGATCTACTACACGGGACTTGGTGCGGTAGGGCCGAAGGTCCCGACCGCACCAACCGCCCGAGAGGGGACGCGCCCGACACGCGTCATTGGCTTGCCCGCGGCCCGAAAGAAGTTGCAGGGAGATGGTGTTCAGCCGCACTCCAGGGCCGGGACGGTCACGAGATGCAGACGAATAGCCGTTGACAGGCGGCGCCCCTCAAGCGCGCACAAACAGGCTGCCCTCCGTCGCACAGAATATGTGCACATAATCACGAGGCACAAGCGTCGCCCCTGGGTGCCGAGAACGTCATCCGGTCTCGTAGACCAGGACTTTCTTGAGGTGGCGCCGATGCCGAAGATGGAGCGTGGCCCTCTCGTTCCTATATATTGGCTTCGTCCGGGTCCTTCAGCTGCTCCGCCTTTCATGCCGTGGGCAACAAGACCTGGTCGTTGAGGTCGTCATGCTCCGTGACGAGGTTGCTGTCTTGCGCCGTCAAGTTGTTCGCCCCGCCCTGCGGCCGTCGGACCCACCCAACCAACCCGCGCCTCGAGCCAGGGCGCCTCTCCCAGCAGGTCAACGCCGACCAAAAGGCGCGCTCGCTCTCGTAAGCCTGCGGGGAAATGTCGAGGCACAGCTGGTCGACCAGGCTGTGCCTTCCACCGCGCCAGGCCGCGGGCAGTGGACGGTCGGCCTTATCGCCGTCCCTCACGACGCGCGGTCGGTCGGCTAGTACCGAGGCTTTGCCACCTGGCGACGTAGCCCGACCAGCTGGTGGCGGAGCACGGCGATCTCGACGTCCTTCTGGTCGGGGAAGGCCCCAGCCGCACGAGGTCAAGGAGGCGGCGGACGAGCGAGAAGGTGACCGAACAGCCCATGCCGAGGATCTTGGCAGACCGGCATAGCCGCTGCTCGGACGCTGGATCCTGAGCGTGCACCCCTCACGGTCGACGGTGTCGCTTTTCCTGCCTCACCGACAGCTAGAGGCTCTAGGGTCGACCCTTGTTGGCAGTATTATGCCGGGCGCTTCGGGCGCAACGAACTTGCAGGGGTCGTAGAGCCTCTTCGGCTACCTTTGGGTCACGAAACCCTCCCGGCCACAGGAGGCCTTATGCATCCCTCTCACACCCAAGGCCCCGCCGGGGCGCCCTGCCAAGGGCATCCCAACCACCCAAGCCTTCGGAACAGGCGCTCTCGGCTCAGTCCGATGTGGAAGCCAGCCAGGTTGTTGGCCATCGGCGCGGTTTGCTGTCTGATCGCGCTTTCTGCCCCCGCCGGGGCCACCGCCGTCGCGCCCGCCGGGGAGGCGCCGGGCCTGGATGTCGGGCTTCTCGGAGGCATTGCCCGGTTCGGCGAGGCCAAGCAGGTCCCGCTGAGCGCCACTAGCCGAGCAGCGGGCATAGCAGCGACCTCGGCCGAGAGCGCCTGTCCGCTTCCCCTGACCCATGACACCTACGACGGGTTCCACATCGGAGTGCCGTCCGGGTGGTACCTCTCCACCCTCCAGGGGGCGATCGCGGTCAGTGCCAGCCCATCGGGTACGCTCGGCTCGCTGCTCTACCCGGCACTGCTTACCAACGGGCTCACCGCGACCAGTTTCTTTTCGTCCTATATGCGCTACCAGCAGAGCTTGGTGAGCCAGGAAGGGGGCTCCCTCAGCTTCCAATTGGGCCAGGCACGAGGAGGGTTGCCAACGGCGTCCATAAGCCTGAGCTCCGGCCAAACCCACCTACGGGGCGGAGCGACCGTCATGGTCCTGCCGCTTAGGACCCAACTGGCGTCCCAAGAGGCCGTCTTCTTCGCCTATTGGGCACCGACGGCAAGCCTCTCCGCCAACGCGGGCCTTTTGACCGCGATCGGGCGCTGCTATGGGCCGGAGAGGGCCGACCTGTTCCAGGTCTTCCAAGACCACGTCTTCACCTACATCATGCCGCCGGGCTGGACGGTCCTTGATGAGGGCCAGGACAACATCGACCTCCGAGGCCCGGAGGCGTCACGCGTGAGCTACGTGCTTTACGCGATCCTGCCCGGGAACGGGGTCGACTCTCCCCAGACGGCCATCACTTACATATTTGGGAAACTGGGTATCACGGTCACAGGTGTACTTAGTACGGAAGTGTTCTCCAACCGGGACGCGTACCAGGCAGAGGAGTACCTGGAGTTCACCGCCCAATGGGCAGGCGTGGCCGTCCACGGGCTGGTCTTTGTGGGCACCAACACCTTTACCAGCGGGACCTACGGAGCCATGCGCCTGGCGACGGCACCGACCGCCCTGTGGAACTCTCTCAACGGGGGCATGATCCAGATGATGGGGGCCATCCAGCACAACTTCAGCCAGGACTTGCAGTCGCTCCAGGCACTGAACCACCAGTGGCAGGATTTCAGTGGCCAAGTGGCCAACTTTGACGACACCCTCAACAGCCAGCAGTTGGTCAAGGACCCGAGCACTGGAGGCTATTACGAAGCACCCTATTCCTCGTACATAGTGGACGGTCCCGACGGCCCCGGCTACTACCTCCCCAATGGCCAGCGGCTAAACCCCGTGGAGCAGCCATAGGCAGAGGAGCGGAGGGCGGCACCACGTCCCGGACCCCGTCTGTGGGAATGTGGGCCAGAGCCCCGACTGCGACGAGGACCTGCTCGGCGGTGATGCTCGCGGCCGAAGCGGTTAGCAACCTCAGCTGAGCGTGGTCGAACAGGAACGCCCCATAGACGTCGCGGTCACGGATCCGTACCGCCAGGCTCTCACGCTTAAAGTCACGTTGGGCACACCCTTATTCCGCGCCTTATCGGCGGGAGCTGGCGGGCGCAGTAGAGGACAAAGGCCCTTCCGAGGACGGCCCACTCGTATTGTCAACCCAGCCGAGCACGGATGTGGCCAAAGGACCCTGCTTCACGTGCTCGAGGTGCTCGTCGTCGAGGTTGTGGTAGACGGCGAGCAGCAACCCGCTTGGGCGCACCGTGTCGAGCAACGTCCGCATGGCGGGCTCGCCAGCGGCCTTAGGCGGCAGCGGGTACTGCATCGACAGCAGGTCGAACGAGCGGGCCGGGAACGGTATCTGCGGGCTCGGCAAAAAGTGGACTGACCTTCTCCTCCACGAAAGATCCTTCGACTCTATCTAGGTGCGTCGGGTCGGTGTCGATGAGGGAGAATGAGGGGTTGGCGAAGGCGCGCCGTACGACGAGCTGGTGAGGTTCCACGGACGGAAGGAGCCGACGGTCGGGAGCGGACGCGTTTTTGGCGGGCCCTGGCCTCGTGGGCCTATGCCGGCATGGGACTGCTTCTCATCGGCGTTTATTTTGCTAACCCGCACGTAGCCGGGGTACCGCAGTGGGCACCGCGCTATCCGCTCGACGTCATCGTCAACGCGTCGGCCGTGGTTGCCCTCATTGTTGGCATTCGGCGGTGGAGGCCAGATCCGGTCCTGCCATGGTGCTTGATGGCAGTCAGCCAAGCCGTTTACACCATCGGTGACTTCGTCTACTATCGGGGCCTCTACATAACCCACTCCACCCCCTTCCCCGGCCTGGCCGATGTTTTTTACCTCGGCCGGCTTCCGTTCATGGTGGCCGCCCTGGCCTTCATGATCCGTAAACGCAGCGGCCGCGATCGCGCTGCCGTCATCGACTCGCTGATCGTCGGCGTTGCCGCCAGCCTCTTGTCGTGGGTGGTCCTTATAAAGCCGTATACCGAAGGTGCGCTCGCGCTGTCGGTTCGCCTCACGTCTATTGCCTACCCGGTAACCGACCTCATGTTGGTCGTCATGGCCGTGCGGCTGCTCGCCGGTAGCGGGCACCGGGGCGCGTCATTTCGTTTTCTCACCGGTGGGCTCATCCTACTGGCGGCCACTGATTCGGTCTACGGCTGGTTCAACTTGCACGGGGTTACCTACAGCTCCGGGTCGGTCATCGAGGTCGGCTGGCTTGCCTACTACATCTCGGTTGGCTTCTGCGGCCTGCACCCATCGATGCGAGAGCTGACCATGCCGAGGTCGGGCGAAGAGACGAAGGGGTCACGATTGCGTATCGCGGCACTGGGTGGGGCCACACTGGTAGGGCCGGGACTGCTGGCGACTGAGGTCTGGCTGGGAGAACGCGTCGATGCTCTCCCGATCGCCTTCGTCTCGATCGTCGTCATAGGACTGGTCATACTGCGCCTGGCAGACGTCATGCACCACCAGGAACAGGCCGAGGCGAAGGTTCGACATCAGGCGTTCCACGACCCGCTCACCGGGCTCGCCAACCGGGCTCTGTTCTACGATCGTCTCGAGCACGCCCTAGAGGCCAGTCGCCGCCACGCCCGCGGTCTGGCCGTCCTGTTGATCGACCTCGACCGGTTCAAACCCATCAACGACAGCCTCGGCCACGCCGCCGGCGACGAGTTGCTCGTCACCGTCGGCCACCGCATCACAGCATGCGTTCGTTCGACGGACACCGTCGCCCGTCTAGGAGGCGACGAGTTCTTGGTCTTGGTGGAGAGCGACACCACAGTGGGCGCAGTCGCTGCTATGGCCCAACGATTGATAGACGCCGTGGCCGAGCCGCTGTCGCTCGATGGCCATGAGGTCTCGGTGACGGCAAGCGTGGGGGTCGTGTTTACTCTGGCGAGCGCCGACACCGATGACGCCGACGAGCTGCTCAACAACGCCGATACCGCTATGTACACGGCCAAGCGGGAGCTGCCAGGGACCTACCGTATCTTCGAGCCCTCCATGCACGTGAGCCGTCCCGACGTCGGTCTTGACGTGGAACTCCGTCGAGCGTTGGCGAACAGCGAGTTCGTCGTCCACTATCAGCCCATCGCCTCCCTTAAGACCGGCAGGATCACCGGAGTAGAGGCGCTGGTGCGCTGGCAGCACCCAGAACGTGGCCTATTGCCGCCGGCGGAGTTCATCCCGGCCGCCGAGGCGAGCGGAGCCATCGTCGACATCGGCAACTTCGTTCTCCGCCAGGCCTGCCAGCAGATAAAGTCCTGGCACGACCAATGGCCTGAGGATCGCCTCCTGCTGAGCGTCAACCTCTCTCCCCGCGAACTCGCGGAGCCGGACCTCGTCACCCGTATCGAACAGGTCCTACGAGACGCCGATCTCGATCCTTGGTTCCTTGTCGTGGAGCTCACTGAGAGCGCGTTGCTGATCGACCCCATCCGAGCAGAGGAGCGCCTGCGGCGACTCAAGGAGCTCGGCATCAGCTTGGCCCTCGACGACTTCGGGACGGCCTTCTCGTCGCTCAGCCATCTCCGTCGTCTTCCCGTTGATTGCTTGAAGATCGACAAATCATTCGTAGACACAATCGCGACCGAAACGGACGGCTACAACTTCATCAAGGGCGTCGTCGGGCTCGCGCACACCCTGGGGCTCGCCACAGTGGCCGAAGGGGTCGAGGACGCGGGTCAAGCAGCCTGCCTCCAGCGAGCAGGCTGCAATCTCATGCAGGGGTACCTCATCGCCCGAGCGCTGCCCGCGGCGGAGTTGGAAGCCATGATCTGCCTTCTCACTCCGAGAATGACGTCGGATATCTCGGAGCCGTGTGGCCAGACACCACCCCACCAGCACCAGAATGAGCTGCCTCCCGTTTGTCCATCCAAATAGCCGGGCTAGCTAACTCCGAACCCGTCCTGGCCACGCTCCCGACGCCGGGTAGCCCCGGGTTCCCGATCGCCCTTTACCCGCCACCTCGTCCGGCCCTGGGTGTCGCTTGCCACTGGCTGCCTGCCCAAATGCCAGCGTACTGATGGCGGGTTCTTGTCGTGAGCCGAGGTGGGTAGTTCACAGTCCCGGGACCAGACAAGTGCTAGATTCCCGCACCGATACCGAGACCGGCAACAAAGTCTCTTCGTCGGGTGCGCGGCCGGAGATTTGCCCGACGAGAGCGGTTACCGCTTGGCGACCGATCTCCACAAAGGGCACGCGCACGGACGAAAGGCTTGGCGTGAGAAGCTCCGCGAAAGGCAGATCGTCACAACCTATTATTGCTACATCGTCAGGGACACGCTTGCCAAGCGAACGTAGTTCCCTCAGTACCCCAATGGCCATTTCGTCGCTGTGCACAAAGACGGCCGTCATACGTGGCTCGCGCTCCAGAAGGATGCGGACAGCCTTAGCCCCACCAATAGCAGACCAATCGGCTTCAGCGACTAGGTCCTCGCCCATGACCGCTCCCGCTACCCTTAGCGCGTCCTCGTACCCCAGCAGCCGGCTACGTACCGCCCGGCGGCGGTACGGTCCTGTGATCGAGCCGATAAGCCGGTGCCCATTCTCAATCAAGTGCTCAGTGGCGATGCGCCCTGCTTGGCGGTCATCAGACCCTATGAAGGGTACACGCCCACCTAAGACGTGTTGAAGCACAACCGCGGGAACAGAACGCGCGACCTCTGCGAACTCGTGGTCCTCTTCTAGGTGCGGTGATTCCAAGATGACGCCGTCAACTCGTCGCTCCAGCAGTATCCGCAACATGTCTGCAGCGTTGTTGTCCCGTGCCGGCAAACTCGCAAGCAGGATAGCGAACCCGCACCGAGCGGCCTCCTCCTGCACCCCGACGGCGACACGAGCTGACACCGCGTCGGTCATGTCTGCAATCAGCAGACCGATCGTCGCCGTCGCGCCGTCGAGCAGGCTTTTGGCAAGCGCGTTGGGCCTGTAGTGGAGTGTCTCGGCAGCGGCAAAGATGCGCCTAGCGGTCACGGTCGAGACCCTGACATCGGGGGTCCCGTTCAGCACCTTCCCCGCAGTCTGGAAACTCACCTGAGCAAGGGAGGCAACATCCTTGAGCGACGCATAGGCCGCCAACGGAAACACCGCCCCCCTTCTGTGTGCACCTTGCCTTGAGCGAAGCCTCGCTCTAACCAAATCATAAGGTCCCAACAGTCGTTTCGTCAAGGTAAAGGGGGACAAGACCTGGGCCTGACCCTGAGCTGGCCGTTTGGGACGGTTGGCTCAGTATTGGCTGTGGCTTTCCGCCTTCTCCACCTCGGTCTGTGCCGGGTCCTGTCACCCTTAGCTTCCCTCCCGGCGCTGCGAGGCGGGCAAGGGGTGCCGACTCCGTCGTCCTCGCTTGTCAGGCCCGGGTGCTTGAAGAGCCATCCTCGCAACGGCGTTCAGTCCCGGTCTGCCGAGGTGCGCACGCGTGCGGATGACGACGACCGTGCGAAAACGCAAGCTGAGCTGGCGGTTCACCGAGGCGGCTGAGGTGATGGGGCCGGTCCGACCCGAACAGACCGGTCCGGTCTCGGCCGACATGGCGAGAGCGGCCTCGCCGAGCCATGGCACCTCCCACGACATTGCCATCCGGACTAATCGACGACCTCGTCGCCGGAGTGGGGCTCGGCAGCACGGGGAGCTCCAGCCTAAATAGGAGCGGCTCCCGGCCGGGGAGACCCGTTAACGAGTTCGCCCCGCCGCCCCAATGGATGGGTTCCTGTCGTTCCGGCTCAAGTTGGCCATGGCTTGGGCCTCCTACTACGCGTTGGCAACTGTGGGGGCCTAGCTGAAGGCCGGGCATGGTCTGGCCGACACGGTCGTGCGCGTGCGCTCGGCGGCCGGGGCGGCCGTGAACAGGTGGGAGCCGACGACCACTTCCATGCGAAGGTAGATCGGGCCAGGCTCGCAACATGGAGGCTCGCCCGGAGGGCCCCTTTCTAGCAGGACATCTACTACGCGTCTTTAGCCACCGCGAAAACGGCGCGTGCCAGTTGCTCCCCGAACAGACCGCGCACGGCAGCCGTCCCGCCAGAGAGGTCGATCTCTTGTTGTCCCGTTCCCCTCCCCTCCCCACGGCTGGCCGCGCTGCGAGTCCGTGGCACCGGGGGTTCCACACCCCTGACTACCTTCCCGGGATGCCTTGACACTGCGCTTTGCCCAGGCTACCCTCCCATAACGACGATTCATGCAGTACCGCATAGATATTCATCCAGTCCAAGATGGGGTGCCGACCCAACGGAGGCACTCGCAAGGAGCGTGGGTTACGAATGCCAAACTCAAGCATGTCCAGACGCAGTTTCTTGGGGTACGGAGCCGGGGCCGTTGCGAGCGCCGCGGTCCTCCCGGCGCTGAGCCGTTCCGGTCTCCTGAGGCCTGACAACCTCTCAGCGCGAACCCCCGCGGGCTCTGCCTCCTATTCGTACACCCTATGGGGTTTCGACGGAGCCGCCGAAGAAGCTCAGGTGAAGCAATACGAGGGGGCTTACAACAAACTGGGAAGGTACAACGTCACACTCGATATCAATGAATTGCCCGGGTCTGGGGCAACTTTGTACCCGTCAAAGATCCAAAGCCTCATCAGTTCAGGCGCGCCGCCAGACTTGTTCGAGGACTGGGTTGGGAGCCTGGCTGCGCCTTTTATCCAGGAAGGGGCGGTACAGCCCCTCACGGCGTGGTACGACAAATACGGCTGGTCGAAGATCCTCAACCCAGTTGCCGTCGATTACTGCACCGTGAACGCGAAACTCTACGGGGTCCCGACCGCCCTTCAAACCATGCCTGTTTGGTACAACAAGACACTGTTCGCAAAGGCTGACGTCTCGGTGCCGACCACTTACGACGAGTGGGAACAGGTCAACACCAAGCTCCTAAAGGCCGGCATCACTCCGGCTGGCGAAGCCGCCATTGACGGGTGGGACATCATGCGCCTGTTCGAGCATCTCCTGGAGGTCACCGCCGGGCCGAAGCTGCACGACCAGCTGCTGGCTCTCGAGGCGAGCTGGAACACCCCAGCAGTAGTTGAGGCTTTCAGCCTCTTCAAGAAGTGGTCCGACCAAGGGTGGGTCGAGAAGGGCTGGCTCGGTTCAAACCCCAACGAGACAGTCGCACTCTTCACCGCAGGCAAGTGCGCCCAGCAGATCCAGGGACCGTGGGGGACGCTCAACATCACTTCGGCCGGCGCAAACTTAGCCGACTTCGATGTCTTCGCACCTCCGGGCTCCGCCGGCCCCGCACGCCTTGCCGGTTTTGGTCAGCAATACCTGATCAGCACGCACGTGACTGGCGCTCGCCTGGACGCATTGGGTGATTTCTGGAACTGGTTCATCCAGCCGGCTCAGTCACAAAAGTATTTCTATGGTGGTAGTACAGCGACAAACAATGGATTGCCTATGGGCGCCTCCGAGGCTGATGTCCTGGCCCACAAGATCTTCAGCTTCGGGAAGTACGGTGGCTACCTGATCCAGGACGAGGCCCTGGGCACTGAGCTGGTCGACAATTACTTCACCCTTCAGACGGCGGTGGGCGGAGACAAGATGACCCCGCAGGACGCCGCCGCCCAGATGCAGAAGTTTGTCGCCGCGGCCAAGAAGTAACCAGCGCCTCGCGCCATAAGTCGGACCTGCCCGCCAGCACCCCCCGGCGGGCAGGCCTAACCGTTAGGATGTGGCACACAAGTGGGCACTCGTGGCCCAAGCACTCTGGCGAAAGGAGGACCGGGGTCATTGTCTCTGCCCCCAGCGCGCAGGACGGCCTTAATCGGCGACGCCCCTTCTCGATCGCTTAAGGAGCCTTCGTCTCTTCGGCGTCGGCTTGAGGACTTGGCCACACGCGGCCTTGTCCCCTACGCGTTCCTTGCGCCTGCCGTCCTTATCTATGCCGCCTTCCTAGTTGTCCCCATGCTAACTAGCCTTTGGTATAGCCTTACCAGCTGGTCCGGCCAGGGTCCCCAGCATTTTGTCGGCCTACAAAACTACGAACACCTCTTCTCTGACCCGACTTCTTTGTTAGCCTTGAGGAACACGCTT
>CAYZVQ010000134.1:0-12237 GCA_964481925.1 uncultured Acidimicrobiaceae bacterium
CCCGTCCCGGCGCGAGGTGCGAGACGGCAAAGCCGGCCCCGGCACTCTGGTGTCCAGCAGCGGTGGATTAGTCACCTGAGTCACAACGGATGCGTCCCCGGCCTTCCAGGTTATAAGAGCGGTGCCATCAAAGCGGGAATGACCAGAGGACGCTGCAGGTGGTCGAGCGCTGCGTCACGGCAACGGCCGGCTCTGCGTCGAGCCGGCCGTTGCCTGGTCCCTTGTCCAAGTGGGGCAACGTTACCCCGATGGTGTTAGCTGTTCAGCGCGTAGGCCGCGATCATCTCCGCTTGGAGGTTGGTGAACGCCTTAGCGATGGACTGGCCGCCCGTGGTGGCGGCTGTCACGGCGTTGGGTACGTCGGTATTGGACAGTGTGAAGACAGTGCCTGGCGTCTGCGGGGCAATCGTGGCCGTGTTGGCGGCGATCACGTAAGCCTCACTATTGGCCGGGCCACCAGATTGGGTCCTCCACAGCGCCGTCGGGCCATTTAGAGATGCCACTGCCGGGACGACGCCGAAGGTCTTTTCCGCTACGGCCTGGCCGGCGGCCGAGAACAGATAATGCAAGAAGGCGAGGGCCAGTGGGTTGTGGACCGCGTTGGGGGCGAGGCCCCAGCCGAGGCTCCCACCACCGGTCGGGATGACCTGCATACCGTCGGCGGCAGTTATGGAGGGCATCGGGACGACGTTGTAGGCGAACTTGCTCCCAATGGCTTGCTGGAGACCTGGCAGGTTGCCGCGGACCTCGATGGACATGGCGGCCTCACCCGACTCGAAGAAGGGCTCACAACCGGACGAGCCGTTCTTGGCCTGTTGCTGCGCTTCCGGCACGGCGTCGCCGTTGAGCAGGGGGTCGATCATGAGCGCCCACGCTTTCAGGGCCGCGGGGGTGTCCAGGGTTGGCGTCGTCTCGGTGAACGCGGTCACACCGTAAGCCTTTAGGACCGGGTTGTACTCGGCCTGCCAGTCGGGGCGCAGGCAGGCACCGTACTGCTTCTGCGAAGCCCCCGAGCCGATCTTCAGCTTGGCCGCGTCGGCGAGCATGTCGCTCCAGGTCCAGTTGTTGGTCGGGAACGGGACGCCGGCGGCCTTGAACTCATTTTCGTTGTACATGATTATGGTGGCGTCGGCCTCGTTGGCCAAGGCGAACACCTGGCCCACGCCGAACGGAGCTCCCTTGGGTGGGATGTAGGACGCCTCAAAGGTGGGGAGCCAGTAGTTCTGCGCATAAGGCTCGCCCATCTTCAAGTCCGGCGTAAGGTCGCCTATGAGGCCGTCCACCTCCAGGGTCGGGGTCAGGACGTCGTAGGTCTCGTCGATCATGGGCTCGTTACCGGCGAGGCGCTCAGTCTGGAGCAGCGGCACGTAGGTGTCAGGCGTATTGACAACGTTGGCCGCCTTGATCGTCACCCCCGGGTTGAGCTTCTCGAAGGCGGCGATGACCGGCTGCATGACCGGCGTGGTAAAGGTGAACACGTTCATTGTGAGAGTGCCGCTGAGAGCGGGCCTCATCGTGGACGCCTCTGCTGAAGTGCTGGTCAGTGCGAACATCAGGCTGCACGCGCTGGCGGCAGCAATAACCCTTTTCCCAGACAGGGCGCCTCGGCAGCCCTGGCGAAAGCTGTTGGTTGATACCATTGGCAGTAACCTCTTTCGGTCGTATCGGAAGACATAATTGGGCGGAGACAACGCGCGGTCAGAGAAGTATTCCAGACGGTACGCACGGGCGTGCGAACTCGTAAGGTGATGCTTCGAGATATCCCCCTTTCTGTACAAATTAATCAAAACGGCGCGGCGTAGCTGGCTCATTCACCGGCGAGCGGGCCGGGGGCTGGGTAGAGCGGCGGGAGCCCGACGGCCCCATCGCGCAAGAATATGGGCAGGCGCTCAAGGGGTGCGGCGACGGTGACCCATTGACCGCCACTGTGCACCTCATAGCTGTACGCGTCGGTCCAGCGCGCCCCTTCGGGAAGGTACACGCTTCGAGACCGTGCACCGAAGCTGGTGATGGGAGCGACGAGCACTGAGGGCCCGAACAAGTACTCGTCCTCGATGTCCCAGGCGCCGGCGTCGGCCGGGAAGTCAAACCAAAGCGGTCTCATAGGCGGCACCCCGCGTTCAGTGGCCGAGGCCATTTGCTCGAGCACGTATGGTTTTATGCGTTCTCGGAGCCGCAAAATGTCGGCCAGGATGGCGTAGACCTCATCACCGTAAGACCAGACCTCGTTGGGACCGCCGGACATGGCCTGAGAAAGTGGGCTGCGGGGGAGTCGGTCCCCGTGTAGCCGGAAGAGGGGGCACCACACCCCGTACTGGAACCAGCGGACAATGAGCTCACGGTACTCTGGGTTGCCCGGGTCACCTCCATGGAAGCCCCCGATGTCAGTTGACCACCATGGGATACCGGACAGGCCCACATTGAGGCCGGCCCGGACCTGGGTGGCCAGGGACTCGAATGTGGCCGGGATATCGCCAGACCACAAAAAGGCGCCCCATTGCTGGCTCCCGGCCCACGCCGACCGCATCAGGCTTACGACGTCGTGTTCGCCGGCGGCGTGCATGCCGTCGTAAATGGTGCGCGCATGGTCGGCCGGGTAACGGTTCAGGACTTCCCTTCCCGGCCCAACAGCAAGGCGAAGGTTCTCGACGTGGCCTGGCTTTAGTTCGGGCTCGCAAGCATCTAACCAGAACAGCTTTATGCCATATTTATAGTAGTTGGCGTGTAGCTGGTCCCATACGTACTCACGAGCCTCGGGGTTGGTGGAGTCATAGAAGGCGACCGGCAGCCGGGCGCTCGCATGGCGGTCCGGCCAGTCCGCGTGATGGAGGGCGCCTCGTTCGGTGGCGATGAAATAACCGGCGTCGAACATGGTCTGGTAGTTCGACGACATCACGCTGACCGACGGCCACACCGACACCATCAGGCGTACCCCCATGGCGGACAACTCATCGACCATGGCTCGAGGGTCCGGCCATTCGCTAGGCTCAAAGCGCCAGTCGCCGAGCTGGGTCCAGTGAAAGAAGTCAGCAACGATGACGGAAAGAGGCAGGCCACGGCGGCGGTACTCTCGCGCCACCTCAAGGAGCTCCTCCTGGGTCCGGTAGCGAAGCTTTGACTGCCAGAAACCAGCTGCCCACGAAGGCAGCATGGGGGCGTGGCCGGTGACGTCGGCATAACGGGCCGTGATTTGTGCCGGCGAGCCGGCGGTGACCCAATAATCGATTTGGCGAGCACTATCCGATACCCAACGCGTTGCCGTGCGCCCCAGTTCGACGCGGCCGACGGCCGGGTTGTTCCAGAGCAATCCGTACCCCCGGTTCGACAACAGAAAAGGGATGCTGACTTCGGCATTGCGTTGTACGAGGTCGAGCACCACGCCCTTTTGGTCCAGGCGCCCGTGCGTGTGCTGGCCCAGCCCGAAAAGCCGTTCGTCGTCATAAGCGGCGAAGGACTGTTCGAGCTGCTGGTACCCGTTGCCGGTGGCGGTGAAGTTACGGGCCCCTGGCCACCAAAAGTGGATCGGCTTTTCGGCCAGCAGTTCGGTACCACTATCAGTCCGAAGGAACCGGATGTGGCCCGCCGCATCGACCGCGGCGGTTATGGCCCCGACGGTTATTGTCGCTGTGCCGCGCTCTTGTTTCAATACTGCTCGCGCTGGCGGTCGTGCCGTAAGGGCACCGTGCCCTTCTGAGAGGCCGCTGAGCGCGGCCCGGACGCGTAAGGAGTCGTTGCCCCAGGGCTCAATACGTACAAGCTCCGGCCCCGAGCGCCAGGTGAGAGCCTGATCATCGTCGATGAACCTCGGCATGGCGATCTCGTCGTCAGCCTGAGGAAAAAGAGACGTCACGGTGTCCTTCGGGTGCGTGATGGTGGTTGGGACTGCGAAGGTTCCCTATCTTCGAGCCCGCCGTGGCGGGTCATGAGCCCTGATTAGACGGCGCGCTGAAAAAGGCCTTCGGCTTGGCCCATGGGAGATAGCCCCTGATTGGTCACTCTCGGGGCGACGGCCGCCCCTGACGCGGGTTCAGGCGGGAAGCCTTTTCAAAGCGCCTAGTGCTGTCATCCCTTTGCGTTCATAGTGCCCCCCATGTCCTCGGGCCGAGCCGTTGTGGGCACCTCAGCCAGAAGCGCCGATCGCGTCATACTGCCCCCTCAGCGTGCGGATTTCGGAGTCAAACCGCATACTGACAGGTCAACGTACATGATGAGAGCACGCAGGTCAAGAGCTATCTAACCGGTTCGACTTCGGATGGCCTTAGGAGCCGAGTTCGGGCCCCGGGGGACTTAGCTCACCCCGCCCGCTCATGCGCTTCGTGCCCCTGGGCCACCACGCTTCGGTCGTGCCTGGCACCAGGGTCGTCCAGAGCCCGGTCGGCGGCGTAAGGCGCGAACGGCGCGGCAGCCGTGGATTCGCGCAGGATGATCGGTAGCTGTAACAAGCGGCTAACTGGAGGGTGTGCCCGGTCTTCGAGAAGGCGGACCAAGAACCGTACCGCCTCGTCCGCCATCTCTTCGACCGGGTGGTGAGCGGCGGTCAGACGCGGGGACAGCGCCTCCGGCCATCGGGAGTCCGCCAGGGCGATAATCGAGACGTCTTGTGGTATCCGCCGCCCGGCGCTGGCCAGAGCCTGGTAGATACCCCAAAGAGCGTGATCGTTGATGACGGCGATAGCGGTAAAGTCGCCGCCCTCGGACAGCAAGTCCTGAGTTACCCGGAGCCCCGACTCGGGGTTGACCTCGCTGTAGACGACGCGGCCAGTGACACCGAGCTCGTCGCAGGCCCGGAGGAACCCGTCCTGAGCGCGACGCGCCGGGCCGAACCCGCGGGCGTACAGTTCTTCCTCGGTGTTGAACAGGACAATGCGCCGATGACGTAAATCAGCCAGGTGGCGTACAAAGGCCCGCGCTAACGCCTCGAAATCGATGTCAACCCAGGTGTAACCGTCAGTGTGCGCCGTGCGCCCCACTGTCACGAAGGGGACGCCGGCCGCCTGGAGGCGGTCGACACGTTGGTCCTCCAGCGAAACCTCGAGCAGTATGACCCCGTCGACGCGCTGCTCTTCGATGAGGCGGGCGAAGACCTGGCGCTCTTCAAGCGAGGTTGACACGAGCACGTCATAGTCGGCAGCCTGTGCGCCCTGGACCACACAGGCGATGAAGTCGACAGCAAAAGATGAGAGTGCACTTCCTTGGGGAGGGATGAGCAAGCCGATCGTATTTGTCCGCCCATGGGCGAGAGCCCTGGCGGATGCGTTGGCTCGGTAGCCATGCATCTTGATCGCCGCTTCGAGCCGCGCTCGGGTGGCAAGTGACACGGGCCGCTTGCCCGAGAGGAAAGCAGACACTGTGGCGGGTGACACACCGGCCTGTCGAGCAATGTCGCGCATGCTGACCCGAGGGCTGCCGTGCCTTGGGTTATCGGCCTGTACCATGGGCTCCTTTCATGCCACCTGTCGGACGGCTGGTGTCTGCAACCATGGTGAACGACCTTGGTAACCGGTGGTCCATGATATGCGCTGGACAACTGGCCCTTGACAGATGGCAAGTTGGAAATTCAACACGATCTCCCCGACAATCGGGGCCGGGAGCCGCTGGCGGCCTTTCGTCCGTCAGTGCTCCGCCCCAGGTTGTTGCTCTGGCAACCAGTTGGACGAGGGTTGGCGCGAGGTGACGGGCCATTCGATCTTCACGCGTCCCTCCACCTCGGGGTGCTCTCGTAGCCAGGAGTAGGCGAACGAGCATCCCGGGACGACGATAAGACTGCCGGCGACGGCCGCCTCCACCGCGGCTGCGACCAACCGCCCGCCTTGTCCCTGGCTGCGCAGAGCTTCGGGCACCACCGTGTGGACCAACACCAGTCTCTGGCCGTCTCGCCGGTACACCAAGCGCCCTCGGCCCCCGTTGGCACCGGCTTCGAAGCGGTGTTCGGCTGGGTTGTCGATGACGGCATCGGGCCCGCCAGAAGATGGCATTGGCCCCATCCTGGCGGATCCCGTTGCCGAACGCCGGCAGGGCCGGCGCTGCGGACCTCAGACGAACGGCGCCAGCGGGGCGAGTTGAGCCTCGGTTGGTTCGGAACAGCAAAACCAGGGCTCGGTGAGCCTGGCCCGCTCGCCCACGGGACCGGCCGAAACCGCCCCCCGGGGCGGTGGCGCCGGTGCTTCGGGCACGTACGAGCGGACTAGCGCCTCGACCTGAGCGAATGTCTCCTCCGGGCCCTGCCCGATCCGCGCCTCGACCAGGGCCGCGACCTCCACCTGGAGGTGGTCGACGGCCGGGTCGGGATGGGACCAGTTCCAACCCAGCCGAGCCGGGTCGTAACCAGCCAGATGGGCGGTCATAGCCGGTCCGGCCAAGAGCAGCGAACCGTCGGGCACGAGCAGGCGCACGCTGTACTGCACGGGGTCGACGTTGGCCACCAGGTCGTGGGCCACCACGAAGTCGACCAGTCCCACCACGTCGTCCAGCGTCGTCCAGGGCGTGAACGGCAGCCACGACGGTCGCACTTCGATGCCGTGAGCCCGGAGGGCTATCACCACCTCCGACATGTCGGCCACCGTGTGGCCCTTGTCCAGGACGGCGAGTATGCGGTCGTTGACCGACTCGAAGGCGCTGACGACGAAGGCGCAACCGGCCTCGGCCAGCTCGGGGAGCACCTCGGGGTAGCGCAACAGGTGCTCGACCTTGATGGTGGCGTCGAAGGTGGTCCCCGGGTAGTGGTCATGCACGGCGGCCATGACCCTGCGGGCATGGTGGGGGGCATTGAGGAAGTCGGGATCGGCGAAACTGATGTGGCGAGCACCGGCGTCCACCAGCTGGTGGACATCGGCCAAGACGACGTCCTCGGCCACCGGACGGACGCGCCCGTCGTAGACGACGGGGACCGGGCAGTGCCGGCAGCGGTGCGAGCAGCCCCGGCTGGCGGCCACAGAACCGACGAGACGCAGCTCCCCGTCGACCGCCAGGTGGGCGTAGCGGCCGAGCTCAGGCAGGAACCGACGCTCGGGCACCCGGGCGTCGAAGCGTCCCAACTGGACGGCCCCGCCGGCGTCGGCGCCGCCGGCCCAGGCCACCACCCCGGGTTCGAACTCGCCGGCGACAAAGGCATCGCCCCGCCCGCCCGCCGTCAGATCTGCGGCCGCCACCGCGTACAGGCCGAACAAGCAGAGGGGCAGGCCGGCCCGCCGCGCCCTCACGCCACCCGCCACCCGGATGGCCAGGCGCATGGCCGTGTGCATTGGCACCGACAGGGCGACCCCTTCGGCCCAGTCGACATCGTCGGCCGAGAGCATGTCGACCGCCACGTCGGCGCAGCGCACCTCGTGGCCCGCGGCCAGTAGAGATGCGGTAACCGAGGCCACCGACAGGGGTTGGTGGCCCAGCTCGTAGGTGGACACCACCAGGACCTTCACCAATCGAGCCTATGCCAACCGCCACCGGTCGTGCTCGCCGGCGACGGCCCCGGCCGACCTGGTGGCCCATGTTCGCCCGGTCAGGCACCGGGACGGACGACAACCTCGAGGGCCGCCTCGGCCCGGCGCAGGGCGAGCTCGACATCCGCCGGCGTCGAGCCCCGCGCGAAGACGAACCCCAGGTACCGGTCACCCTCAGGCAGGGGCACCACCGCTCGGCCGCGCGCGATGCTGATCTCGAGGCCGACCACGCCGTCCACGGCCAGGGCCTCGGCTTGGCCGGACACTTTCTCGAGGACACCGCCGGCCCGGATAGGCAGCATCATCACCCCCGAAGCCTGAGCCTCGCGGCGTAGCCCGTCGAGGCCGGCACCGACGGCATGGCGCACGATGACCTCCTCGAGGCTGACGCCCGCCCCGAAGCGCAACGCCCGGGCGCACAGGCCCCCGATCGAGCGAGCCGCCACCTCGATGACCACCGGCCGACCGTCCTTCCCGAGGCGCAGCTCGGCATGTACGGGGCCTTCTCGCAGCCCCAGCGCCGCCACCGCCGCCGCCACGGTCCCGGCTATGGAGGCCTGGGCCGCGGCCGACTGGCGGGAGGGGGTGACATAGATCGTCTCTTCGAAGAAAGGCCCATCGAGCGGGTCGGGCTTGTCGAACACAGCCAACACTTGAAGGGCCCCATCCACCAGGAGGGCCTCGACGGCCACCTCGGTCCCGGGGACGAAGGCCTCCACCAGGAGGGGCTCAACGGGCCCGACTATGGCCCGGGCCCGTTCGGCGGCGGCCTCGGCCTCGACCTCGTCATCGGCCCGGATGACGCCCTGGCTTCCCGATCGCGAGACCGGCTTGACCACGCACGGGTAGCCGATCTGGGCGGCGGCGGCCGCCACGCTCTGAGACGGTGGGACGACCCGGTACGCGGGTTGGGCTACCGCACCGGCGGCCAGACGGGCTCGCAGGGCAGCCTTGTCACGGGTGGCAGCCACGGCGTCGATGGGGTTGTGGGCAAACCCCAGACGGGCCGCCGCGGCAGCGGCCACGACCAGGCCCTGGTCGTCGACGGCCAGCACGGCGTCCAGCGCCAGACGGTCATGCAGAGCGGCGATGACCTGCACCGCGGCGTCGACGTTCTCCAGGGGGACGACCACGGCCCGGTCTCCCATGGCCCCGGCCATGGCTTGGCGTCGTGGGGAGCCCACGACGACGTCGACGTCGAGGCGCCGGGCGGCGTCCAGGAAATCCTTGGCCCGATAAGTCTCAGTGGGCAAGAGCAGGAGAACGCGCGCCATTACCCTAGGATGGCGCGCTACCGACCGCGATGGGGACAAAGCCATGACTGACAACGGTCCCGACGAGGCGCCGGTCCTTACCCTTACAGATAAAGCGCTGGCCAAGGTGCTGGAGTTGCGCCGCGACGAGGGAGAGGTGGCCGAGTCGCTGGCCCTGTGGGTCGAGATCAGCGGGACGGTCGGCGACGCCTACACATACGACATGTACTTCCAGGCCGCTCGGGACGCCGGGCCCGCCGCCTGGACCGGGTCCCAGGCGGGCCTGACCATCGTGGTCCCCGCGGCTAGCGCCCCGAACATGGTGGGCTCGGTGCTCGATCTCAACCGTGATCTCCTGGCCGGGGGTATGAGCATCCGCAACCCCAACCGCCCCCCGGTGCCCCGGGCCAGCCCGACCATGACCGGGCCGCCGCCGGACCTAAGCGGCGACGTGGCCCAGCGCGTCATCCAAGTGCTCGACGCCCAGGTCAACCCGTCCATCGCCGCCCACGGGGGCCGGGCCGACCTCGTGGCGGTGGAAGACGGGGCCGCCTATCTCCGTCTGAGCGGCGGTTGTGCCGGCTGCGGTATGGCGGCGGTCACTCTCAGCCAAGGGATCGAGGTAGCCATCAAGCAATCGGTGCCCGAGATCGTCCGCATCGTAGATGTGACCGACCACGCCGCCGGCACCAACCCGTATTTCGAGCCGGCCAAGAAATGATGGGCAGCACGCCCGGGTAGCGCTCCTTCAGCTTCATCGAGCCATCGACCCATCGACCGGGCTCAGGAGAAGCGGCGGGCGTCCTGTGCGGCATAGCGGGCAACGACCGCGTCGGTCTCCGCCGTCTGTTTGATGGCGGAGACGATTTCGGCGAGGCTGCCGGCCGGGAGGGCGCAAGTCATCTCGTCCGGGGTCATGCCCGTCCGTGCCCGGGACAGGGCGCAGCCGACGCTGGCGGCGGGGACCTTGTCCTGCTTGGCAATTGCCACGATGTGGCACTGAGGCTTGCCTTCGACGCGCAACCCCGGGATGGCATCGGAAAGCACCATGAGCTGGCGACCGTTCACCCGCATCAGGACGACGTCGGGGTCGACGTTGTCAGGAGTCTCGGTGAGCGGTCCGTAGGTGATCGCGCCCGGGCGCTCGGTCACCACAGGGATCTGGCTGACACCTTCGGGCGTGACCCAACCCGAGCCGAGGAGCGCGGCAACGTCGCCGTTGTCGGCAACATCGGCGAGCGTTGCCAGACCGTGCGTCAAGCGGCCGACGCTGCAGTTGCCGTGGTCCTCGGCCACGGTCGAGAACGTGGCCCGGGCCGCCCGGGCCCAAAAGACGCAGCCTGCGGCCACACGCCCTCTGCGGCCGTCTTCCGCCGGCTCGCTCATTGGGGCATCGAAGCTCGCCACTCCCGGGGGACGCTCCGAGCTGAAGGTGATGCCGATAGGAGGCGTCGCCAGGTGCAACGACCCGGTCAGCTCTTCACCCAGGCCTCGCCAGTCCGTCACTGTGGCCATGTCGTCCTCCTTATGCACCAACGAAGGCTACCGGCCGACGCCACGGTCCGCGTTCCCGGGGGGCCCGGAACCCTCAGGCTCGTGGTGCCGGTGGCCGTCGGAAGATCCAGCCTGGTGGTGGAACGCTCGGCCGACGGCGGCCGTACGTGGGCCGTAGCCAGCCAGGTGGAGGTGGGCACCTCGCCCCAAGCACAGGCTTCAGCATCGGTGTGCCTGACCGGGGATCGATCCAAGCTCTGGCGGCCACCTCAGCGCCCTGGGTGAGGAGCACGCCGGTGTGCATTTCGCCAGCATCGGATGGATCCTGCCGATGCTGCACGACCCTGACGGCCATGAGGTCCGCTTCTACACGATGGAGCACCGCCTACGGCACGAGGCCGGCTTCAAATCGCCAAACACTAGCTCCCCTCCAGCGACTCACAGCCCTTCATGGCTGCATGTCGGTCTTGTTCCAACTATCGAGGGGTTGAAGGAGCGGTGTGTTCTTGCGTTGATGGCGGGACATTCGCCGCAGGATGTCATCAAGGAAGACGATGGCCGCGTCGACGTGGGGCCCTTTGTTCAACATGACACACTCCGCCCGTTGTCCCATGGCGGCGTCGGTAACCTCGGCGCGGGACGGGCGGCCCGTCCTGGCCAACTGGTCCAGGACTTCGGTGGCCCAGATCACCGGGAGGTGTGCCGCTTCACAGATCCAGAGGATCTCCTCTTGGAGCTCCGCGAGGCGGTCATAACCGGCTTCGACGGCCAAGTCGCCCCTGGCGATCATGACCCCGACGAGGGGAGAGCGCATGGCGTGCAGCAGGATTTCGGGCAGCCGGGCGTAGGCGGCGGTGGTCTCGATCTTCAGGACCAAGCCGAGGTGCTCGGCGTGGGCCGTCTTTAGATATCGGTGGATCTCGTCGACGTCGCGCTCGTGGCGCAGGAAGGACACGGCAAGCATGTCTGCATGCACGGCGGCGACCTCGAGGAGGGGCATATCGGCGTCGCTCACCGCTCCGGCGGCCAGGTCGGTGTCGGGAAGGTTGATCCCTTTTTCGGCGCGCAGCCGAGAGCCTTTGGCCGAAGCGGAGACGATCCGGACACGAAGTTCGCCGTCGGCGACCCCGTCGATGAGCCCCGTCAGCTTCCCATCATCGAGTATCACCCGTTGGCCGACGCGGGCCGCGTCGAATGCGCCCGGTAGGGTGCAGTCCATCGACACTCGGCAGGGCCGCCCGACATCTGAGGAGGCCCTGCGAACATTGACCGCCATACGCTCCCATGTGCTGGGGCCGTCGTGGGCGCCATTTATACGAGCCACATCCATCCCTTTGGACACCAAGCGGCGGACAAGGGCGAAGTCGTCGGCAGCCTCGGAGGGCAGGGTCACCATGATCCGGGGAACCCGCCCCGGCGGTCGCGCGCCGAAAAGCGCGTCGGTGTTGCGGTCGAGGGCGGAGCGGCCGGCTTCGAAACTCTCCGCGGTCGGCCCGGGTTGCGGTTCAGTCCCGTCGAGCGCGGTGCGAACGCTTTCGACGGTAGCGAGCACGTGTGCCTCGCAGCGTCCCAGCGACGACAGCCCTCGCGCTCCCAGCCAGCGCTGCAGGTGCCGGACGTCGCCGTGACGAAGGGCAAGGTAGTGCACCAGGTTGATGGCGTCCACGCGATGGGCCGGGCCCACCAAGGAGATGTGTAGATTACATGTTCACCGGTGGATTTGCCTACAGGGCCAGATGAAGCCTCAACGCTTCGTCGAGGGAGGCGAGGAGCTCAGGCGGTACCACGCCGACGAGTGCACCGATACACTCGACGGCCACCGGTCGCACTTGCGCTGCCTGGGCTTTTGAGTCGCTTTCAAGGCAAGATAACCCGAGCCCCGCAGTAGTTCGAGGGGCCCATGGCACCGGCGAAGCCGCCGACCACTTCCCGGGCCCGGGGATCGACGACCCGCCCAGTCACCTGCCCGTTGGTGGGCGCTCCGGCGACGGTAGTGGGTAGACGGCCGGGTCCTGGCCGCCGAGCGCACCCGGGAGTTCGCCTTTGTCACCGAG
>CAYZVQ010000135.1:0-12204 GCA_964481925.1 uncultured Acidimicrobiaceae bacterium
GCTCACTTTCGCGTGCTCACTTTCGCGTGCTCACTTTCCCGTGCTCACTTTCGCGGGCTCATGGAAACGGGCTCATCGACTGGGCGGGGACCACGGGCAGCGGCACGGGCAGGGGCAGGAGCGGTACCACCCGCCCGGCCACGACGAGCAGAGCTTGGCCGGCGTGGTCGCAGAACGTGGTGTTGACGCGGCCGAGAAGGTCGCGGTAGCGGCGCGACAGCGCCTCCATGGGCACGAGGCCTGAGCCGACCTCGTTGGACACGACGACGACGTGCCCCGGGCGGTCGCCGGCCCGGCGCGCCACGTCCTCGGCCGCCCGGGCCACGACCCCGTCGTCGTCGCCGGCCTCGATCAGGTTGGCCACCCAGACCGTGAGGCAGTCGATGACGACTGTGGTGCGCTCGGGCTCGTCACGCAGCGCCCGGTCCAGGTCCAGAGGGGCTTCCACGGTTGACCAAGCGGGTGGGCGCTGCGAACGGTGGACCGAGATGCGGTCGCTCATTTCGGCGTCCCGGGCCTGGGCGGTGGCGATGAAGGTCACCGGCGCCGTACCGGCACGGGCGAACTGCAAGGCCAAGGCCGATTTGCCGCTCCTGGCCCCTCCGATCAGAAAGGTGAGCATTGTTCAGCTGAGCCTGCGGGCCGGGCGCGGCATTATCAGGAAGCCCGGACGGGGCGGGGGAGCGGGGGGGCCGACCGGGACCGCCGTAACGAGGTTGCTTCCGCCACCAGGTATATGGCACCGCTCACGAAAAAGCCCAGGAAATAACCGAGACTGCTGCGGGCGAAGACCCCCAGGGCGAGCGGGCCGGTAAACAGCGGCGAGGCGGTGCAGGCGAGGCCCAGTGCCGTCCCGGCCAGCCAGGCGATAAGAGCCGAAGGCCGCACTTTCGCGAGCGCGGCTTCGTCCCCACGGGCTCCGGCCTCGGGCGTCGAGCCGGGGCGATGATGCACGGCCATGTCCACTACGAACACGGCGGCCCAGGTGGCGATGGGACAGGCCAGCAACTCGACGAAACTGACGAACGGGGCCAGAAAACCCTGGCGCACGATAGTAAAAAGCGAGCCCACAAGCACGACGACGGCGGTGTCGATCAGCACCGTGCGAGAGCGGCGTACCCGTACCCCGAGCACCAGGAGGCCGAGACCAGACGAGTACAGCCCCATGACCATCTGGGACAGGAGGCCGCCGAGCGCGGCCAACAGGAACGGTACCTCCAGCCACGAGGGCAGGACGGCCCCGGCCGCCGCCACCGGGTTGGACGCCCCGGCCAGGCCCGGGATGGCGCTGGAGAGGAGCACCCCGACCACGATGAGGACGCTGAGAGAGAGCGTGGCGCCCAGCGTCGTCCACCAAACGACCTTGGCGCCGGCCTCGCGTCGGGGTAGGTAGCGCGAGTAGTCCGCGCTCAGGTTCACCCAGCTGATGCCGCCGCTGGCCACGACGATGCTGAGCCCGCTCAACAGGGCCAGGTGCGAGCCGGGATGGGCGTGGACCAGGGCCGACCAGTGCGCCCGCCGGGCCAGCACGGGGCAGATCCCGAGCGTGAGCAAGCCGAAGGTCCAGGCCACGATGCGCTGGACGGCGACGATGGTGGCATGCCCCAGACGTCCGAGGACCAGCGATATGGACGCCACCGCCACCAGGGCGACGAACTCCAGGGTGTCCGATGCCGGCAGGCCCAGCGTCCTTTCGGCCAGTGCCGCCAATGCATCGGCGGCGATGACCGCCGTCACGGTTTCCCAACCGACCAGGCTCACCCAGCTCACGATGGCCGGGCCGATGTTGCCCGAACGACCGAAGGGCAGCCGGGACAGCACGAGCATGGGCAACCCGGCTCGTTTACCCGCCACCCCGAGCACCCCGACGAGAAGGAACGAAAGCGCCGACCCGACGATGGCAACCACCGTCCCCTGCCAGAGGTCGAGCCCCAGCGAGGCGATTATGGCCCCGTAGACGATGCCGATGATGCCGAGGTTGGCCGCGAACCAGACCCAGAACAGCTCGGCCGGTCGCCCATGGCGGTCCTTGTCAGGCACCGGGTCGAGGCCGCGGCTCTCGACCACCCAGGGACGGTCCGTGGCAGGGTTGGGACGCGCGCGCGTGGAGGTGGACATGGAGAAGGTTTGGTCTGGACTTTACCATCGCTTCGCCTGTGCCTCCTCGGGGCGTCTTCAGGTTGTTCGCACCCTCCTCAGCCCAACGTGGGAGCCTCGAGCCCGCGGGTTAGCCCGCCCGCGGGGCGCTCCGTGGTATCACTGGCCGGCCAGGTCCCGGCGCTCCAGGGCGACGGCGCCCAGGACGGTGGCCGCCGCCCCCACCAGGACGAGCAGGGCAGCGCTGGCCCAATCAGGCGCGGTGGCCGGGGCCGAGGCCATCTGGTGGAACACCGAGGTGTCGAGCAGCCAGTGGTAAGAGCTGGACGCCCCGGCCACCACCTCGATGAGCAGCGACCAGGCCAGGAGGCCGTAGGTGACGGCGCCGGCAGCCCGGGGCCAGGCGCCCAGGGCCAAAAAGCCGAGGCCCAGGATGCACAGGCTGGGGGGCACGACGTTGGCCCCCGCTTCGAGCAGGGTGGCGATGCCCACCCCCGAGCTCTGGGTGGCGGCGCCGGCCCAGGCGCATAGACCGGCCACGAGCCCCCCGGCCACCACGAGGGCGGTGGCTACGCCGGCCCGCCCGGCCAGCCAGCCGGACCGGCGGACCGGTCTCACCAGGAGGTCGTCGAGGCGCCCCTCGGCTTCCTCGGCCCGGGCCGAGCCGACCTGGCCGGCGGCGACGAAGGCGACCATGACGGCCAGGGTCAGGAAAGCCAGTCCCAGATAGGCCTTGGCGCTGCCGCCGCGGGCGCCCAGGCGCGAGAGGGCACGCTCGACACTGGCCGATGTCGTCAACGCGCTTCCCCCTTGTTTGGCGATGAAGCCCTCCAGCAGGGACGTGGCCGCGATGGCGACGGCCCAACCGATGGCGGCGGGGCGGGCCAGACGGGCGGCCAGACCGGTCGGCCCGGATAGGAGCCGGGTGCGGGCCGGGGCGGTCGCCCGGCTCGGCCAGACCCCCGAAGCCAGGTCCCGGCGCCCGGCCAGGTACACGGCCAGGCCACCCAGCAGGGCGGTTAGGGCCACGATGGGGAGCAGGGCCAGCGGCCGGGGGGCGGTCAGGGGCTGGAGCTCTTCGGCCCAGCCCAGCGGGGACGCCCAGCGCAGCCCGGCCAGGCTGGTGCCCGAGTCGGCTACCAGCCGCAACGCGTAGCAGGCGCCCAGGGCTACGGCGGCATAGCCGGCGGCCTGGCGCCGGCTCGACGCCAGCTGGGCGGCCAAGGCGCCGGCAGCGAGGAACATGGCGGCCGGCGTCACCAGGGCCAGGGCGAAGAACACGGCCGGGCCGGGGGAGATGTGCACCTTGGAGGTCTGGCCCACGGCGACGGTGATCACCGCGGTGAGGGACCAGAGCACGGCCAGGCCGGCGCCCAGGCCGCCCAGGGCCTGGGCCGCACCTCCTCGGGGCGTGGTCTGGCCGGCCAGCAGCAGTTCCCAGCGCCCGGCGTCCTCCTCGCCCCGCAGCAGCCTGGTGGAGGTGAGCAGCCCCCAGACGGCGCCGAGCACCATGAGGAACATGAAGCTCTTCCACACCGTGTACCCGGCCACCGTCTGGATCTGGTGAGCGGGGCCGTTGATGGCCGCCAAACCGGTGTTGTCAGCAAAAAGGGCGGCGAAGCGGTCGCGCTGGCCGGCGGTCTTGTAGGCGGCGGCATAGCTCAGGGCGGAGGAGGCCACGGTGAGGCCGAACACGTACCCCCACAGCACCCCGGACCGGGCCGCCCGACGGGCGGTGCGGGCGGCCACTACCGTCCCCGGGCGGCGGGCCGGCACCGCGGTCACGTCCCGGGCCCGTAGTGGGCCAGGAACAACTGCTCCAGGGACGCCTCCTGGCTCAAGAGCTCCTTGACGCCGGCCTGCGCCAGCACTTTTAGCAGGGGCTCGATGGGACCGAGCACCTGGCAGCGCACGACGCTCCCGGTCACCTCCACCTCGCTCACCCCGGGGACGGCGGAGATGTCGGGGACGGGCCCGTCGAACGTGACCTGGACGCTGAGAGCGGAGAGATGGCGCATGTCCGAAAGGGCCCCCATTTCGACCAGCGACCCGCCGCGGAGGATGCCGACCCGGTCGCACAGCGCCTCCACCTCGCTCAAGATGTGAGAGGACAGGAAGACGGTCTGGCCTCGCCGGCGCGCTTCCTGGGCGCATTGGCGGAAAGTCTGCTCCATGAGCGGGTCCAGGCCGCTGGTGGGCTCGTCCAGCACGAGCAGGTCGGCCCGGGACATGAGGGCGGCGATGAGGACGACCTTCTGGCGGTTGCCCTTGGAGTACTGGCGGACCTTCTTGGAAGGGTCGAGGTCGAAGCGCTCGATGAGCTCGTCACGGTAGGCGGCGTCGACCTGGCCCTGCACCCGGCCCAGGAGGTGGAGCGTCTCGGTCCCGGTGAGCGAGGGCCACAGGTTGGTCTCGCCGGGCACGTAGGCGAGGTGGCGGTGCGCTTCGACGGCATGGCGCCGGCAGTCGAGCCCGAACACCTCGGCCCTCCCGGCGCTGGGCTGGACCAGCCCGAGCAGGAGCCGGATCGTGGTGGTCTTGCCGGCGCCGTTGGGCCCGAGGTAGCCGAACGCCTCGCCCGGCGCGATCTCGAGGTCCAAGTCCTGAAGGGCCGTGACGGCGCCGAAATGCTTGGTCAGGCGCTCGGTCCGCACGGCTGGGACTAGCGGCATGGGCAACCTCCTAGAGCTCGCAGGCGCGCCAGCAGTACCAGGCGGCGACCGAGCGGTAGGGCCGCAGCGGGTCGCCCAGGGGGCCGAGCTCACGTTCGCTGGGCATCGGCACCCCCCAGGCCAGGCCGTACCCGCGGCGTACGCCCAGGTCGCCGGCCGGCCACACGTCGAGGCGGCGCAACTGGAAGAGCAGGAACATCTGGGCCGTCCAGCGGCCCACGCCCCGCACCGTCGACAACCTGGCGATCACCTCCTCGTCGCTTTCCCGGGCCAGGCCGCGTGGGTCGAGGACCACGGTGCCGTCGAGCACCTTGGCGGCGAGGTCGCGCAGCGATGCCGACTTGTTGGCCGACAACCCGGCGGCCCGGAGCGTCTCGGCCGACAGGGCGAGAAGGGCAGCGGGGGAGACGTCGCCGTCGAGGGCGAGCACCAGCCGGCCGTGGATGGCGGCGGCGGCCGCCCCGGCCAGTTGCTGGTAGACCACGGAACGCACCAGGGCGCCGAAGTGCGTGTGCTGGGACGGCCGTATTTTCGGCCAGCCCACCACCCGGACGAGCTCGGCCAGGACCGGGTCGCGCCGGGCCAGCTCTTGCGCGGCCGCCCTATGGCTGGTAGCGGGGGGCACGGCTAGCGGCCGCGATGCTCAGCCCGAGACCTTGGCGTAGGGGATGGTCTGGCTCAGCGGCGGGGCGGCGATATGGACGAACTCGCCCCATTTGGACAGCGTCACCGTCTCCCTGGAGCCCTTGGCCGTCGTCACCTCCTGGATCGGCAGGGGGGGGCCCGTCACCGGGAACGTGATGGTGCTCGACAGCGCGGGGTTCGAGCTCGACGCCGCCGTGGCCCACTTGAGGACGTAGACACGCCCGGGCCCCCGAATGGTCTCGGTGGCCACCGTCGTACCCTTGACCTGGGGCAGTAGCGTCGCGATCGATGTGACCCGGATGTCCGTCGCCAGGCTCGTGTACTGGCTCGAGCCCGCCTTGAGGATTATCCATTTGCTGCCGACCTTCTTGACTTCCGCCGAGGTCAGGCCCACGATCTTGGACAGGCCGCCGGGGTTGCCTGAGACGTAGCCGTAGGCCGGGGTCACCACGATCGTCACCGCGTCCAGGCCGGTCGAGATGGACTCCGTCCCGCTCTTCTTGCCCAGGTCGGCCACCACCCTCTCGTCGTCCGCGGCCGTGGTGGACTTCGAATCGACCTCCAGGTGGACCGCACCCTGCTTGGAGATAGCGGCCTTGGCCGCGGCCAGGAGCGAGCTCGTCGTCGGCGCCACCGCCGCCTCGGCACCGGTCGTCGCCACCCCCACGAGGGCGCCTGTCAGGAGCGCGGTCGCCACCGCCGGCGCAACGAGCGCGACCAACACCCGCCCGGCTTGACGGTCAGGGCGGGGAACGGTCCGTCTAACTGAAAAATGCATGTTGGGAACGCTAGTGGGCCCGCTGGGACGCCCCGGCAGGTGACCACGGCCGGCGTCGGGCCGGGCGCCTGAGGGGAAGCGTCAGGAGCGCAAGGCCACTTCGCCCAGGGCCGACAGGGGGCCCGTCACCACCTCGGGGTCGCCCACCACCACCGTCACCAGCCGGCTGGGGGCGAGGTAGCGCGCGGCCGCCTCGTCCACCATCTGCTTGGTGGCGGCGATGACGGCCTTGGGGTAAGCGGTGAGGTAGCCGAGGTCGACACCCCTGATGGCCAGGTTGGCCAGCGTCGTGGCCAGGCCGGGCAGGGAGGCCGTGTCGAAGCTGAAGCGCCCGACCGAGTGGCGCCGCGCCATCTCGAGCTCCTCCTCGTTGATCCCGAGGGTCGCGATGCGCCCCAGCTCGTAGAAGATCTCGACCAGGGCGGGACCGGTGACACCGGTCGCCACATCGGCGGCCATGGTGAACGAGGACCCAGCCCGGCCGTGGCGGACGAAGCTGCGGGGCGAGTAGCTGTAACCGTTGCGTTCACGGATGTTGGCGACGATGCGGGAGCTGAACATCCCGCCCAGGATCTGCTCGGCCAGCGAGGCGGCGGGCCAGTCGGGCTCTCCCAGGCGGGCGAAGCTGCCCCCCATGCGCAGGTTGCTCTGGACGCTGGCCGGCCGGGGGACGAGCTCGAGCGGCCCCGGGCGAGGGGCCGCCACCGGCGGCAGGTCGGCCGGCGGGACCTCGTGCGTGACCGTCCAGGCGGCCAGGGCCTCCTCGGCCAGGCCCACGGCCCGGTGGGGCTGGAGGTCGCCCACGAGCACCAGGTGGGCGCCGGCGGGGTTGAGCACAACGGGGTGAAGGGCGTGCAGAGCGGCGGCGTCGACGCGGCGCAACGCGGCCGGTGGCGGGATGGGGGTGGCGTAGGGGTGGGTGCCGAACAGCCGGCGCCGCAAGGCCTGGGCGGCGACGACGTCAGGCTGGCTGAGGGCGATCAGCGTCTCGTCCGCGGCCCGGTTACGGTCGGCTTTGACCTCGTCCGGCGGGTAGCTGGCACTGGTGATGACCTCGACGAGGAGGGCCAGGAGCTCCTTTAGGTGCTCGGCCAGGACGGCCCCGCTCAAGATGACCCGGTCCTCGCCCACGTGGGCGTCGAGGCTGGCGCCCAGGTCCTCGATGGCCCCGGCCAGCGCCACCCGGTCGTGGCGGTCGGTCCCGGCGAACAGGGAGCGGGAAAGGATGCTGACGGGGGCGGGCTTGCGGATCTGGTCGGCGGCCAGAGGGAGGGCCAGGCGCACCTCGACCAAAGGCACGGAGGGCCGCCGGACGACGAGGGCATGGATGCCGCCGGGCAGGGACGCCTCCAGGAGCCGGGGAGCCGTCGGGGCGACCAGGCGCCCGATAGGGGGCCTGGTGGTGGGCCGGGCGGGGGCCGGCGGGGCGGCCCGCTTGGCGGGGGCTCGCTGGGCGGCCGCGGTCTTGGCGGTGGCCCGCTTGGCGGGGTTGGGGGCCATGTCAGTTACCCGCCGGCTGTAGCTCGAGCACGGCCCGGTGCTGGGAGAGCAGGTCCGCCGCCGCTTCGGCCACGTCGGCCACCTTGACCGCGGCGAGGCGGGAGGCCAGCTCTTCGACGAGCTCGGCTCGGCCGTGAATGGTCTCGACCGAGGCGAGGATGTGGGCACGGTCCATCAGCGAGTCAAGGCTCCTCCACAGGTCGGCCGACGAGGTGTTGACCACCCGGGCCAGCTCTTGGCGGTCCGGCCCGTCCTCGGCCAGCCGCCCTATCTCTTCGTCGATGGCCTCGAGCAGGGCACCGGTGGTCGCCGTCCCCGGGTGGAAGACGATGACCTGGAGCAGTGTCGGGTCACGGACGAAAAAGGCGTCGTCGCCGAACGTCCCCAGCTGGCACGAGACGTCGGTCACGTTGTTGTCCCGGTAGATGAGCCGGGCCCGGAGCCGGCTCGAGTCACCGCCCGCCAGCAGCGAGGCGAGGACGTCGTAGATGAGGTACCGGTCAAGGTCGCCAACGGGGTCGGTCGTCCGGTAGCCGACGGCGAACGCGGGCTGGGGGGCCAGGGGGTCGCGGATGACCCGGTGGAGGTCGGCGCTTGGCCGGGGCTCGGGCCACGGGCCGCGCTTGGGCACACGCCGCCGCCTGATTGAGCCGAAGTAGCGCTCGGCCAGGGCGAAGACCTCGTCGGCGGCGCAGTCGCCCACCACCGCCAGCACGGCGTTGGCCGGGCTATAGAAGGTGGCGTAGAAGTCCTCGCTCTCGCCCACGGTCGCTTCCTCGAGATGGGTGAAATCCCCGTAGCCGTTGTGGGCATTGGGGTAGGAGGTGAAGGCCAGCGCGGGCAGGAGGATCCAGGGGAAGCCTCCGTAGGGACGGTTGAGGACGTTGACCCTGATCTCCTCTTTCACCACGTCGACCTGGTTACGGAGGTTCTCCTCGGAGACCGACAGCGACGCCATGCGGTCGGCCTCCAGGAACAGGGCCAGTTCGAGGGCCGACGCCGGCAGGGCCTCGTAATAGGCGGTGAGGTCGGGCAGGGTGTGGCCGTTCATCCGCCCGCCGGCCGACTCCACCAGCCGGCCGTGCTCCATCTTGCCGACATGGGCCGACCCCTGGAACATCATGTGCTCGAAAAGGTGGGCGAACCCCGTCCTGCCTTCCGGCTCGGAACGGAAGCCCACGTTGTACACGACGGCCACGCCCACGAGAGGGACCGTCCGGTCCGGGACGACCAGTACTTTCAGGCCGTTGTCGAGGACGGTCCGCTCGGCGGGGTGGGCGCGCTTAGGCCTCGTTGGCATGGCGACGAGGCTACCTGGTGGGCGCGCCGGCCTCGGCGCGAACGGGTTTGTGGGCCAGCAACCAGTAGGTCGCCCCGCCGAACGCCAAGCCCATAAAGACGCTGAAGTCCGAGCCGTCGACGTGGTTGGACAGTATGGACACATAGGGCGAGTAGGCGTTCAGCCAAAGAACGGCGGCGACCATCCCGACCGCCTGAGCGATTATCGCCGGCCAGTGGATGCCGTTCTGGCGGAAATAAACGCCGCCGCGCTCATTGAACAGCGCCCCGCTCTCATAACGCTCACCTCGCAGGAGGTAGTCCACGAAATAGATGGCGAACCACGGGCCCAGCCACACGATAATAAACAAAAGGAAATCCGCCAGCAGTTGGCTGAACCGCGACGAGTAGACGGCGTAGGCGGCAAATGCACCGCACACCACCGTGTCGATGAGGACGCAGTGGTTACGCTTGAGCTTGATCCCGAGGCTCTGCAGCGTGACGCCGGACGAATAAAGGTCGACGCTGTTTATGGCGAACAGTTGGAAGATGGCCATGATGAAGTAGGGCCATATGAACCAGCTGGGGAAGACCTGGACCAGGCCGGTGACCGAGGCGATCCCGCCGGCGTGGGCGGGGGCGACGGCGGTGGCCACGGCGGCGCCCAGTACTTCCAGCAGGACCGACGGGATGGCTCCTCCGAGGGCCACGGCGGCCACGGTCCGTTTCTTGTCGGTAGTGGCGGGCAGGTAGCGGGAGTAGTCGCTGGCGTTCTCGGTCCAGCCGAGCCCGCCGGCGGAAATAACCAGGGCCAGGACTACCATCAGGCTGCCCCACCCGGCGCCGTGGGGGGTCACGTGCAGGTTGACCTTTGACGCCGTGATTATCGCCATAATCACGAACAGGACCACGAAGGGGTAAGCCAACCATTTCAGGATTTTCAACATGGCGGCGTGGCCCACGAGAGGCAGTAGGGCCTGCACCAGTACAGCGGCGATTATCAGGACGGCCTTGAGGGCGGTGCCGGCCTGGACCCCGCCCTTGGTGAACATGGCCACCGCCACCAGCACGATGAGGGCGATGCCCTCCACCTCGAAGCCCACCTGGGTGACCCAGTTGAACAGCGACGGCACCCGGTTGCCCCGGGGCCCGAAGGCGGCCCGGCTGACGGTGAAGGCGGTGGTGCCGGCGACCGGGCCCTGGAGGCTGGCCAGACCGGTCAGGACATAAAACAGGTTCCCGATGATAATGATGGGCACGGCCTGGGCGAACGACAACCCGAAGATGGCCACCGCCAGCGTGCCGTACACCACGAACTCGACGTTCCAGACGGCCCCCGCCCACAGGCCGAACAGCTTGGAGGGGGTGCCCCAACGCTCTGCCTCTGGGACGTACTCGATGCCCCTGGTCTCCACCAGGGCGCCGGCGCCTGTCTTGCCCGGGCCCGGTCCGCCCGGGGGGGTTTGTCCCTCGGGCGACCTGCCTGGCCCGTCGTCGTGCGGGCTGGTGGCGTGTCCTATCAGGGCCACAGGGAGGACCTCCTGGTCCGTAGTAGGTGGCGACTTGGCGAGGCGGCGTTCGGGTGAGGCGATCGTTGCACATCGGCCGTCAAGGTGCCAACGGGGCTGTCACTTGCCTCTCGGCCTGTCAGAGTCCGTCATTTGTCCGCCCTGAGCAGGTAGCCTGCGCTCTACAAGAGGGGCCCGCGCGGTGCGCTCGGGGGGCGGACCTGCACTACTAGTAGAAAGCCGAACTAAATGCACAAGCAAGATCCTTCACGACCGGTGACGAGGCGAGGCCGTGGTCGTCCCCGGGCGATGGCCGTGGCCGTTGTCCTGACCACTGGCGCCCTGTGCGCCGGGCTGGCCATCACCGCGCTGCCGGCCTATGCCGACGTGACCAGCAACGACTACACCATCGGCTCCCCGTCGGGAGCCGTGAGCACGGTGGTGGCCACGCCCAGCAGCGTGGCCGCGTCCGGCGCCAGCAACTTCGAGGTGAGCTTCACCGCTCCCTCCGGGCTGGCGGGGGCCAGCGATAGCTATATCACCGTGGCCCCCTCTGAGGCCCTGGTGTCGACCCCGGCCAACATCGACCTGGTCGGTGGGTCGTGCATCCAGAGCGGCACGGCCGGGGCCGGCGGCGCGGGCACGGACCTCAGCTCCGGGATCACCATCGAACTGTCCAGCTCGTGCTCCATCAACGCCGGCAACACCGTCGAGGTGTACTTCACCGCCGACGCCCCGTCCACCACGGGCAGCTTCTATTTCACGGTGGCCACTTCGACCAACGGCACGCTGGCCACGTCCAACACCATCAACGTGGGCACGTCGGCGGGCGACCTGACCGCGTCGGCCTACGGCTTTGGGAGCAATGCCCAGTACACCATCAGCAACGTGACCGTGGCCGGCCTGACCGCCGATGAAAATTCCCTTCTCCTGGACTCCGACGTCACCGTCGGCACCGGCAACATCACGTGGTACAGCGCTACGGGCGGCGCCGGCTACACCGTCACCATCACGCCTCCCGGCGGGTCCGCCGTTTCGGACCCGGTGACCTCGGCGACGGTCGTGGGCAACGGCGTCACCTTGGCCCTGGGCGATGCCCTGGCCGAAGGGGACGTGCTCAATATCACCGCCACGGGGACCAACCCGCCGGCATCGGCGGGCAACGATGCCGTCGACGTCATCGTCGTGCCCGGCAACGCTACGGCAGTGACGACGAGCTCCATTACTTTCGGCAATTCCGTATCGGCCGTCACCGTCTCGCCCCAGTCGACATTGGCCGGAGCGGCGACCATCTACAACGTCAGCTTCAAGGTGTCGAGCGCGGTGCCGTCCGGTGGTGACATATTCCTCAGCGAGACCGCCGGGCCGACCAACTTCAGCGGCGTTTCTGGGGTCGAGGTCGTCGACAACACCGAGAACACGCACTTCGTAGCGACGGGGGCAGCCCTGAGCGACGGTTCGGCCACCGTCCCGGTGAGCACTACCATCAACGCCGCGGACTCCGTCACGCTGACCATAGCCAATGTCGTCAACCCGGCCGCCGCCACGATTAGCGACTTCAAGGTGTCGACCAGCGACGACGTGCTGCCCACGGCGGCCGCCGCCTACACCATCGGTGCCAGTGCCAGCCCGGGCGTGAGCGTCAACGTCAGCCCCAGCAGCCTGAGCGCGCTGGCCACGTACTCCATCTCCAACGTCCGCGCCACCAGCGAGCTGGCCGGAGGTT
>CAYZVQ010000136.1:0-7131 GCA_964481925.1 uncultured Acidimicrobiaceae bacterium
ACGCTGTCCGCCATGCGCGACGCCGGGATGGACGTCGCCCGCGTGCCTCTGGCCCACGGCTCGATCCAGGAGGCGGTGTCGCGGTTGCGCCGGATCCGCCAGGCCGCACCGGACGTCGGGATCCTCGTCGACCTCCCGGGGCCGAAGATCCGTACGACTCCTTTCCCCGAAGGGGGAGTGGTGCTCGCTACGGGGAGCACAGTCGTGCTTTCTCCCCACGGCCTCGCCCCGGCCAGCAGTGCTACCACGATCGGGGTGTCCGTGCCCGAGCTGGTCGAGACGCTGATAGAGGGCGACCGGATCGCCTTGGGCGACGGGGGCGTGGCGCTCCAGGCCGAGCAACGGGTGGGTTATTCCATGAAGGCCAGGGTCATGGCGGGCGGGAAAGTCCAGGGCCGGCCAGGTGTGACCGGTCCGGCGTCCAGGCTCTCGCTCAAGACGCCCACGCCCGAAGACCTCGAGCGCCTGGAAGTCATGCTGGAAGAGGGTATCGAGAGCGTGGCCGTCTCGTTCGTGCGTTCGGCGGCCGACTTGGAGGCGGTCAAGGCGCTCGCCGGCAAGGGCGTGCTCGTGTGCGCCAAGATGGAGACGCCCGAGGCTCTGGAGGACATCGACAACATCCTGCAGACGGCCGACACCCTGATGGTCGCCCGCGGGGACCTCGGGGTGCGCGTGGCGCTCGAAGAAGTGCCGCACATCCAGAAAAAGCTCATCCGTTCATCGGTGTCGTGGGGGCGTCCGGTAATAACCGCGACGCAGATGCTGGAGTCCATGATCAATTCCCCCGTGCCCACCCGAGCCGAGGTCACCGATGTCGCCAATGCCGTTTTCGACGGCACCAGCGCCGTTATGCTCTCGGCCGAGACGGCTATCGGTATCGACCCGGTAAATGCGGTGGCGACCATGGCCCGTATCGCCCGGCGAGCCGATAGGGAGTTCGACAGCTACCTATGGGGGAACAACCTCCCGGCTCAGAACTTCGGAGCTGAGGGGGCCATTGGGTCGCGCATCACCGCCGCCATCGGCGCCGCCGCCTGGCGCGCCGCCGTCGACGAGAAGGCCGCCGTCATCGTCGCCTGCACCAACAGCGGCGCCACGGCCCGGGCCATCGCCCGTTTCCGGCCCGCCGCCCCGATCGTGGCTGCCACCCCGCACCCGGACACCGCCCGCCAGCTGACAGTCAGCTGGGGGGTGGACACCGTCCTGGTGCCCCAGGCCAAGACCATCGACGAGGCGGTCGGCTACGGGGTGCAAGCCGTACGGGCGGGGGGCTATGTCAAGCCCGGTGATGTCGTCGTGGTCCTGGCTGGTTCGCTCCATGACCCCGAACCCGTGACCGACACGCTTCGGCTCGTGCGTATCTACTAGGGCTGGCGGGCCTACTGGGGCTGGCGGGCCAGCCGCCCGACGTCGCGTAGGTGGCGAAGGGACAATGCGTAGGAGCGGGCCAGCGAAGTCTCGCAGTAATCGATGCCGTGGGCCGAGCAGTAGGTCCTCACCATCCCCTGGCACCGGCGAAGATTGGCCATCGGCATGGTCGGGAACAGGTGGTGCTCGATCTGGTAATTGAGGCCCCCCATGGCCACGTCAAGTGCCCTTCCTCCTCTCACATTGCGGGAGGTGGTGACCTGGCGGTGCACGAAGTCGAGCTTCTGGCCCGGTGCCGGCATGGCCATCCCCTTGTGGTTGGGAGCAAAGGCGCAGGCCAGGTACAACCCGAAGACGCCCTGTTGCACGGCGATGAAGGCCAACGCCCGCCACGGCGACATGACCACGAAGACCACCCCCAGGTACACGGCAGCATGGGCGACGAGCAGGGCGGCCTCGGTGGGCGTGTGCCGCACCGGCTTGGTGCCCAGGGACCGCGCGCTCGAGACGTGCAGGCTCAGCGCCTCCAGGCAGGCCAGGGGGAAGAACAGGGCGGCCTGGTGCCTGGCCACCACCCGGCCCAGGCCGGTCTTGGCGCCGGCCTGCTCGGCCGTCCAGGAGATCACGCCGGCACCGACATCGGGGTCGGCCCCGATCTCGTTGGGGTGGCTGTGGTGACGGTTGTGCTTGTCCACCCAGTACCCGTAGCTGATGCCCGTGGCCAGATCGGCGCAGGCCAGCCCGGCGAAGTTGTTCCACCGGGGCGAAGCGAACACCTGGCGGTGGCCGATGTCGTGGCCCAGGAAACCGACCTGAGCGAACACGACGGCGAGGTAGGCGGCTATGAGCAGCTGGTACCACGAGTTGCCGACAAGGGCCAGGGCGGCCCAACCGGCAGCGTAGAGCCCGCACACCAGGGCCACTCTCACCCCGTCGCGCCAGGGGGAGTGCTGGAACAGGCCGGCGGCGCGGACCTGGTGGGCCAGGTCTAGGTAACTGTCATTGCCCGCCCGCGGCGCCGAGGGGGGCGCAATGGACATGGGGGCGGTCACGGGCACACCGTCAGCAGACCGGCGTAAGCGGGGGCGGCGAAGCCAAGCCCGGTGACCGACTCAGGAAGGCTCCCGCACCACATGGTGTCCTTTACCGTCGCAACTGGCGACGTAGCCAGGAAGCCCTCTTGGTCGAAGGTTGGCTCCAATATACACGGGGCGCGGAGGGAGTAGACCTAGTAGCGATGGCCGCCAGCGAAGACGTCCCCGCCCCCCCCGCCGGGCCTGCCACGGATCTGATCGTCAACCTCACCCAGACGGCTCAGGGCCTTTTCCGGGCCGGGGGGGTCGAACTGACGCTCCAGGCCGTGGTCGACCTGGCCGTCGCCACCATCGAAGGCTGTGACTTTGCCGGCGTGTTCGTGCTCAAGGCCGGGAACATCACCACCACCGTGAAAACCGACGCGGTGGTTGCTCAATTGGACGCTCGCCAGATCCGCGCAAAGGAAGGGCCGTGCCTGGACTGCATGGCCGTAGGGACCGCCGTCTACGCCGAGGACCTGGCCGGGGATCCCAGATGGCCCAATTTCGGCCCGGAGGCCGCCGAGTCCGGCGTGCGCAGCGTCCTGGCCCTGTGCCTGGTGGGCGAGGGCACGGTGATCGGGGCGCTCAACCTCTACGCCCGTTTCCCCCTGGCCTTCGGGGCCGTGGACCGCGCCCGGGGCCTTGTCCTGGCCGGCCTGGCCGGCCTGGCCCTGTCCGTGGCGGAGGCCCACGACGAGGAGCTGCGCCGGGCTGAGAACCTGCGCCAGGCGCTTGTCACGCGCCAGCTGATCGGCCAGGCGCAGGGGATCCTGATGGAGCGGGAGCGGATCACGGCCGAGCAGGCCTTCGACATCCTGCGCCGGGCTTCACAACATCTGAACACCAAGTTGCGCGAGGTTGCCCAGGAACTGGTCGAGACGGGTGAACGGCCTTCGACCGGGAACCCCTCCTCTTAACGTTCAGGTTACCGATTTGTGCCAAGGGCGTGTGGTTAGGCTCAGTAGCCGTGCCCGCTGAGACCTGCTCCGTCTCTGTCGTCGTGCCGACGCGCAACGAGGTCGCCAACGTCGGCCCCCTGGCGGCACGTCTGGCCGAGACGCTGAAGGATGTCGAGGGGGGCTGGGAGCTGCTGTTCGTCGACGACTCCGACGACCCCACCCCCGACGCCGTGGGGAGCTTGAGAAGCCTCGGGTTGCCGGTCGACCTGCTGCACCGGCGCCCTGGCGCCCGCCCCGGCGGCCTTGGCGGCGCCGTCCAGGAGGGGTTCGCCAGGGTGAGGGGCACGGTGATCGTGGTGATGGACGCCGACCTGCAGCACCCGCCCGAGGTCGTGCCGGCCCTGGTGGCACCGGTCCTGGCCGGTGAGGCGGTCCTGGTCGCCGGGAGCCGCTATGTCTGGGCGGGCGGGGACGCCGGGTTGTCAGGGCCCTGGCGCCACCTGGTGTCCCGGTCGTGCCGCTCGCTCGTCCATCTTCTCGTACCGCCCAGCCGGCCGTTGCAGGATCCTCTGAGCGGCCTGTTCGCCCTACAAAGATCGCTTTTGGACGGGGTGGCCCTGCGGCCCGAGGGCTACAAGATCCTCTTGGAAGTGGTCGTGCGGGCGCGGCCAGGACGGGTCGGCAACGTCGGTTTCGACTTTGCCCCCCGCCAGACCGGGAGCTCGAAGGCGACCGTACGCCAGGGCCTGTTGTTCTTCAAGCACCTCGCCCGCCTGGTCGTGGCCGGCCGGCGCGCCGGGCCGGGCCAACCCGTTGCCCGGGTGCCCTTGTCGTCCTAGCTCTTACGCTCGTACAGCACGTAATTAGCGTTGCGGGCCACGACCTTGAACTCCGGCTCCAGCTCGTCGAAGGTCTGCAGCCAGGGAGAAGAACCCTGGTTACAGGAGATGCAGGCGGGGAGCACGAGGTACTGCACCTGCGCCGAAAAGGGCCAATCCGTGCCGTCGTACTTGGGGTTGCCGTAGTACGCCTGGTGGAACGGGTTGGGCCACATGTATATCCGGGTGCGGTGGTCCAAATCGGGCACGAACTCTTCCACGGCGGACACGACCGCATTGGGCGGCACTTTGCTCAGCAACTGGCGGTCGCTCACGAACGTCGGCGAATTGGCGCTGGGGATAATGGGTTTTACGTCGGAGAAAGGGGACGCGCCCCACAGGATGCACGACCAGAGCGCGCACAACAACACGACCGAGGTGGCGACCTGTCGCCACCTCAGGGTGCGCAACCGCGATATGGCGTAGACCGTGCCACAGATGAGTACGGGGACGAGCGGCATCGTGTAGTGGTAGAGGATCTGGTGCTGGTAACCGAAGTCCGACACCACGTTGACGGCCAGTTGGAGGACGCAGATGGCGGCGATCTCTGGCGCGGCGAGGAACACCAAGCCCGTGCTGAAACCCATCTGCCACAAGTACCACGGCCGGTCCTGGGAGGTTATGTAGCTCCAAAACTGGCCCGGCGTACGCACGATTGCCCGCAGCGTGCCCCCGAACCCGCCGAAGGGGAGCCGCCCCCCGTGGGCACTGGCGTAGCCGATGAGCGCCGGCACGAGGATGATGTTGTCGAAGCCGGCCATGAGCGCGGACGCTCCGATAAGGGCCCCGCCCACCTTGCGGTCCCGTCGCAAAAGGGCCCACAGTGCGAGAGGGACCGTGTAGAGCGCCGCGTCCTCCTTGCACATGAGCACCAGGACGACGCAGAGGATGAACAGGCGCGGCTTCCATATGACCGCGGCATAGATGCCCAAAGCCAGCAGCGGGGTCTCGAAGCACTCCACGTGGAACTGTTCGAGGTTGGTCTGTTGCAACGCCGGGTTGAGCAGGTAGGCCGCCGCCAGGCAGGTGGCCAGGGCCGAGCTGCGCAGAAGGTAACGGGCGAGCAGGTACACGGGCACTGCGCCCAGTGCGATGAGCACCGATTGGACCACGAGCAACGCCGAGGTATGAGGGAACACCCAGTACAGCGGGACCAGGAGCAGGTATATGAACGAAGGGTGGTCGCCGAAAAGGTTGCGCCCGGCCACGGTGAGGAAAGGGTCGTGGAACCGGCTCAGTAGCCATATGCCCTGGTCCGGTACGGCCATATCGAAGGCGGGTTGCTCGTAGGCGTGCAGCATGGCGACGGTGATGGCGCTGAAGTGTTCGGCGTAGGCCACGACCAGGGCCACCAGGGGGACGTGCTCCAACCAGGCCGGGCCCGGGCGCTTGGTCGAGCCGGGGCCGGCGTTGGACGCCGGCACAGGCGGCCCGAGCGGGACGGGAGCGGCGTCATCGCCGGCCCGCTCGGCCGGGGCCAAGACCTGGTGCCCGTCGCTGTCAAGCATCCTCAACCACTTTACGGGCGGGGGCCGGGCCCCCAACGCCAGGCGGACCTACGTTCGGGGAGCCTTCAGGTATGCGCGCTTGCCCTGCCCGCCGCCCAGGGCCCGGTACAGCCAGGGCCAGCCACCGTGGAGCCGGGCCGCCAGGGCCAGCCACGCCGGGATGACCACGTCTTCCCGGCGCGTTTCGATGGCCCGCACGATGGCCTTGGCGACCGTGGTCGCGGGGATGGGCCGAGGCCAGGAATGCGTGTAGGGCCGGTTGCGGCGCAGGTAAAAGGGCGTGTCGACGGGACCGGGGCTGACCAGGGTGACCGTCACCTGGTCGCTCGTCCACTCCGCCCTCAGGCTGTCAGCTAGTCCCTGCAGGCCGGCCTTGGCCGTGCTGTAAGCGACCTCTTCGGCCACCCCGACCAGGCCGGCGATGGAGCCGACGAGCACGAGCTGGCCTCCGGTAACGCTTTTTCGGAGGTAGGGGGAGGCGGCCTGGGCCAGGTGCATGGGGGCCCGAAGGTTGATGTCGAGCAGAGCGTCGATCTCGGCCGGGGGCATCTGTTCGAAAAAGCCCAGCCATCCGGCGCCGGCATTGGAGACCACGACGTCGAGCCCGTCCAGCGTGGCCGCCGCTTGTTCGACAACGTCGGTAGGGGCGCCCGGTTCGATCAGGTCGCGGGCCACGGTGGCCTCGAAGAGGCCCGGGCCGGCCACGACCACCCGGGCCAGTGCTGACGCGTCCCTTCCGGTGCCCACCACCCGGGCGCCGCGCTGGGCCAACAGCGAGCTCACGGCGGCGCCGATGCCGCTCGAAGCACCTGTGACGAGCACCCGGAGCCCGTCCAGCGGCCGGGGAGGGGGCAATTGATCAGCGGGCGTTTACAAGAGCGCGCAGGGACTGGCGCAAACTGCCCGTGGTGGCCAGGACGGCGCTGGGCTCGAACCCGCAATGGGCCATGCAATTGTGGCAGCGGGGGTCGCGGCCCCGGCCGTACTTGGACCAGTCGGTGGTCTCGATGAGCTCTTTGTACGTCTCGGTGTAGCCGTCGGCCAGCAGGTAGCAGGGACGCTGCCAGCCGAAGACCGAATAGGAGGGCACGCCCCAGGGGGTGCACTCGAACTCGACCTTTCCTTCCAGGAAGTCAAGGAAAAGTGGGCTGTGGTTGAGCCGCCAGTTTTTGCGCTTGCCCGCGAAGGCCTCCCTGAACAGCTTGGTCGACTGGTTGACGCCCAGGAAGTGCACCTGGTCCGGGGCTTTTTCGTAGGCGTACCCCGGAGAGATCATCATGGTGTCCACCTCGAGCTCGTCGTTCAGGAAGTCGAGCACCTCCTGCACCGTCTTGGGCGAGTCGGTGTCGAAAAAGGTCGTGTTGGTGGCGACGCGGAAGCCCTTTTCCTTGGCCGCCTTTAT
>CAYZVQ010000136.1:7231-10838 GCA_964481925.1 uncultured Acidimicrobiaceae bacterium
CGAAAAAGGTCGTGTTGGTGGCGACGCGGAAGCCCTTTTCCTTGGCCGCCTTTATGGCGGCGACAGCCTTTTCGAAAACACCTTCCCGGCTGACGGACTCGTCGTGGCGCTCTTTCAGGCCATCGATGTGGATAACCCACGAAAAGGCGGGATGGGGCTTGAACCGGTCGAGCTTGCGTTCCAGCAGCAGGGCGTTGGTGCACAAGTAGACGAAGCGCTTGCGCTCGAGCAGGGCCTCGGTCATTTTCTCGATCTGGGGGTGCAGCAACGGCTCGCCCCCGGCGATCGACACCATGGGGGCCCCGCACTCCTCGATGGCGGCCACGGCCTGTTCGACCGAGAGCCGCTGGCGCAATACGTCGGTCGGGTACTGGATCTTGCCGCAACCATTGCACTCGAGGTTGCAGGCGAACAGCGGCTCGAGCTCGACGATGAGGGGGAACTTTTCCCGGCCGGCCAGTTTCTGGCGGGCGATATAACTGCCCACCTTGACGCTTTGGCGCAAAGGCACACCCATTTATCGGACCTCCGGAGGAAGGGGAAAGGACACGTTCTCATGGCCGGTCGAGCGCTCCTCGATGGATATGGAGCCCAGCCCGGCCAGGCAATCGACGACTTGTTGTACGAGCTCGGGGGGTGCGGACGCGCCCGCCGTCACACCCACGCGGCGCGCCCCGACGAGCCAGGAGAGGCGCAGGTCCGCCTGGTTGTCGACCAGATGGGCGCGGGCCCCACAACGTCTGGCGACCTCGACCAAGCGGTTGGAATTGGACGAGTTGTGCGAGCCCACAACGATGACAACGTCGCAGTCAGGAGCCATTTCCCGCACCGCTTCTTGACGGTTTTGGCTGGCGTAACAGATGTCCGACGCCGCCGGCCGGGCGAGGTCGGTGAAGTGCTGCTCGAGCGCGCCGACCACGGTCTTTACTTCATCGGTGGCGAGAGTGGTCTGGGTCACGAAAGCGGTGGGCTTGGTGGCGTCGAGCTCGAGGTGAACGACGTCGTCGGGGACGCTGACCAGTTTTGTGCCCGGGACGGTGCCCAGTGTCCCTTCGACCTCATCGTGCCCAGCATGGCCGATGAGGACGAGTTGGCGGCCGGCCGCGGCGAAACGGCGGGCCTCGTTGTGGACTTTGGTCACCAGCGGGCAGGTGGCGTCGATGGTGGGCATCTGGCGCCGCCTCGCCTCGTCGTGGACGCTGTCGCCCACCCCGTGGGCGGAGAACACGACTCGGGCCCCATCGGGCACTTCCGCCAGTTCCTCCACGAACACGGCGCCGGCGGATTCCAGGCGGGAGACAACGTGCGCATTGTGGACTATTTGGCGGCGCACGTAGATAGGCGCGCCGTAGCGCTGCAGAGCCCGCTCCACCGTCTCGATGGCGCGCTCCACACCGGCGCAGAACGACCTCGGTTCGGCCAGCAGCACCTGCCTCGGCCCGGTCGCCGCCGCCCAGTCGGCCAGCGCCCGCCGGCAGCGGCGCAGGCTGTGCAGGCCCTTGAGGGCGCCCACGACGCCGGCGGGGGACAACAGCTCGGCGCCCGGCGAGTCGGACACAGCCCTCAGCACGGCTAGGGGCGCCCCCCAGGCGACCCCGGCCAGGGCGGTCGACTCCATGTCGACGACGTCGGCGCCCAGGGCCGCTAGCGCGGCCCGTTGGCTCCCGCTGACGAGGTGGCCGGTGCTCAGCACCGTCCCCGTGCGGGCGCGCAGGCCGTCCCTCACCAGCTCGCCGACGAGCAGCGGAGCAGAGGCCAACCGGGCCACCTCGCGGCCCTGGTCGTCGAGGAGGCGGTCGGCCACCACCACATCGCCTGGCACCAGGCCCGGTGCCAGCGCACCCCCGAGGCCGGCCACCACCACGGCGGCAGGGGGGCCCGGTACGGAGCTCAAACGTCGTGCGGACGCACGGGCCCGGGCCAGGCCCATGCCCGTCCGCTCGACGACCAGGTCCGCCGGCCCGACCTTGCCGCTCGGGCCGAGGGCCATGGCCTCGAGCCTCAGCGGCGCCAGGACCAACAGACGAGGGGCGCCGGCCGTTGTCACCCGGTTATGGCTTTCCACCCTTGGGGCGGGGGCCGGTACCGAAGTGGTAGCGGCCCAGCGCAGTGAGCGGGAAGACGTGGCGGTAAAGGTGGTAGTTCAGGGAAAAGTCCCACGGGAACCCGGTGCCGGTGAACCAGGGCTCGTCCCAGGTCCCGTCGGGGGTCTGGTTGCCCACGAGCCACTCGACACCTTTCTTGGTGGCCGGGTTTTCTCGTTCCCCAGCCGCCAGGAGGCCGAGCAGCGCCCAGGCGGTCTGGGAAGCGGTGGACGCCCCCCGGCCGTGCCAGCCCGGCTCGACGTAGGAGCGCAGGTCCTCGCCCCAGCCCCCGTCGGGGTTCTGGTGCTCGGTCAACCACCGCGCCCCGTCCGCCACTCGGGGATCCTTGGCCGGTACGCCGGCGGCGACGAGGGCCGGTAGGACCGCGCCCGTGCCGTATATGTAGTTGACGCCCCAGCGTCCCCAGTAGGAACCGTCGGGCTCCTGGTGCCCTCCCAGCCAGTCGAGGCCCTTCTGCATGGCTTCGCGCCATTCCGGCGGCCTGTTCTCGACCACCAGCATCTCGGCCGCCAGCATCTCGACCACGTGGGCGGTGACGTCTGCCGTCGGCGGGTCGGTGACGACCCCGAAGTCGAAGAACGGCAACTGGGTGGGCAGCTCGGAGGTGTTGTCGGCGTCGAAGGCGGCCCAGCCCCCGTCCTTGCACTGCATGCCCACGAGCCAGTTGACGGCGCGACGGCAGGCGCCCTCCCCGTCGGGGCCGACGGCCCCCCGGCGCAGGGCGATGACGACCTCAGCGGTGTCGTCGATGTCGGGGTAATGGACGTTCTGGAACTCGAAAGCCCAGCCGCCGGGTGCCAGCCCCGGCCTCCTGACCGACCAGTCGCCGACGACGGTCACTTCTTTTTGCAGGAGCCAGTCCCGGGCCATCTTGATGGACGGGTCGTCGTGGGCCGCGCCCGCGTCCAATAGGGCCGTGACGGCCAGAGCGGTGTCCCAGACAGGGGACTGGCACGCCTCGATGCGCCGGCCGGACTCGTCGTCTACGGCGAAGGCGTCGAGGCCACGCAAAGCGGCGGCGATAACCGGGTGGTCGAGGGGGTAGCCCCGCAGGACCAAGGCGATCGTGGAGTAGACCATCGGCGGCTGGATCCCGCCCCAGGAACCGTCCGCCTCCTGGCGGGCCACGATCCAGCGCTCGGCCTCGCGCAGGGCGGCACCCCTGATCATGCGCTTGGGCCACCACTGGTCGGAAAGTGACTCGTAGTAGTGAAGGGCCTTGTCGAGCGCCACCAGGGCCACGCCCAGGGCGTTCAACCGCCGGCCCCGGGGTTGTTTGCCTGATTTGAGCTCTTCGATCTCGAACGGGAGCGGGTGCGCCGGCCGGTGCGCTGATATGACCGACAGGGCCACGATCGTCTGGCGCGCCCAACAGGCGAAAGACCAGATGGACAGGGGCCAGTCGGAAGGCAGGAACACCAGCTCGGGCGGGACGGCGGGCAGTTTTTGCCAGTCCCAGCGGCCCACCATGGCCAGCCAGACATGGGTGAACATCCGGGCTG
>CAYZVQ010000136.1:10938-12203 GCA_964481925.1 uncultured Acidimicrobiaceae bacterium
TGATGTCGGACGAGGTGCTCTCGTCTTCGCCCGGGGCACGGGCGAGCAGCGTCATGACTCGCGCTCCACCACGTAGACGGCCAGGTCGGCCAGCGCCCGTCGGGGCACGGCCGACAGGCGGGCTCGTTCGAGCGAGCCGAGGGCGGCGTCGAGGTGAGCCTTGGCCCGGGCGGCCGTCCATTCCCGGCCACCGCACGCCTCCACCAGCCAGGTCGCTCGAGCCAGGTCCTCCGGGCTCAGGTAGCGCAGCGGTGCCGGCGACCAGTCGGGGGTGGCCAGCGTGACCTGGTCCGCCATGAGCATGGCACCGTTGTGGTGCCGGGCCCCCGGCTCCCGGCCAGCAGGTATGGCCTCACCCAGGATGATGCCGCCCGGGACAACTTCGCCCGAGATGCCGGGGCCCGAGATGCCGGGGCCGGGCCTGGTGTCGAACAGCAGGCTCTCGAGTTCCCGGGCACCGTCGTCGCCGGCGGCCAGGGCGGCAACTATGGGCATCGACTTCTTCCGCTGGCGGATGTCGTTGCCGGCCGGCTTGCCCGTCGTCCGCGGGTCTCCCCAGATCCCGAGCAGGTCGTCGACAGCCTGGAAGGCCACGCCCAGATGACGGCCGAAGTCTCGGAGGGCATGCACCGTGGCCGGTGGTGCGTCGGCCAGGATGGCCCCGATCGACGCTGCGCACCCGAGCAGTGCGCCCGTCTTCGCCGTCGACATGGCCATGCACTCCTCGACACTGACCGAACGCCGCTTTTCGAACGCCAGGTCGTCGGCCTGGCCCGCGATCATCTCCGCGGTGGCCTCGCCGAGGGCCGCGGCGGCGGCCGCCCCGGCCGCATTAGGGCTGCGGAGCAGGACATCGGTAGCCAGCGTGGCCAGGGCGTCCCCGACCAACAGGGCCATACAGGGGCCCCACAACGCCCAGACGGTGGGGCGGTGACGGCGCTCGATGTCGCCGTCCATCAGGTCGTCATGCACGAGCGAAAAGTTGTGCACGAGCTCTATTGCCACCCCGCCGGGCGCCCCGACCTCGGCGCCGGCCCAGGTCGCCTCGGCCGACAGCATGGCCAGGGCGGGCCGGATCCCCTTGCCCCCGCGGGCGGGGGACGGCGTCCCGTCGGCCTCTGTCCAGCCCAGGTGGTAGCTCACCACTTCTGAGATGTTGGGGGACAGACGTCCGACGGCGGCGCGCATAAGTGGCTGAGCCAGATCGCGCGCCCGTTCGAGCACTTCTACAACTGACGTGGTCGGCGTCACATGACCTCCTGGAG
>CAYZVQ010000137.1:0-12186 GCA_964481925.1 uncultured Acidimicrobiaceae bacterium
CATCTCGTGGGCCGCGCCCGTCGACGACGGTGGGTACCCAGTTACTGGCTACCGGCTCAGCCTGCGGCAAGAGGTTGCCGTGGCGAAGGGGAAAGCCGTCGCGTTCCGGGCGGCGCCGGGGGCCAAAGCGGTCACGCGGACGGTCCGGTCGACCACGGTTGCGGTGAGGGGGCTTTCCGAGGCGCTGGTGTTCTACGTGTTCAGGGTGGCGGCGATAACGAGGGCGGGGACTTCCATGCCCACCCCGTGGTCCGGGCCCGTTACCCTGCGCACGGCGGCGAAGCCGGTGACAAAGGTGCTACCGGCGTCGGTGCTGTCCGAGCTGCGGTCTTACTCCGAAGGCACCCTGACTTGGGCGTACCCGTCGCCTTCTGAAATCCCCGCTGCTCTGCGGTCCCTCAAGGCTGGCGACGTGCTCGTTGGTGGCATTTCGAGGCTGACGCCACAAGGGCTGCTGCGCAAGGTGCTCAGCGTCGATATTGCCAACCCTGCGACCTTTGTCGTCTCGACTGCTCCCGCAGCGTTGTCGTCGGCCTTTACCACCCTGACCGCCGATGTCAGCCTCGGGCCAACGACCCCTGGTCCAGCGGTCATTGCCACAGGCGCTGGGCGGTTCATACCCGCCACGCCAGGGATCGCCGTCTCGGCGCTGCCTGACCCAGGCATCTCCACCACCCTCACGCTCTCGCTGGACTACTCGGCGGAAGTAGACAACGCTCAGTCCACCGAAGCGGCGTCCCTGGACGTCGAGGGCGAGGTGGACCTAACGCCTTCTCTGGACATGGAGGCGACGCTCCTGCAGGGCCTTGCCGGGATACCCGATGGCGCCGACCTGTCGTTCACCGCCTCGCTCGGGGTGACCCAAGCCGAGACCATCTCCGCCTCGGGCACCCTTGAGCAGCAATGGGGGCTTGGCCCGGGACTGGGCGTGTACCCGCCAGCCACTCCCGACTTCGCCCCCCAGGCCGGTGATTACTGTTACGGGACGTTCGTCGTGGCCCTCGGGCTCGTGCCCCTCGTCCTTACTCCCTGCGTCGAGATCAACGTAACCCTGAGCGCCACCGGCGAGCTCGGCGTCACCACCTCAACGACGTTCCTCTACGGGGAGGAAGCCAACTGGTCCTCCACCGACCCCGACGTACTCACGCTCACCAACTTGTCCCAGGCGCCCTCGACGAGCGGGCCTCCCACGACGTCGCTCCTGGCGCAGGTCGAGGGCTCCCTAGGCCTGGACGTGAAGCCCGAGCTGTTCCTCTACGGGGTGACCGGGCCCTACATCGACGCTTCCATTACCCTCGTCGCCGACGTCAGCCCGACTGCTCAGCCGTGGTTCACCCTTGGCCTCCAACTCGGGGTGGCCGCCGGATGGCAGGTCGTGATCGACTTCTTGGGCATCGACCGCCAGGTCCAGGCCGTTGCTAGCGCGTCGTGGCAGCTCTACCAGAGCACCGGCGCCCCGCCTGTCTCCCTCGTCCTCCCGCTAACTGTTTCGCCCTCGACCGCCACGGTGCCACCGGGTGGGTCCGAGCAGTTCAGCGCGCCCGGCGCCTCCGGGACCGTCACCTGGAGCCTCAGCGGTGACGCTGGCGACCAGATCACGAACTCGGGCCTTTTCACGGCGGCGGCGCCGGCTGGACGCCAGGTCGTCGTCACCGCCACGGACAGCAGGGGTGCCACGGGGACGGCAGTGGTCGCTGTTGGGACCGGCATTGGGCCACCGCAGGACCTGGCCGGCACCGTGAACGCCACCGGGACTGGCGCGGTCCTCACCTGGACGCCTCCGCTTGCTGTTTCTGGGGAAACGATCGCCTCGTACTCGGTGAGCACCAGCCCAGTCACCACCGTCGTAAGTGTGGCCGGCACGGCCACCGGAGCCTCGATTACCAGTCTCCTTCCCGGGACAACCTACGTTGTGTCGATATCTGCATGGACGGCGAGCGGTTTCGAGTCCGCACCGGCCACTGTCCTTCTGACCACCCCAACGACCCCCACATCTACGCCTCCCGGAACAGGGCTCACGTGGACGGCACCCAACCATGTCGCTCCTCTGGTTTTCAGTTCGGTGTCCTGCGCCAGTGACACTTTCTGTGTTGCCGCCGGGACCCAGGCTGGAGGCCCGCCGTTGAGTATCCCCGCTTTCGCTGTGGTCTGGGACCACGGGTCTTGGAGTGCTCCGCACCGGCTGCCACAGTTCGTAGATGCGGACCAGGTGGCGGGCGTGGCATGTCCCCTCGAAGGCGTGTGTGTCGTCGTCGAAGCAGCCGGGATTGCCTTCTGGGTGCGTGACGGAGTCTGGTCACAACCTCAGACCATCGGCGGGCCCGCCAATAATCCTGGGGGCAGCACGCAGTTTGTAGGTGTGTCATGCGCAACTCCGGCATTTTGCGTGGCAGCCCTAAGTAACGGGACTGTGGTCATGTGGAACGGCACCTCGTGGTCGCAGCCTCGTCCAGTTGCTACAGTCGCGAGTGCCATATCTTGTCCCACGACGACGTTCTGCGCTGTAGTGGGAAGTGCGTACCCTAGCCAGAGTGCCGCCGCCTTTTTCAACGGCTCGACTTGGACTAGCGTCGCCACCAACCTCGGTACGGGTCTCCGGGCCCTCTCGTGCCCATCGGCCTCCTATTGCATGGCCGTCGGCGGGTTCCACGCATCGGGTGACGTCTCGGCCACATTTGATGGTTCCACTTGGTCCACGCTCTCGATGGCACCGGCCATCGGAGCGGAGGGCTTCATCAACGTGTCGTGTGCAGGTCCGTCCTTTTGCGTGGCTATCGACGGGGGCGGCGGTCAAAACGGTTACCCTTCCTCATACCGAGACCGTGCAGCGTTCCTTTGGGATGGGCAGTCCTGGAGTGCGCCCATGCTGATCGACCAAACTGGGGGACTTGCGGGCGGCCTGACCTCTGTGTCTTGCCCGAGCGCGACGTTCTGCATGGCCGTTGATACGGGAGGCAATGCAGTCCAGCTTCTGCCCTAAAGCCCTCCACACGCCGTCGTCAGCGCACTAGGGCTTGGTTTCGCGACACCGTTTGCAGTCGCCCATGACACCTTTGAAGGGTCTTCGTCCGGTCCACAAGGGCCGGGCTGGAAGCAGCAACGCCCTTGAAGAAATCGTCACCCTTGCCGTTGCAGCACGCTCTGCGGTGAGCAGTGGGCCGTAGCCGCCCATGGAATACCCGTGGAGCGCAAAGGGAAGAGCCCCGAGCCTGCGGGTGAGCAACGGCCGTACACAGCATTGCAGCTGTGATCAAACGTGCCAGCTACTGGTCGCTCCAGGATCAGGCGAATAACAGCAGAACGTACCAGTGTGGACCGTTGCATCGAGGTGCGAAGCGAGGGCCGGGCTGAATTCCCGAACCCTGGCTACCGCAGCCCTAACAGCCCTCGTGATGTTAACACGCGCCCGCTCTGACGGGGACCCGGGCTTCCGGTCTCGGCCACCAAGGCCCATGGCCGCGGAGAGCTCCCCTGCTAGGAAATCCCTCTCCTCTTGGAGCTTGCTCGCCCGGAGCGAGTCCGACCACGCCACCGCCTCATCGAGCTCGTCTTCCAAGTCAAGGAGGCGTTGCCGGTACGCCGCCTTAGCTCGTTCGTCCAGCGCCGGCCCCGCGCCAGCCAGGTCGTGCGGGTGCAGGTCGTCTTCGCCGGGCGGGGTGGGCGGAGCCCCTTTGGGGAGGACACCGTGGGCGACGGTGGCGAGGTCCAAGACATGGAACTCGCGGCCAGGATGGCCCAATAACTGCGCCAGGTACGTGAGGCCCTTGATGTCCTTCAACCGGAACGCATCCGTGCCGAACACCACTGTCCAGTACTCACCCTCCTTGCGGAAAACCCTCCGTCCTTGGCCCGAGGGCTCCCGAGCCCCATCGGCAGGACGGTCCCCCACAAGCTTGGCCGCCTTGTCTTCCAGGGCCGGCATCCCCAGTTCGCGGCAGATGTCCTGCGCCAGCCTGAGCTCCAAAAGGGCGAGCTCGCGGTCACCCGGTCCGTCCCGCTGCGACAGCACGCGGGCCAGGTCAAAGCGCGAGTGGGCAACCCACGGTCTGGCCCCCATCCGCTCGTTCAAGGCTATGGCGGTCCGGAGATGGTGCTCGGCCTGGTCGAGCCGTCCGAGGGTCTGGGCCAGCAGGCCTAGGTACCTGCAGACGGCGCCGAGGCTCCCCTCGAGATTTCCCAGCGCGTGGCGTCGTTCGAACGGCACCAACTGCTGGTACAGGACGGCAGCCCGCTCGGCGTCCCGAAGCCCCGAGCATGCTTCACTGGCCAGGGCCACGCCAAGGAGCCACTCGCTGTCCCGCTGCAAGGCGCGAAATCCCTCTACGGCAAGCTCATCGAACACGGCTCGCGCCTCGTCCTCCCGGCCTAGCTCTAGCAGCAGGCCCGCCAGGACGGCCCGATGGAGCGGGTACCAGGCCAACTCATCGACGGTGGCACGGGTGCTTTGCTCCAGCTCGGCCAGGCCACCTCGCTCCCAGGCGAGCAGATAGCGGTGCATCTGATGCACGGACAGGTCGTCTCGAGCCAGCGTGGGCGGCTGGCCGGGGCGAACCTGCAAAGCCATCAGCTTCTCGGCACGATCGAAGTCCCCCTCCAGCAGGGCGAACATCGTCTCCGCCGTCCGGATCACCCACCTCTGAGCAGGCTGGCGCAACTCCTCGGCTTTTCTCGCCCCGGCCTCTACCTCGGCCCGAGAGTCGGCGACCGCACCGAGGTCGGCGAGGAACATATACCTCGCCAACCGCCCCGCGAACGTTCGCTCGGCGTCGTTTGCGGCCTCCGCCACCCGGATCAGCTCGGTGGCGAGGTCCAGCCTTTCTTCCGGGTTCTCGGGCCAGTAGATCGCCCAGAACCTCGCCTCGAGGGCGAACCCCAGCGTCGCTGGGTCATCGAGCCCCCGAGCGGTCTCGAGCGCTTGCCGGCTGAGGGTGTCGCTTCGCTCGCGGTCCGGCGAACTGCGCAGCGCGCAGGCGAGCCGAGCTAGCAGCCGGACCCGGAGCCGGTCGTCCCCCCCGCCAAGCAGCACCAAGGCGTCCTGGAGCATTGCCACCAGGTGGGGGTCGTCGCCCGCCCGCGCCCAGACGAACCTCCCGCCGTAACCCAGACTGGCCCGGGCCAGCTGGCTCGCCGCACCGGTGCGCCGGGCGATGGTGGCGACCCGGAAGAAGGCCTCCCGTGCCGCCAGGAGATCTCCAGCGCGAGCCGACGCGTCACCAAGGGCCAGCAGGAGCTGGCCTTGAAGCTCGTCATCTTGGTGCTCACAAAGCTCGAGGGCGCCGACCGCCATCCGGTAAAGCCGCGCCGCCTCTTCGTAGGCGAGCGACTGGGCAGCCTGCTCTCCTGCCCGGCGCGCGTAGTCGACTGCGACGGCCGTGTCGCCCAGCGGTGCGGCTTCGAAAAAGTGGTGGGCGAGCTCGGCGAGATGGGCCTCCTCATGGCTCCCGTAGATTTCCTGGAGCACCTGGGCCGCCTGGCGGTGTAGCCGCATGCGCTTCGCCGAGCTCAGCTCGGCGTATAGGGCCTCACGCACGAGGCCGTGAGAGAAGCGCCACCGCCCCAGAGCTCCCGACGCCGGTACGAGCAACGCGGCCTCGCCAGCCCGGTCAAGGAGATCGAGGAGCTCAGCGGAGGCCGAGCCGCATAGCCGTCCGAGCACCTCGGTCGTGAACTCAGTGCCGAGCACCGAAGCCAGCGAGAGCGCATCTCTGCATGCGTCATCGAGGTGCGCCAGGCGCCGACCGATAACGCCTCTGATCTCCTTTGGCAGGGTCACCCGGACGATGGCTGGGTCCAAAAGCCGAAGCCGCCCCTCCGCGGCAAGGAGCCGGACCGCTTCGCCGACAAACAGCGGGTTGCCCTTGGTCCCCCGGTAGAGGGCCGAGATGATGGCCGGGACCGCCACCACGTCGAGCCGGGCCCCGACGAGGCGGGCCACCTCGTCCTCGCTCAGCCCCTGGAGGTGGAGGAGCCGCGTCGATGGCTCGCGCGAGAGCTGGGCCAGCGTCAGCGTCAGCGGATGGTCGGGCGTTAGCTCGACATCTCGATAGTTGCCTACGACCAGCAAGCGCGAATCTGCCATCTGGCCAACTAGGAACTGAAGGAGGAGGAGCGAGGGCGTGTCGGCGGCGTGGAGATCTTCGAGCACGAGTACGAGCGGGGCGCCGTGAGCGAGCTCCAGCAGCAACGACGTGGTCGAATCGAACAGCTGGAACCGGGCGGACTCGGGGTCGGCCGCCGTAGGCGCAGGGAGATCCGGGAACAGGTCGCGGATCTCAGGCAGCATCCTGGCGATGTCCACCGCGGCCGCTCGCAGGTCCTCGCTGAGCGCGGTGCTCCCCTGGCTACGTAAGCAGGCGCGCACCACCTGCACCCATGGCCAGTAAGCGGGAGCACCGCCCGCCTCCCAGCACCGTCCCCACGCCACCCGGGCCCCTCGTTCTCGCGCCGTTGCCGCGACCTCCTCCGCCAGGCGGCTCTTGCCGATCCCGGGCTCGCCGGCCACCAGGAAGAGCCTCCCCCTTCCAGCGGCAGCGTCGTCAAGCCCGACCAGCACCTCGGCCATCTCTTGGTCCCGCCCCACGAAAACGGAGGCGGCGTGGCCGCCATGACCCAGGTGGCTACCGCTTTGGGCGTCCACGGGCCCAAGCGTAGCCATTACAGCCTCCTGGTCCTCGCGAGCCCGCTGGGCCTGGGTGCCGGCGACGGCGGGGTGGGAACCCCCGGGCTGGGCGTGCCCATTGACCTGAGCCTGGACAGCCACGCCAGCCGGTAAGGGTACTGGGGCCCGGGCACTACGTCCCCCGAGCGTACCTGTGACCGTCGGGCGCCTTCACCCCTAGCAATTTTGACCCAGGTCGGCGATGGTCTCGGCGATACGGAACGCGGCCGGGCTGCCCGGTGTCGCGCCAGCCAGCAAGGCGCACAACGGGGGGTCGGGGTCGCAGCTTTGACCAAGATCGGCGATGGTCTCGGCTATGCGGAACGCGGCGGCGCTGCCCGGTGCCGCGCCAGCCAGCAAGGCGCAGAACGGCGAACTGGTGGTGGTTGGGTGGCGCGGCGCAGCTGAGGCGGTCGTCGTAAAGGGGAGCATGGCGCCGAGGGTGAGCGCAGCCGAGACCGCGCCCGTGACTACGACACTGAGCACCCGATGGGCCCTGATGGATGGATGCCTGATGACGTTCATGTTGGCCCTCCTGGGGTTCTGGGACCGGCAGGTACCGATCAATAAGAAGGCGTAACCCCGTGACGAACAATCGTTCAAAAGCACCGAACACGAACTCATGACTAACCACTTCCGCATCGCCAACAGCACGTTCCCGGGCTGCCCGCAGGAGCCGCACTGGCAGCTGCTCAGCAGCTCATCGAGGAGCGGGCCGGCGGGCGCGGGGAACAGATCGTTCTGCACGCTGACGAGTGGCCTGCTCGGCGTGGCTAGACGATGGGGAAATCCAGGGCTTCGCAGGGTTCGTCACCGATCACCCAGGCATCATGTACGGGAGCCGCGTAGAACGCTTGACCGGAACGGACCACTACCTCACGGCCATCGCGGCCTTGGACGGTAAACGCGCCCGATAACACATACCCCGCGTGGCTCTCGGACTCCCGTCCGTGTAGAGGTTTGACGCGCTCTGACCAGCGCCAGCCCGGAAGATAGGTGCCGCGCCCAACCCAGCTCGGCCCGATGTGAGCCACGGCTCGAGTGCTGCCATCCAGAAAGGTGGTGACCGCCCTCGAACCAATGAGGTCGCGGACTACGACCTGCTCCGCACCAGTCATGGGGGGCAACGGTAGCCTCAGCCCGCACCGGGCAGCGGACGTCTCCGCCGCTCCGTATTCTGACCTCCATGCTCAGCATCTTCTGTTCGCCCAGCCGCTACGTGCAAGGACGCGATGCCACCGAGCAGCTCGGCCCCGAGATGCTCGCCATGGGTTTCAGGGGACCGGCTTTGATCGTGGCCAGCCCGTCACCTCGGCGGCTCCTCGAGGCGGTGTGAGAGACGAGCCTCGGCGGCGGCACCGGTACCTCCACGGCGAGAAGGTGGCGTTCGGCTTGCTGGTCCAGCTGGTCCTAGAGGGGAGACCTTCCGGAGAGCTGCGCACGGTCCTGGGATTCGCCCGAGAGGTCGGGCTGCCCACCATGGGCGGTGTTGGTGTGCAGGTGGGCTGTTGCGGCTGCTGGCGGCCTTACTACAGCGACTCCCCATAGAGATGACGCGTGCTACCTTCCCGGTGGCGACCTCCACATCTTGGACAAAGACTTTCCCGCTCGGGCCGACCGACCAAGGAGAAGAGGTCATCACCATAGAGCACCATGGCCTTGGGAGGCCATCCGGCACACTCCTGACTCGACGCTGGGATCAGAACCCAAGCGGTTCATTCACCAAGATTGCGGTGATCCGGCCGGGGGAAATCGCCTTGTTGATGACGAGGACGTTATTCACTCCGCTGGGAACGACGTAGGCCTGCCTGGCCCGCCGATCCTCAAGAGGAAACGATCCTCAAGAGGAAAGCAGTAGGTGAGTGACCTGGGTACCCCACCGACTACCGGTCTGTCCGCGGCGGGCCCTAGCAAGGATGCAGAGGCGGAGTTCTCTACGACGGCCTCCAAAGAGCAAATCCGCACCGTGGTGGACCAGCGCAACCGCCATGGAGCCCTCGCCTATGGCAGCGGCGCAGCGCTTAATCGACCCGACAATCGAGCAATGGTGCCTCCTGACGAGAGCATTAGCGCTCGCAGGTGAGTACCCGATTCGAGACTGACCACTTCCGTGTTTGTCCGAACGTCGACGTTTCCCAGCTCCTTCAGCTGACTGATCAGGTACTGGGACATCGACGCCTCGAGTGAAGGACCTCGGACCACCAACGTCACCTGTGCGGCGTACCTCGAGAAGCGTATGACCGCCTGGCCCGCCGAGTTGCCTCCCCCGACAATGGTCACTCGGCACCCACTGCATGTGACCGCCTCGCTCGGGCCTGCGCCGTAGTACACACCGGAGCCCAGGAGTTCATCGATGCCCGGAACCTCAAGACGACGCCAGTCGACTCCGCTTGCCACGAGCATGGCCCGTGACCGCACAGCTGCACCGTCGGAAAGCTGGGCGACATAACCCGCGCCGTCCCTCGTGATGTCAGCGAGACGCCTAGCGAGAAGGACTTCGGCCCCGAACCTCCTGGCCTGTGCAGTTGCCCGCCTTGCCGATTCGCTTCCGCTGATCCCTTGTGGGAACCCGAGATAATTCTCGATCATGGAGGTTGTCCCAGCCTGACCTCCAGGTGCCACGGCTTCGATGGCCACGGCGCGCAAACCCTCAGATGCGGCATATACGGCGGCTGCCAGCCCTGCTGGACCGGCTCCCACGATCGTCAAGTCGTACTCCGACAGCGATGGAGCCGATACCATTCCCAGGCCTGCTGCTACACCTTCCAGCGACGCCGGGGCGAGCCGCATTCCGTTGGGGAGCACGCAGACCGGTAGCTGGTCCACACCCATCTCCCCTGCGGATAGCAACGCTCCAACCTGCGCCGGGTCGTCCACATCAACCCACTCCCCGGACCATCGAGGCCTTGGGGTCTGCGTGGAGGCGCAGCTCGATCAGGTACGTGATCGCCGTACCCGCCGCCAGCCCGACCGACGCCCCGGTGACCAGACGCCCGATAAGCAGTCCTGGCAGGGCCTTCCATGCCGCGAGCAGCCCCGCCGCCGCCATCATCGTCGCCACGGCGCTGAGCATCACGCCCCGGCGCCCGATGCGCGCTGCGATGGAGCCGACGCCCAGCAGCGTGGCGATCGTGCCGGCCGCGAAGATCGCGTAGATCACGGTGATCATGAAGGCCGAGAGGTGATTCCGCGTTCGGTAGAGGCCGTAGAGGGGGCTCGGCAAAGTTGCGAACGCCATCACAATCAAGAAGGCGTACGCGACGGTCCAAAATCCAGAGCGGTGTCTGCGTTCCTGAGCGGAAGGATCCACGTACGGGCCAACGGTGGTCATCGGACCTGCCCTTTGAGCCGGACCGCCATGGCGGTCACCAGACCTTCATGCCGCCATCGACCACGAGGTCGATGCCTGTCACGTACGAGCTCTCGTCGGAGGCGAGGTACAGCGCCGCGTTGGCAATGTCCTCCGCCTGACCGAACCGACCGAGGAGTGTCCTGTCGCGCATCTGGCGGCCAAACTCCTCGTTTTCGAGTTCCCCTCGAGTCGAGTTGGTCTCGATAAAGCCCGGTGAGATCGAGTTGACACGGATCCCGTGCTCGCTTCCCTCCATTGCCAGCTGGCGCGTCATCCCGATGACCGCTGCCTTGTTGGTCGTGTGGGCCAGCGACGGGAGGAGCTTGAAACTGAGGGAGCCGTTCAGCGAGGCCATGTTCAAAACCACACCGCGGCTGGCCTTCAGGTGGGGCCACGCGGCACGGGTGAGATAGAAGACGAGGTCGACCTCGTCCCGGCGGGCGCCATCCCACTCCTCGTCGGTGAAGCTTTCGATCGGGCTGAAGTGGGACCTCGCCGCGAGGTTGAAGAGCACGTCGACCCGGCCGAACTCGCTCAGGGCGAGATCGACGAGGCGTGCGCACTCGGCGGGATTGCTGATCCGGCTCGGGTGGAGCGACACCATCTTGCCACCCGCGGCGTGAACCATCTCGACGGTCTCTGCCGCCGGCTCGGCGATCAGGTCGCAGCCGACGACCGACGCACCCTCGCGGGCGAACGCCAGGGCGGTGGCGCGTCCCATGCTCCCGCCCGTGCCAGTGATGACACAGACCTTTCCTTCAAGTCGGCCGGGCATCTCAGTGCCCACCTGCCGCGGCGAGCTTCTCTGCCTCCGCGACGCCCACTTGACCGGTCAGCTTCGGGACCTCGGTGAAGTACCAGGAGATGATGTCGCGGGCCGGACCAGCGAGGGGTCGCCCAGTCACGGAAGAGCTCGGTGACGACGGCGAGCGACGTGGTCGGGACCGCGCCGGCGTGCGCCAGCCGCTCGATACCCGCGCGGTGGGCGATCTGCGAACGCCCACCGACGGCGTCGGTCACGTACAACACCTCGTACCCGTCCCTCAGGGCCTGGACGCTTGCGAACGTGAGGCAGATCTCCGTGTGAAGCCCGCCGATGATCAGTCGCTTGCGACCTGTTGCCGCCACTGCTTGGCGAAAGGCGGGGTCCTCGAACGCGTTCATCGACGACCGGTCGATCGGCTCGATGCCGGCGAGCTCGGCCCGTTGGTCTATGGGATCGACGCCGCCCAGATCACGGCGGGCGACTGCGTAGCCGTGTTGAGCGACCCGGCTCGGACGGCCGATATTGTCTCTTGTTTCAGTCTCCTGCACCACTTTGTGATGGGCCGGGGTACATCCGGCGCTCTGCGGGAAGTTCGGCCGGACGTAGTTCGCCTGTAGCAGGTGATCGAGAGCTCTACCGCAAACCGGCTGCCCCGAACAGGTCAGCACCTCCAGGGCTTTGGGCCTGCCATGGCCACTAGAGCGCCTGGCCTCCACCGACGGGCCGGAGATCTGGCGGCCATGGGTATGACCCGGCTCCGGTGTGCCGGCGACCTGTGGTACATCACCGCCGCGACAGCGGTCAACGTGGCCAACTTCACCTTCTTCGGCCTGGTCGATCACCTTTTGCGCCCATCGGCCTATGGGGACACTTAGACGATCACGAGACCGATCCCCGGATCGAGCCTCCTCAGATCGTCGGGGTCAGACGTCACGACCTGCTGGCCGGCACGACGCGCGCAGATCACCACGTGCGCGTCGACAATGTCGGCCGTCGCGCTCGCCGCCAGCAAGCGGCCGACGCTCGTCGCATCCACCCGATCTAGTCGGACGACGTCAGTGGTCGGCTGGCGGACGAGCCGGGCCAGGCGGGCTTGTCGCTGCGGCTGCCGGATAGCTTGCGCCAGAGCAGTGGCCGGGATCGTGACGCGAGCGCCGGTCTCTCCGGCGCGGGCCAACAGTACAACGACGCGACGGTCGTCCCGGTCGAGGGCGACGAGGCCTCCCGCGTCGAGGGTGATCCCGGCCATCAGGCCGCAGGGGACCTACGGCGCCTCGTGTTGCCGAGCGTCTCGTCGGCCCAGCGGCGCTCCTCGGCGGAGATCTCGCCACCGGTCGCCTCTAGGGCATCGGCCAGCATGGCGCCCCAACCTGCGACATCGTCGAGGGCGACACCTACCGCGTGCTGCAC
>CAYZVQ010000138.1:0-12165 GCA_964481925.1 uncultured Acidimicrobiaceae bacterium
TTGACCGATGGGTACGCAGCAGGACGCTGCGTCCAGGAGGGAGAAGCGGCAACGGCGATGTGCCCTAGGTGTGGAGCTCACGATGGGACGTGCGACTGCGCTCTGACCGATATGGGTAGGCAGGTTGACCAAACATCATCCCTGGCCATGGCGCCTGGCGCCGGTCCTCGGGCACCGTTGGCGACTGACGAACGCGCCGCTCTGCTCGAGTTCCTCCGTGACTTCAGCTCCGCTGCTCCAACCATGCATACCGAGCAGCCCGTTACCGGCCTCAACGAGACGGCCGCGTGGCCGCCGGCGCCGGAGGACGACCCTTCATTTGACCCGGCAGGCGCGGCCGCGAGCCGCGCTTTTTTGAGCCGTTTTGCCGCCGCCGCCAGTGCCCCGCAGGCAAGCTCGCTCCTCACTCCGTCATCGGACCAGTATTGGGAACCGGACCTGACAAGAACAGCGTCTGGTCAGGCGGCACCATCGTCGACCAAGGACCAGGCGAGGCCTGCCACGGCACCTCTCGGCGGTCCTCCTCCGGGGAACGGGCCCGCGTTGAACAGCCTGGTAGCAGGCAGCCCGGGCGCCAGCGCGTCGCGCGACCCGTTTTTCTCTCTTGCCGCCAGACAGGCATCGGGGCCCGTAGCCCGGGGCGCGCCGCCGCCCGGAGGCGCGCCTGGACCGGGCCCAGGAACAACCGCGCCCCTACCTCGACGGGTGGCGACGCTGCCGGCACAGCGCAGCCCGGAACCGGCCAGCTACGCCAGCCCCACGCGCTATGCCGGCCCCACGAGCTACGCCAACCCCGCCGGCCCCACGAGCAGCCGCGCCGGCCCCACGAGCTACGCCAGCCCCGCCAGTTCCGCCGGCGTCACCAGTTCCTCGAGCGCGGAAAGCACCGCCGACACCGCCGGCTTATTACCGGCTCAATCGGACGCCCCCCCGAGCCCACCACCGGCGCGCCCGGAAAACGGGGCACGCCGTCGCCGGCTCTGGAAGAGGGCCCCGATGGTCGTCGGTTCGGTAGTGCTCCTCTTGGCGGTAGTAGGAGTCGGCGTGCTGGCCATGGGGTCTCCGGGCACAGCCGGCGTGGACCAGACGGTGCATTTGGCCGGCCCTCTGGCTCGGGCCAGCGGTGGTGTGGCGGGCCCGGCCACCGACAATGGCTCGCTGCGGTCCCTGGTCTTCACGGCACCAAACGTGGCCGGCCAGCAGGCAGCCGCCGGCCTGTGCCAGGACTTTGCGCCCCCACGAGCTTCTGCGGCGACGTTGGCCTACATAGCGGCGACAAACGCCGTTGTCCCCCAGTGGACAGCCATTTCGCGCGCCTTGGGCAAGAACGGCGGCCAGGCACGACCTCAGGACTTCTTGTCAGAAATGAGGGCCGACTCCCGTTTGCTGGACCGTCTGGACGAGATCAGTTTCCCCGGCCACACAACCGCCCTAGCGGCCAACTTCGAGACGTCCCTGCGAAGGTACGTTCTCCAGCTCGGGCAGATTGTCCAGCACGGGGCGACCCAGCCGGCCACTGCGACGCTCAACCGCCTTTACAGCCAGCGCATTGCCGCTTCGAGCCTTTTGCGGACGGCTCTCGGGCTCAGCCCGGAGTATGCCTGCCAGTGGCTCCGCCCGGGCACGAGCCTCGGCTAGGAGCCCGAGCGCGCCCGGGCCCAGCCGCAGGCCCGAGAACGCCGGTATGAAGCCCTCGGGCCTACCAAGAGGCTTGTCCGCCCACGTCACAGGGCCCCATTAGGCTGAGCCCGTGGCTGAAGACGCCCAAACAGACCAACCCATGCCCACCTCCATGGGCGACCGGAGCATCCCTGCGGCTCCGGCCCCACCGGCTAACGGGACCATCGCGGACCGGCCCTACCAGGCTCTTTACCGCCGCTACCGGCCTCAGCGGTTCGCCGAAGTGAGAGGCCAGGAGCACGTCACCCGGGCGCTGCTCAACGCCGTCCGGGAGGGCCGGGTGGCGCACGCTTACCTTTTCAGTGGCCCGCGCGGCACGGGCAAGACCTCTACGGCGCGCATCCTGGCCATGGGTCTCAACTGCCATGCCCCCGACGACGGCGAGCCGGACGGCACCTGCCCTTCGTGCACCGCCATCCGGGCCGGGGCGTCAATGGACGTGTTCGAGCTCGACGCCGCGTCCAACCGCAAGCTCGAAGAAATGCGGGAGCTGTTGTCCCGGGTGGCTCTGGGCACCCCGGGCCGATGGAAGGTCTACATCATCGACGAGGTCCACCAGCTCACCGGCGACGCCGCCAGCGCCCTGCTGAAAACGCTTGAGGAGCCTCCGAGCCACGTCGTGTTCGTACTGGCCACCACAGACCCGCAAAAAGTGCTGCCGACGATCCTCTCTCGCACCCAGCACTTCGAGTTCCACCTTCTCGACGGTGACCTGCTCACCGACCTCCTGATGGAGATAAACACGGACGCCGGCCTGGCCCTGGAGCCCGCTGCCGTCCGCCTGGCCGTCCAGCGTGGCCGTGGTTCGGCCCGGGACGCCGAATCAGCGCTCGAACAGTTGGCCGCCTCTGGCGGCGACGAAGACGACGAGGGCCTTATCTCGGAGCTGGCCGAGTCCCTGGCAGAGCGTGATGCGGGCCAGACATTGCAGGCTGTGGCGAGGGCCGTGATGGCGGGCCGCGAACCCCGCAGGTTGGCCAACGACCTCCTGGAACACCTGCGCAACGCCTTCCTGTCGCTTCAGGCGCCGTCCCTGGTGCTTCTGCCCGGCACGGCCACGCCGCGTCTGGCTGAGCAAGCCCGCCAGATGGGCCTGCCCCTGCTGGTACGGGCCATGGAGACAGTGGGGGAGGCCCTCGTGGACATGCGGGACTCGGTCGACCCCCGGGTAACGCTCGAAGTGGCACTGGTGCGTCTCGTTTCTCCCTCCCTGGACCCGAGCCCGGGGGCGATATTGGAAAGGGTGGAGCGCCTCGAAAGAGCGCTGGGCGAGCGGACCGGGCCCGCTCGCGCCGGTCCGCCTGCGGCCGGTCCGCCTGCGGCCGGTCCGCCTTCGGCCGGTCCTCCCCCGGCCGGGCCGCCTCCCATCTCTCCGAGGGCGGCGACCACCTTCGGGGGTACGGGGCCGGCAGCCGTGCCCCAGGCCCCGACGGAGGGGCCAAGACCTACCGCCGCCGGCCCGGCCCAGGCGAAGGTGGCGCTCGGCGCTTTCCTACGCGGCGGTGGCCCCGCTCGCGAGGGCACGCCCGCTCCCGCCGGCGCCGTTACGGCCACCACTGGTCGGGACGCAGTAGAGCAGGTCGCCCGGGCCGGCCCTGGCCCAGGGACGCTTCCCAGCCGGGACGAGCTCACCAAGGCGTGGGGCGACACCATCATCACCCAGCTGTCGCAGTTGGCCCGGGCCTACATGGGCGAAGGGCGCTTTGTCGAAGTGACAAGAGAAGCGGCCGTCTTCGGGCTGCCCGCGACTTTGCTGGCCAAGGCAGGGGATTTCCGGGTTGAGGCGGAGAACGCTCTTTCCGCCCATTTCGGCCGGGCGGTGCCGTTGCGACTGGTGCTCAACCGGCGCCCCGCGGTCGAGCCCGAACTTGGCCGCGCCCCCGAGGAGACGTACGACCTAGACGAGATAAACCAGATGGCCACGGCTCCCCCGGTGCCCGAAGTCCCGGCCGAAAAAATCATACTTGAGGCCTTCCCGGGCTCCTCTCTCCTCGAGGACTAGACATGTACGCGGCACCGGTCCAAGAACTCATAGACGAGCTTGGGCGCCTACCCGGGATCGGCCCCAAATCGGCTCAACGGATCGCTTTTTACATCCTGAAGTCCCCGGCTGAGGATGCTGCCCGGCTGGCGTCGTCGATAAACGCGGCCAAGACCAAGGTGACCTGGTGCCGGCGGTGCTTCAACGTGGCCGAGGGCGGCGAAGGTGCCGAGTGCGCCATCTGCACCGACGCCCGGCGTGACCCGGCCGTTCTCTGCGTAGTGGAAGAGCCCCGCGATGTGGCCGCCGTCGAAAAAACGGGCGAGTTCCGGGGCCGGTACCACGTGCTCTTGGGCGCCATCAGCCCAATAGACGGCATCGGCCCGGCGCAGCTGCGCATCCGGGAGCTCCTCGGCCGCCTCGAGGTCGAAGGGGTGAAGGAAGTGATCCTGTGCACCAATCCCAACATCGAGGGCGATGCCACGGCCTTGTACCTGGCAGCCCTGCTAAAGGACCTCGACGTCAAGGTGACCCGCATAGCCAGCGGGCTCCCGGTCGGCGGTGACCTCGAGTACGCCGACGAGCTGACCCTGGGCCGGGCACTGGAAGGAAGGCGCGAAGTCGGCTGAACGGTCAGCCCATGCGGGACGTCTCACGCCATGCTTACGAGGTCGAGGAAGTCATCGCTCCAGGCGTCCTCTTCCCCGTCGGGCATGAGCAGGACACGGTCCGGAGCGAGCTCGGAGACAAAACCTGAATCGTGGCTCACGACGACCATGGCACCGGGCCACTCCGAAAGGGCTCGGCCTATGCCCTGGCGTGACGGTGGGTCCAGGTTGTTGGTGGGCTCGTCGAGCAACAGGCAATTGTGCCGGCCGGCCACGAGCTGGGCCAGCGCCAGCTTCGTCTTCTCCCCGCCTGAGAGAGTCGACGCGTCCTGGAACGCCTTGTCCCCGACGAGGCCGAACATGCCCAGCAAACCGCGCAGCTCGGCCTCGGGAGCGCTGGACTGCTCGCGTAGGTGGTCGACAACCGTCCGCCCGGCGATGATCCCTTCGTGCTCCTGCGCGTAATACCCGACAGACACGCCGACGCCGGCCCGCCAGGCGCCCGCCGAAGGTTCGCTCAAGCCGGCCAGGAGGCGCAAGAGGCTGGTCTTGCCGGCCCCGTTAAGGCCCATCACGAGAAGCCGTTGGCCGCGCTCGACCGCGAAAGTGACATCCTCGAACACAGGTGGGCCGTTGTAAGCCTTGGCCAAGGCGTCCGCCTCGAGGACGACGCGCCCGCAGTGGGGCGGTGGGGGGAAGCTGATCCGGTAGCGGCGCTCCCGGTGGCCCGGCCCCTGGACGGCGCCCGTCTGTAGCCGGGCGACGCGCTTGTCGAGGGTCTTGGCCACCCGGGCCCGTTTGGCCGTTTGGTGGCGCATCGACGCCGCCAACGTCGACAGGCGCCTGATCTCAGCCGCCTGATGTTCGGCCACCTTGGCCTGGCGCGCCTCGTCCCTGGCCCGGGCGTCGATGTACTGGGTGTAAGTCCCCTTGTACTCGACCAGTACGCCCTCGTCGAGGTGCAGGACGCGGGTGATCGACTCGTCCAGCAACTTGATGTCGTGGCTCACCACGAGCAGGGCGCCCCGGTAGGACCGCAGGAAACTCACGAGCCAGGCCTTGGCGTCGCTGTCGAGGTGGTTGGTGGGCTCGTCGAGGAGCAGGACCTCGCTGCCGGCAAAAAGGATGCGGGCCAACTCCAGACGCCGACGCTCTCCGCCCGAGAGCACCCCGACGGGCAGGTCCAGGCGGTCGCCGGCCAGCCCCAGCCCGGCGACGAGCTGGCGGACCTGGGCCTCGCCCGAGTACCCACCAGCGGCCGCGAAGCGTTCCTCAGCTCTCGAGTAACGGTGGACGGCCCGCTCGGAAGGATCGGCCTCCATGGCCGCCCGGAGCCGTTCGAGGCGTACCGCGGCTTCGTCGAGGCCCCTCCCCGACAGCACGTGTGCCAGCCCGCTGGCCTGGACCTCCGTGGCCAACCGACGCGGGTCCTGGGTGAGGAAGCCGAGCGCCCCCAGCGTCTCGACCTTGCCGCCGGCCGGCGCCAGTTCCCCGCTCAAGACTCTCAGCAGGCTCGTTTTCCCCGCTCCGTTACGGCCCACCAGACCGACCTTGTCGCCGGCGCGAACGCTGAACGAGGCGTCCGCCAGAGTCGGGCGGCCCCCGACTTCGACGCTTAGGTTGGTGGCAACGAGCACCGTTCCATGATCGCCGCCCGGAAGGCCTAGCAGGCAGACTTTCGCCCAGCGGGTGCGTTGCTCCTGCGTGGCACCTAAACTGGCAGCTCAGTGATCCCGTCCGGCCTCACCGACCTCGAGCCGGTGGTGGGCAAGCTGCTCGACCGGCACCTTGCCAGTGCTCGCGAGTGGTTCCCGCACGAGCTCGTCCCCTGGGAAAGGGGCGGCTGTATCCGGCCCGGGGAGCCGTGGGAGGTCGCTCCCGGTGCCGCCCTGTCGGAGGGCGTCCGCAGCGCCATCTTCGTCAACCTGCTCACCGAGGACAATCTCCCCTACTACACCTGCGCCCTGGTCTCGTCGTTCGGGGCCGAGGGGGCCTGGGGCGACTGGATGCGGCGCTGGACGGCGGAGGAAGGTCGCCATGCGATCGTGCTGCGCGACTGGGTGACGGTCTCACGCCTGGTGGACCCGGTGGTCCTGGAACGGGCGCGGATGCAGCAGGTGTCAGGGGGAGTGGCGCCCGAGCCCTGGTCGGCGGCGGGCACCATGGTCTACGTGGCCCTCCAGGAGCTGGCGACCCGGATCTCCCACTTCAACACGGCCAAGGCTCTCGACGACCCCGCCGGCTACGAGATCATGAAGCGGGTCGCCGCCGATGAAAACCTCCACTTCCTGTTCTACCGGGACCTTGTCAGCGCCGCCATCGAGCTTGACCCGTCAGAGGTGGTCGTCGAAATCGAGCGCGTCGTGCAGGGCTTCGCTATGCCGGGCACGGGGATATCCGGCTACCGGGCCCACGCCGCGTCCATAGCCGAGGAAGGCATTTACAGCGTGTCCGTCTTTCACGACCAGGTACTGGCGCCGACCCTGCGGTACTGGAAGGTCGAGGAGCTGACCGGCCTGGACGCCAGGTCCTGCGAGGCCCGGGACCGTCTGCTCAAGCACACCGAGCGCGTGCAGCGCATAGGCCGACGCCTGGAAGAGCAGCGGCTCGAGCGAAAGTACGACCCCACGATGCGCGAGACGCCGGGCGCTCCCCCGGGCCCGGCGTAAGGGCCGTCGGCGGTGAAGGTCCACCTCGTCGACGGGACCTACGAACTGTTCCGTCACTATTACGGAGCGCCGGCCCATCGCAGCGCCGGAAATGAGGAGGTAGGGGCAGCTCGGGCCGTCCTCGGGTCCCTGCTGGGGATGCTCGAGGCCGGTGCCACCCATATGGGCGTGGCCACGGACCACGTGATCGAGTCCTGGCGCAATGACGCCTGGCCCACTTATAAGAGCTCGGCCGGCGTCCCCCCAGACCTGCTCTCGCAGTTCACCCTGTTCGAAGAGGCGTTGGCTTCGATGGGCCTGGTGGTCTGGGCCATGACTGACCTCGAGGCCGACGATGCTCTGGCGTCGGCCGCAGCCGTCGTGCCCGATGACCCCCGGGCCGAGCAGGTACTGATCTGCACGCCCGACAAAGACCTCGGCCAGTGCGTGAGAGGCGAAAAGGTCGTCTGCCTGGACCGGCGCAAGAACGCCATAGTCGACGAGGAGGCCGTCCGCGCCCGCTTCGGTGTCGGCCCCGCGTCGGTCCCCGACTGGCTGGCGTTGGTGGGCGACAGCGCCGACGGGTTCCCCGGCGTGCCGGGTTGGGGGCCCAAGGCGGCGTCGGCCGTCCTCGGCCGCTACGCCACCCTCGAAGCCATCCCGCCCGCCGCCTCAGCCTGGGAAGTGCCCCTGCCTCCCAGCCGGGTGGCGTCACTGGCTGCCGCGCTGGCACAGGACCGGGACGCCGCCCAGCTGTTCAAGAAGCTGGCCACCTGCGTGGTCGACCGGGAGCTCCTCCCCACCGGCGCCGCCGCCGTCGACAGCCTGGCATGGCGGGGCCCGGCGCCCGGGTTCGCCGACATGTGCCGGCGCCTGGAGGTGCCGGCATTGCTGAGGCGGGCTGAGGCCCTGGCCTCGGCCCGGGCGGCGCGGGGCGGGGCCTAGGTGGGGCCCAGCTGCATCTGCGGAAGCCGCACGGCTGCCTTCAACGCCTCGTGGTAGCGCGCCCGACTGAGCGCCACCGCCCCCACGCTGGCCAGGTGCGGCGTCACCCACTGGACGTCGAGCAGGCTGGCCTGGCTGGCCCGCATGGCCTCCACCAGGGCGACCAGGGCGACCTTGGATGCGTCCCGCTCATGGTGGAACATCGACTCACCGGCGAAGAACCCGCCGATGGCCACTCCGTACAGACCGCCCGCCAGACGGTTGTCGGGGGCCCACGCCTCGACGCTATGCGCCCAGCCCAGCTCGTACAGCCGCTGGTAGGCGCTGCGCACCTGGCGGTCGATCCACGCTCCGGGCCGCCTCGGGTCGGCGCAGGCGGCCATCACCTCCTCGAAGGCGGTGCTGAAGCGGATCTCATAGCGCCGGCAGGAGCGCTGGAGCGACCGGCTCACGATCAGGCCGTCCAGAGGGACCACCCCGCGCGGGTCGGGCGACCACCAGGCGATGGTGCCGCCCGCCGGCATCGGGAACAGGCCACAACGGTAGGCGGCGAGGAGACTGCCGGGCTGCATGTCGGCACCGATGCCGACGACTTCCCCGGGCCCGGTCAGGGCCGCCTGCGCCCGTGCGGTACAGGGGAACTGCCACCGGGAGGGTGGCGGCTCGATAGGGCGCGGCACCCAAGCAGTCTGCCAACCGCAGGCTTTTATGCCGACTTCAGGGACCCGTCCTCGGTGGCCTCTGGACCGGTGCCGCTCCGCAGTGACGTCGCGGGGGAATACTCGGGCAGCATGTCCCTCAGCGTCCGCAACGCCCGGGCCGCCGAGCTCTTCACCGTCCCCGGGGCGCACCCGAGGCGCTGGGCGATCTCGGCCTCGGTAAGGTCCTCGTAGTAGCGCAGCAACAGGACCTGGCGCTGGCGTGCCGGCAGCCGGGCGAGCGCCTGGCGCACCAGCTCCCGGTCGTCAGCGGCGTCGGTGGCCGGCACCTGGGCTATCTCCGGCAGGTCCCCCACCGTGACCCGGGAACCCCACTTGCGCCACCCGGAACGGCAGGTATTGAGCACGATCTGGCGTACGTAGGCCTGCTGGCGCCACCGCTCCTGGTCCGCCACCCGCGGCCAGGCTCCCATGGCCTTGACGAGCGATGACTGGACGGCATCTTCGGCATCCTCGCGCCGCCCGGTCACCGACAGCGCGGCTCGGATAAAAGCCGGTCTCGCCGTCTCGGCCAGCTCCTCAAAACTTATGGCCCCTCCAAAGGCGGCCGCCCCCGTGGTGTCGGCCTCTGCGGGTCCCGTTATCTGCACCTGGTCTCCTAACCTCAACGTTCCCCTTCAGGACTACCACCGCTTGGGAGCGCCACAGGCGCAGGTCCCATGGGGAGGGCTTGCCATGCCCGGGGCCGATGAAGCGGGCCCTGTTAGGGTTATGCGGCGTGGCTGAGCAGTCGATGGCGCACCGTCTCGAGGAACTGGAACGCCGCCGCCAGGCCGCCCTTCATGCCGGCAGCGAGACGGCGGTCGAACGCCAGCATTCCCGGGGCAAGATGACGGCCCGAGAACGGCTCGACTATCTCCTCGACCCCGGGTCGTTCCAGGAGCTGGACATGCTGGCCCGCAGCAGGGCCGCAGGGGCCAGCGAGGACAAGCGCTCCTACACCGACGGCGTGGTCACGGGCTTCGGCACCGTGGACGGCCAGCGGATCTGTACCTTCTCCCAGGACTTCACGGTGAACGGCGGGACCCTGGGCGAGGTTTCCGGCGAGAAAATCCACAAGGTGATCGATTTGGCCACTTCTCTCGGGGTGCCCCTGGTGGGCATAAACGACGGCGGGGGCGCCCGCGTCCAGGAGGGCGTCGTGGCCCTGCATTATTACGGCGGAATATTCCGGCGCAATGTGGCCGCTTCGGGTGTAGTGCCCCAGATCAGCGTCATCATGGGAAGTTGCGCCGGAGGTGCCGTCTATAGCCCGGCGATAACCGATTTCGTGTTTATGGTCCAGGGGACGTCTCAGATGTTCATTACCGGGCCGGACGTGGTAAAGACGGTGACCGGGGAGGACGTGACCCTGGAGGAGCTGGGCGGAGCTCTCACGCACGCCACCAAATCAGGTGTGGCCAGTTTCGTGGCGCCCGACGAAAAAACCTGCCTCGACCAGGTGCGCCAGCTCCTCGCTTACCTGCCCGCGAACAATGTCTCGATGCCGGCGGTGCTGCCCACGGCCGACGACCCGGACCGCCCCGTGCCGGAACTGGCCGACCTCGTCCCAGGTTCTTCCCAGCAGCCCCACGATATGAAGGAACTTGTCCGCGCCGTGCTCGACGACGGGGAGTTTTTCGAGTACCACGCCTTGTGGGCTTTGAACATTGTGTGCGGCTTCGGCCGTATCGGGGGCCGCGTCGTGGGCGTGGTGGCCAACCAGCCACAGGTGCTGGCGGGCGTCCTGGACATCGACGCCGCCGAAAAAGGGGCGCGGTTCGTGCGCACGTGTGACTGCTTCAATATCCCTGTGATCACTCTTGTCGACGTCCCTGGGTTTATGCCGGGAACGGACCAGGAGCACGGCGGCATGGCCAGGCGCGGGGCGAAGCTCCTTTATGCCTACTGCGAAGCCACCGTTCCTAAAATCCAGTTGATCGTACGCCGGGCTTACGGTGCCGCCTACGTGGTCATGGGATCGAAATCGCTCGGCGCCGACCTCGCCTATGCGTGGCCCGGGGCCGAGCTGGCCGTCGTCGGGCCGGAAAGCGCTGTGGACCTGCTTTACAGTTCGGAGCTCGCCGGCGCGCCGCCCGAGCGCCGGCGCGAACTGGTAGACGCTTACAGGGAAGCCAATGCCAACCCGTACCTGGCGGCCGAGCGCGGTTACATAGACGACGTCATCGAGCCGGCCAGCACGCGCCGCGTCCTGCACCAGGCGCTGGAAATGCTGGCCAGCAAACGCCAGGAAGCCCCAGCGCGCAAGCACGGCAACATACCGCTGTGAGCAAAGCGTGAACGAGAAGCCAACCGCCGGTACCGGGCTGCGGGTCAGGCTCAGATCGAGCGATCTCGCCTCTGCCCCCTCTCCGGCCGAGCTGGAGGCGATCACTCTCGCTGTCAGGCAGGCCCTCGGCGCTAAGGCCCCAGTGCCGGCGAGGGCCCCAGTGCCGGCGAGCGAGCTCAGCTCGGAACAGACGGAGTGGCGCTTGGGAGCTCGTTGGTGGGCTCGCGGAGTTTTCCCCCGCCTGTGGACGACCTGTGGAGAAAGGGAGGATTGAGCTGGGGACTACCGCGGCGCGAACGAGCAAAGGCCCGCCCCGCTTGTTAGCCTTCCCACGACGCCGGCCTCCAAACAGTGGCGCCGGAGTACCCCAAGGGCCTGTTCGGCCTGGTCGGGGGGCACGCTGACCACCATCCCCAGTCCCATGTTGAAGGTCCGTCCCATCTCGGCGTCGTCCGCGCCGCTGGCCGCCTGGACCTCGGCGAATATGCGCGGTACGGGCCAGCTCCCGGGGACCAGGACGGCGTCGAGGTCGCCCGGCAGCGCCCGCGGCAGGTTGCCCGGCAACCCCCCGCCGGTTATGTGGGCGACGGCGCCGACGTCGCACTGGCGGACCAGGGCCAGCACCGCCGGGGCGTAGATAAGCGACGGCCGCAGCAGCTCGTCTGCCAGCGTGTGGCCGGCGGCGGGCCAGGCTTCGTCGTCGAGGCGCCGGCCCGCCCGGCCCAGCAGGGCGGCCCGCACGAGGGAATAGCCGTTGCAGCGCAGGCCCTCGGAATGGATGCCCACGAGCACGTCTCCGGGGCGGGCAGGGTTGGTCCCCCCCGGGCCCAGTAGGCAGTCCTTTTCGACCACGCCGACGGCAAACCCGGCCAGGTCCATCTCACCGACCGGAAGTTGTCCCGGGTGCTCGGCCAGCTCACCCCCGAGGATGGCGCAGCCGGCCTGGCGGCACCCATCGGCCACACCGGACATGATGACGGCTACGGCGTCGGGGTCAAGGTGCCCCCACAACTGGTAATCCAGGAAAAATAAAGGCTCGGCCCCCTGGCAGACGAGGTCGTCCACGCACATGGCTACCAGGTCCACGCCGATGGTCCCCAGACGCCCGGCGGCAATGGCCACGGCCAGCTTCGTCCCCACCCCGTCCGTCGCAGCCACCAGCACGGGCTCCCGGTACCCGGTGGGGAGGGCGAAGAGGCCGCCGAAGCCCCCGATGCCGCCGATCACCTCCGGCCGGGCCGTGCTGGCCACCGATGACCCCATCAAGTGCACGGCCCGCTCGCCGGCGTCGATGTCGACCCCGGCGGCGGCGTAG
>CAYZVQ010000139.1:0-12160 GCA_964481925.1 uncultured Acidimicrobiaceae bacterium
TGCTGCTCCAGGGGCACCCGGAGTACGGGCCGTACACCCTGCTGCGGGAGTACCGCCGCGACGTCCGGCGCTACCTCGGGGGGATCCAGGGCTCCTACCCGCGCATCCCGAGCGACCTGCTCGACAGCGAGGGGGCCGAAGTGCTGACCGAGTTCGAGATGAGGCTGGCCCAGAAGGGACGCGACCCCGAGCTCATGGCCGACTTCCCCTTCGACTTCGCCGCCCGCCACGTCACGGCCCGCTGGGACGCGGCGTCGGGGGCGCTGATCGGCAACTGGCTGGAGTCCGTCCGCCAGAGAGCCGATGAGCGCCTCTACATTGATAGTGGTGCGTGACGAGACAATTGCCGTCCATGGCGGCTATACGCCGGACAGCACCCGGGCGGTAGCAGTCCCCATTTACCAGACGGTGGCCCACGATTTCGTGGACGCCGCCCACGCCGGAGCGATCTTCGACCTGGAGACCCCCGGTTTTCATTACAACCGCATCAACAACCCCACGGTCGACGTGCTCGAGCGGCGCATGACCAGCCTGGAGCAAGGGGCGGGGGCGGTCGCCGTCGCCTCGGGGGCGGCGGCGGTGCGGCTTTCGGTGCGCAACCTGACCGGCCTCGGCTCCAATATCGTGACCACGCCCCAGCTTTACGGCGCCACTTACACCTATTTCGCCGCCGTCCTGCCGACCGAAGGCGTGGAAGCCCGGTTCGCCGCCGACGACACCGCCGAGGCCATCGAGGCCCTGATCGACGGGGGCACCAGGGCCGTTTTCTGCGAGAGCATCGGCAACCCGGCCGGCAACGTGGTCGACATCGAGGCGGTGGCCGATGTGGCCCACCGCCACGGGGTGCCGTTCATCGTCGACAACACCGTGCCTACGCCCATGGGCCTCAAACCTTTTGTGCACGGGGCCGACATCGTCATCCACTCGCTGACCAAGTTCGTCGGCGGCCACGGCACCACGCTCGGGGGCATCGTCATAGACGGCGGCCGGTTCCCCTGGGCCGAGCACCCCGAGCGCTTCCCCATGTTCAGCCGGCCCGAGCCCGCCTTCCACGGCGTGGTGTACGCCCGGGACTTCCCGGACCGGCCCTACGCCGTGCGCGCCCGCACCGTGGGCCTGCGCAACGAGGGCGCCACTCTCGCCCCGCTAAATGCCTTTTTGTTGTTGCAGGGACTGGAGAGCCTGTCCGTCCGCCTCGAACGCCAGCAGCACAATGCCCGCCTGGTGGCCGAGCACCTGGCGGCGGCGCGCCGGGTCTCCTGGGTGCGTTACCTGGGTTTCGACGACAACCCCTACCATTTGCTGGCCCGCAAGTACCTGGGGGACCGCTTCCCGTCGATAGTGACCTTCGGGCCGGCGGGCGGCTACGACGCCGCCATCCATTTCTTCGACAGCGTCAAGCTGTTCAAGCGCCTGGTCAACATGGGCGACGCCAAGTCCCTGGTCGCCCACCCGGCCTCCACCACGCACCGCCAATTGGACGAGGCGGCGTTGGCCAAGGCCGATATACCACCGGAAATGATCAGGTTGTCGGTCGGCCTCGAGCACATCGACGACATAATCGAGGACATCGACCAGGCTCTAGATGCCTGAGGGTGGGCCACAGCCCAGGACCTACCGTGCCGGTTTTGTCATGGAGTACACGATCGGCCACGTCACCTTCACCAAAATGCTCCAACGGGTGGTCGAGCGCGACCCGTCCCTGCGGGCGGAATGGTTCCTCATCGCACCGGGCCACGAGGTCTGGCCGGCGACGATGTTGCCCTTCTCGGCCAATTACAGCCTGAGCGTCAGCGCCAGTGCCGCCCGGTTGGTCGGGCGGGCGGCGCGCTTCGACGTGCTGTTCATGCACACCCAGACTCTGTCGCTTTTCCTGGGGCCGGTCATGGGGCGGGTGCCGTCGGTGATCTCGGTCGACGGCACGCCCATCAACATCGACGAGGCCTACCCGCTGCACCACAAACAGGGCCGCCAAGTCGAAGACGTGAAGCGCCGGCTCGTAGGTTCGTCGTTCCGCCGGGCTACCTACACGATGCCGTGGAGCCGGTGGTGCGCCCGCTCCTTGGTGGACGACTACCGCGTCGAGCCCCGCCGCGCCCCCATCGTGCGGCCCGGGGTCGACGTCGATAAATGGGAGGCCGGGCCGCGCCGCGACGACGGCCCCCTGCGGGTGCTTTTCGTGGGCGGCGAGTTCGCCCGCAAAGGCGGCCCCGACCTCCTGGCGGCGCTGGCGGTGCTCGAGGCCGACTGGGAATGCGACATCGTGACCAAGTCGGAGGTGCCCGGGTCGGAGCGGGTGCGCGTCCATCGCGACCTCGACCAGGACGACCCCAGGTTGGCGGCCCTGTTCGGCGCGGCCGACGTTTTCGTCCTGCCCACCGCGGGCGACGCCATGCCCCTGGCCATCATCGAGGCCATGGCGGCCGGGCTGGCGGTGGTGAGCACGCGTATCGCGGCCGTGCCGGAGGTGGTCGACGACGGTGCCACCGGGATCCTGATAAACCCGGGGGACGTGGCCGCCTTGGCCGAGGCCTTGAAGCGCTTGGCCGCCCGTCCCCAACTGCGCCGGGAAATGGGCGCGGCCGGGCGCCGGCGCGCCTGCGAACTGTTTGACGAGAAGCTGAACGGCCCCCGGGTGCTGGAACTGGTGAAGACGGCCGCCGACGAACGGGTCAGGCGTTGACGTTCTTGGCGGTGCGGTAAGGGGCCAGCCAGGGCTCGGTCTCCCGCTCCCAGCCTTCGGGCAGGCGCTGGGCCGCTTCCAGGCGGCGCAACCGGCGCTCGGCCACCCCGGGCAGGGCCACGGCGGCGGCGGCGTAAGCCAACTGGCCCGGGGCGGCGCCCACCCAGGCCGCTCTTATGTAGCTGCGGGCGGCCGGTAGGCGGCGCCTGGCGGCCACATGGCGCCGGGCCGCTTCTCTTTCCCAGCGGGCAAAAAAGCTCCGGGGCACGGGGCCGGCGTCGACGAAGTTGCGGGCCCTGACGGTGGCCGCGTCGCGCATGAAAGCCCGTTCGTTGGACGAGGACTGGCCGTCCCAGAGGCGGTAGGCGGCGAGCGGCGCGTCTATGTAGGCCACGGGGGACAGGGCGGCTATGCGCAGCCACAGGTCCCAGTCGTCGCAGGTGGCCAGAGTGGCGTCGAACCCGCCCACCTCCTGCAGCACCGCTCTGGCCGCCAGCACGGTCGAATTGCCGGCCGGGACCCGGTTGTCCTCCAACAGCAGGGCGCGCACTTCGGCCGAACTGACGATGGCACTTTCGCCCGACCCGGCGGGCACGTCCCGCATGCGCACGGCGTGGCGCACCCTTAGGTCCTCGCCCACGCTCACACAAGCCGTGGCCGACCACCGAGCCTCGGGGTAACGGGCTATGGCGGCCATCTGGCGCTCGAGCTTGGTCGGGGCCCACACGTCGTCGCTGTCCAGGAACGCCACCCATGCGGAGCCCTCGGCGGCGGTGATGCCCAGGTTGCGGGCGCCCGGGCCGCCCATGGGCCGGTCCTCCACCAGTACCTTGAGCCGAGGGTCGCCGATGGCGGCCAGCGCTTCGCCCGTACCGTCGGTCGAGCCGTTGTCGATCACCAGGCAGGTCAAGTCCGTGTACGTCTGGCCCAGGACCGAGCGCACGGCCTGGGTGACGAGGTCGCGGCGGTTGAAGGTAGGAATTACGACCGCTACCTTCAATTCTCGGCCCATCCCCAAAAAGGTACAACCTTAAATGACGCGGAGCGGCCTGGATGGCCCGACATGGCTCAGCCGGCCGGGCTTTTCAAAAAATAAAATACCTCCGGCCCCCGGGCGGCGACGTCAGTGCGCTCTCCGAGGCAAGGAAGCTGCGAGCGGTAGCAGGCGAGCATCGCGTATTTCCCGGCATTGTCAGGGCTGGAGGCGACAGGCGCGGGCTCGAGGGAGAAACCGTTGGCCGCCAGGCGTTGTTTGGCCGCCGTCACGTGCTCGGGCACCTCCCAGCGGTAGGGGAGCTCCTCGTAGATCCCCCACCGGCGCCCGGGCATGTCGCGGGCCAGGCGCACGCAGGCCCGGGCGGTCATTTTGTGGTCGCCATGCCACAAACCGAGAGGGACGAACCAGGTCTGCACATCGAGATCCGCCAGCACGGCCCTCAGTTTTTCGACCACGGCCGCCTCGAGGGCGGGGTCGGCCAGCTTGGCCTGGGCCGCCTGCACGGCCCCGGGCCGGAAGCGGGCCAGCATGACCGGCCGCCCCGCCCGGTACTGCTCGTCCCAGAAATCGAGCCGGTGCGCATGCGCCCCGACGGCGGCCATGGCCGCGTCGTCCTCGACTTGGCGCAGGCCCATGACGTCGTCGCCGGGCTGGAACGAGCCCGACAGCCGGTCCCACTCCGGCAGTGGCCGGACAGCTTTGGGACCGGAGGTGAAAACGGTGACGACGTGACTGGCGGGATGGGCGCTCAGCATCTGCCCGCAGCTGAGGGCGGCGTCGTCCATATGGGGCGAGACGACGCCTACGGGCCCGGTGGTCACGAGCGGGGCCCGGCGCCCAGGGCCCGCCCGATGGCGGCTTCCATGCCGTCGACCATGTGGCCGACGGAGAAGTGGTCACGGACATGGGCCGCGCACCGGGCGCCCAGGTCCGGCTCGCGTCCCTGCCAGCCCCGCAGGCCCGAGAGCAGGGTGGCCAGCCCGGCGGAGTCGCCCCGTTCGAACAGGAAACGCTCGAAGGGGCCGCTCAGCATTTCGGGGATCCCACCGACCCGGGAGGCGACGACAGGGCGACCGGTGGCCAGGGCCTCGATCACGGTGCGGCCGAAGGGCTCGTCCCAGGTGGAGGGGACCACGGCGACATCGGCGGCGTGCAGGGGCGTGACCACGTCGGCCCGGGCGCCGAGGAAGCGCACCGTCCCGGCCGGGGCCAACGCCTTGAGCTGGTCCAGATAGGCCCGGCCGTCAGCGTGCAGCACGGGCGAGCCCACCACTAGGAGCTGGGCCTCGTCGGGAGCAACGGCCAATTGCCGCCACGCTTCGAGGAGCACCTCGACCCCCTTTTCGGAGTCGAGGCGGCCGACGAAAACGGCCACAAAAACGCCCTCGGGGATACCGAGCTCGGTGCGCGCCGCCTCCCGTTCGGCGGCCCCGCCCTCGGGGTAGTCGGCCGGGTCGAGGCCGGCATGGACAACGTCGGTCTTGTCGGGGTCGATACCGGCGGCCAGCCACACATCTCGGGTGAAAGCCGAGTTGGCCACAAACCGGCTGACTCTTGCCGACAGTGAGGCCACGTACCGGGGACCGGGCGTTTGCGTGCCCCGCCAATGGCAAACCACGGGGGCGGGCGACAATTTCGCCGCCTGCAACGCCCATTCGGCCGCGAACGTACGGTTCATATAGTAGACGTCGGGCCGGCACCGGGCCGCCAGCGCCACGGCCGGCAGCAGGCGCACGTGCTCCATCAAGGCCCGCCCCCGGCTTTCGGGGAAGGTGTAGTCCGTGTAACGGACATGGCGCACGGAGGCGCACATTTGCCTGAACCCGGGCAGGAGGTCACCGCCCTGCGCGTATATCAAATTGACGCGATGGCCCCGGCCGACGAGCTCGCGCGTGGCCTGGAACACGCTCCTTTCGACACCGCCGTCGGACTGTGCCCGGTGGAGGTTGGTGACAATGACCACGTAGGACCTTTCTCAATGGGGGCGTTGCCCTCGGCACCGCGCCTGGAAGGCTACGCCCTCAGGTCGATCGGCAGCCTGCGGGCCACATCCGGTACACGGCGGCCCACGCCCTCGTACAGCAGGCCCGCCGATCCCACGATCGTCGGCGACAGGCAGTTGCGCCCGTCGAAGAGCAGCTCGCCTTTCATGGCCGAGCGCAGGCGGGCGAAGTCCAGGTCGATAAACTGGGGCCACTCGGTGGCGACCACCACGGCGTCGGCGCCCTCGGCGGCGGCGTAGGCGTCCGAGGCGATGCGCACGGGCAGGCCCGCCGGGAGGGCTTTGACCACCGGGTCGTAGGCCGACACGAAGGCGCCGTACGCGAGGACCTGGGTGGCGATGTCCAGCGCCGGGGAATCGCGCAGGTCGTCGGTGCCCGGCTTGTAGGACAGGCCCAACAGGGCGATGCGGGCGCCCCGCAGGTTTTTCAAGTGGCGGAGCAATCTTTCGACGACGAGGTGGCGCTGGTCGTTGTTGATGGCCAGCGTCGCCTCCAGTAACCGGGCCTGGTAACCGTACTCGGCCGCCGTTGTGATCATGGCCAGGACGTCCTTGGTGAAACAGGACCCGCCCCAGCCCAGCCCGGCATTGAGGAACCGGGGGCCGATGCGCTGGTCGAGGCCGATCCCGGCGGTGACGGTCTGGATGTCGGCGCCCATGAGGTCGCAGAAGCGGGCCATTTCATTGGCGAAACTGATCTTCGTGGCCAAAAAGGCGTTGGCGGCGTACTTGATCATCTCCGCCGTCATGAGGTCCGTCTTGACCAGCGGGACCGGGCCCCGTTGCTCGGAGCCGGGAAAGCTCTGGTCCAGCACGGGCTGGTAGAGCTCGACGATGTCGTCGAGGCAGGCGGGGTCGTCGGCGCCGATGACGACGCGGTCGGGGTGCAGGTAGTCGGCGACGGCGGTGCCCTCCCGCAGGAACTCGGGGTTGGAGGCCACCCGCACGAGCTTGGCCACCCGAGGGTCACCGGCGGCGTCCTCGATGACCGAGCTGAGCCATCGTCCGGACCCGATCGGCACCGTGCTCTTGTTGATAAAAGTATGCGGGCCCTTGACATGGGGCGCCGCCGCCTGCGCCACCTCGAGCATGGCGCTCATGTCCGCCTTCCCGTCGGGCCGGGACGGGGTGCCCACGCAGATGAACACGAGATCCGACTCGTCCATGGCCAGCGCCATGTCGGACGTGAAGCCGAGGCGACCGGCTTGGCGCCCGGCTCCGAGCAGATCGTCGAGGCCCCGCTCGTGAAAAGGCGCCCGTCCGTCCCTCAGCAGTGCGAGCTTGGCGTCATCGCTCTCGACCCCGATCACGTGATGCCCGATATGAGCCAGGCAGGCCGAAACGACGGTGCCCACGTACCCGCTGCCGATGACGGCGACTCGTTTTGTCACCCGTCCATTATCGCTTACCGCTATCGCCTTTCTCGGGCGGGTTTACAGGCGGCTTTTGCGGGGCCATGGGAACGCCCCACGTTGGCCCGTTCACGCGGCGCGGTCATGAAGAAAGCCATAGAGGAAAAATGGGAGGCCAGCGCAGGGCCGGTGGTACCCTGCGCGAACAGAGCCTCCATGCACACGAGCCCTTCCCCTGCCGGCGGTGGCGTGAGCGCGGGGACGAGGGCCGGTTGGGCCCGCACGGCTGGTCCGGCCCTGCTCGCCCTGGGGTGTTTTGCGGCGCTATTGGCGCCGTGGGCCAGGACAGGGGCGGCGACGCGCTCGGGCTACGTGTTCGTCCGGGCCGTCCAAGGGGCCGGGATGGTCCACGGGCCATGGGCCCACGTGCTCGGATGGGCGGTGCTGGGCGTGCCCGCGCTGGCCGCCCTTTCGGGCGCCACCGCCCTCGTGCGCTCGGCTCGGGCGTCGGTCGTCTTCTGCGGGTTGGCCGGGTTGGTCACCCTGGTCTTTTCGGCCTGGCTGTTCGTCAAGTTCCAAAGCGACGTCCCGCCCGGTCCCTGGGCCGGTTTGGTCCTGGGGACCGCAGCAGTGGCGACCGCTGCTCGCTACGTGAGACAAGGGAGCGTTCTTCATGCCCGATGACCCCGGCCCGAGCGCCTGGCAACAACTACCGCCGCTGGAGGTCCTGGCCCCCGACGCCGTTGTCATGCCCCTCGGGCACCGCCGCCCCCGGGGACGCGCCCTTCTCACCGTGGCCGCCGCCGTGGCCCTGGTGGGAGCGGGGACGGGCACCTCGCTGGCCCTGTCCGCGGGCAGCGCCGCTGGGGCCGCCACCCCGGTGGGGGCGGTCAGCGAACTGTTCACCGCCCTGGGCAACAGCGACGTCATCGGCATGCTCGACGCTGTGGCCCCCGGTGAACGCGACGCCATAGAGCCGGGCCTGGAGGACATCTTCGGACAGTTCAAGCGCCTCGGCATACTCTCCACTGGCGCCGACCTGGGCGACGTGACGGGGCTGTCCGCCCAGTACAAGGGGTTTGCCACGAGCACCGACCAGCTGGCCCCCGACGTGGCCGCGGTGACGGTGACGGGCGGGAGCCTCACCGGCTCGGTCGACCCCGGCCAGTTGCCATTGGCCACCTACTTCAAGGATCTTCTCGGGGTCGCTCTAAACGGCACGCCCCACACGGCCACGTCCCCGGCCTCGGGGCCGTTGGTGCTGGGCACCGAGGAGGTCGGCGGCAGCTGGTACGTGAGCCTGGGCTACAGCATCGCCATAAACGTGCTAAAGGGCGAGGGCCAGAGCGGCGCCCCCCCGGCCTCGAGCGCGCTGCAGGCTGTCGGCGCCTCGACGCCGGAGGGCGCCGTCCAGGCTCTTTTTGACGACGTGTCCAACTTTGACCTCGGGGGCCTGTTGGCCGACTTCCCACCCGACGAGATGGCGGCGCTGGACGCCTATGCCCCCGACTGGCTGCCCCAGGCGCAGTCCGCCCTCGACACGTTGAAAACAAAGGTGAGCATCGGGTTTTCCAACCTCAGCTTCACCACCCAAGCGCTCGGCGACGGCACCCTCGTGCAGGTCGGCCCGGGAATGACCTTCCAGCTCAGCGCCCACGGGGCCAACGTCAGCTATGCCAACGGGTGCGTGACCGAGCAGTTCCAGGGCCGCGCCACACACGAGTGCCGGAGCCAGGAAATCGACAGCCTCGACAAGTTCGTCCAAATGCTCCCGGCCCCCGTGCAGCCGGTCCTCGAACGCCTCCTCAGTGCCAAGCCGGACGAGGGATTTGTGACTGTGGAGGAGAACGGCAGCTGGTTCGTGAGCCCTCTGCGCACCGCTTTCCAGTCGGTTTCGGCCTGGCTCGCCCTGTTCCAGCCGTCGGACATCCAGACGTTCATCTCCAGCGCCCCGGCCATAAAGGCGGATATCCAGAAGTACCTCGAGCAATTGGTCCCCGAGCTGAGCGGCCGCATCCCTTCGCTCGCCGCACTTGGCCAGGAGGCGAGCTGACCAACCACGGCGTGAGCCGGGCCGGTGGCGGCGGGGACCCTCAGCCGTTGGCCCGGCGCAGACCGACGCCCGGGCTGCGGACGTAACCGTCCGGGACGCAGTCCACCATCATCTTCCTTATCGTGCCGGCATTTTCGGCCACTGCCTTGGCGTCGACCACCCCCACGAGCTCGCCGAAGCCGGCCGCCGTCAGCATTTCTTCCAGGTGGTCCCTGATCTGGGCCACAAACCAGGCCAGCGGCTCGCCCAGCTCGGTCTCGTCGAAGATGATCTGGGGGCCCTCGGCGGGGACGTGGTAGTGGGGCCCGTCGACGAAGTCGTCGAAGCGGAGCACCTCCGTCTGCCTGCCCCCTACCGGCCCGAACACCCTGAGGGTGGCGCCCGACGCTCGGAACGAGGCGGTGAAGTGCAGGCCGCCCACCTCCAGTGCCGTCCCCCACCCGTCAAAGGAAGGCTTGGGCTGGGGTTTCGCATCACTAGTCGTATCGGCCATGGAAAGCCGCCCTTTCGTAAACAACGTCCAGGAGACCAGGTTACGGCAGCGAGGCCCGCGCTGGCAGGGCCTACTATTCCCACCGTGGACCTCCACGACCTCGACCACGCCTTCGCCGAGACGCTGCTGAGCCAGCGCCACCCCCTGGCGCCCGTCCTGCCGTCCAAGTACGAGGTCGAAGGGTTCGTCGACGAGGTCATGGCCCTGTTCTTCCCGCAGCGGGCGGCCGATGTGAGAGCTCCGGAGGACGAAGTCCGAGCCCGGCTCACTCTGCTGCGAGCGGACCTGGCCCGGGTGCTGTGCACGGTCGTGCCGGACGAGCGCTCGACCCAACTGGCTGGGCGTTTCTCGGCCCTGCTGCCCGGGATCTACGAGATGCTGCGGGCCGACGCCGCCGCCATCGCCGCCGGTGACCCCGCCGCCGAGAGCCTCGAGGAAGTCATCGCCGCCTACCCGGGCTTCATCGCCATCGCCGTCCATCGCCTGGCCCACGGGTTGCACACCCTCGACGTGCCCCTCCTGCCCCGGTTGCTGTCCGAGGTGGCCCATGGCCGCACCGGGGTCGACATCCACCCTGGCGCCCAGGTCGGACGGTCCTTCTGCATCGACCACGGCACCGGGATCGTGATCGGTGAGACCGCCGTCATCGGTGACGAGGTCAAGATCTACCAGGGCGTGACCCTGGGCGCCCTCAGTGTCAGCAAGAGCGAGGCGGGCCAGAAGCGCCACCCGACCATCGAGGACCGCGTCGTCATCTACGCCAATGCCACCGTGCTCGGGGGCACGACGACGGTGGGGCACGACAGCGTCATCGGCGGCAACGTCTGGCTCACCACGAGCGTGGCGCCCCGCTCGTACGTCTACCACAGCAGCCAGGTGCGCGTCCGCAGTGTGGCCGAAACTCTCGAGCCCCTGGACTACTCCATCTGAACTCGTAAAGTCCCTGGTCCTGCCTCAAGTTTTCGCCTCGTCCTAAGTCTCGGGCTCAGCGTGACGAACTTCAAGTGTGGGAACCCGGCCGTTGCGGACCTTCGCCGGCGCCCTGGCGGTAGTTGTCATGGCCATGACTTGGCCGGGCCCACCAGCGAGCGCCACAGGCTCGGGGACACCGGGCCAGCCCGTACCTGGGCCTACCACCACGACGACTTCGGGCACACCGACCTCGGGCCCACCGACTTCGGGCACAGCGACTCCGGGTGCAGCGAGTTCGGGCACACCGGCTCCGCCTACGCCGACATCGGTGCCGGTCAGCACCGTGCCCGTACCGTCGGCGACCCTGGGCAGCGTCCCACCGGCCAACCCGGCGGCCAACTGCGCCCCGTCCTGGGCCCAGCTGTCGACGGCCGCCGGCGCGCTGGAGCTCATCGACTATTGCCGGGCCCAGCAGGGCATAGGCCCCCTGGTCCTGCCGTCCAACTTCAGCCGGCTGGCCGTGCCCGAACAGATGCTGGTCATAATCGACCTGGAGCGGGTCAACCGGGGCGAGGCCCCCGTCGCCGGCCTGACCCGTCCCCTGGACCGCCAGGCGCAACGGGCCGCCGTTTCGGGCATCGACCCCGCTATCGGGTTCGGTGACATCTGGGAGGGCGGCCCGAGCTCCACGGCCGAGGCCGACTATGCCTGGATGTACGACGACGGCTATGGCGGTACCAACGTGGACTGCACCACGCCCACCAGCCAGTCGTGCTGGGGCCATCGGGACATCATCCTGGCCGACAACGTCACCGGCGCCATGGTGGCCGGCGCCGGTTTCAAGAACGGGCTTTCCTACGGCAGCTCATATGCTTTCGGCGTAGCCGGTTACGCCTCGGGCCCCGGGCTGGTGTTCAGCTGGGCCGGCGAGCTCCGCTACTTCCAGGTCCCGCCCGGCCTCGAGCCCCTCGGCCCGGAGCACTCTTACCAGCTCGTCAGCGCCTCGTCCTGAGCCTTCCCAAGCACGAGCCGGAGGGCGGGAGCGGGCCGGTGGCCGCCGTCGAGCAGCCTCTTGACCGCGTCCTGGTCGATGTGCTCGGCCACGAGATCGCCCAGCCGGTCCAGTTGCTCCTCCCGCATGGCCGCGAACGACGTGGCCGGGGCCACGACGAAGCTTCGGCCGCAGGTACGGGCCACCTCGGAGAGGTAGTTGCGCCGGAAGGCGTCATTTTCCAGGAGCCCGTGCCACACCGTCCCCGCCACCGCCCCGGCGCGGCACCCCTCGTCGGCCACCAGGGGTTCCCCGCCCTGTCTGGTCACCACGCCGTGATGGATCTCGTAGCCCTCCACGACGGTGCCGTCGGCCAGGGACCGCCGGGGGCGGGCCAGCACCTTGTCCGGTCCGAAGCGCGTCTGCACGGGTAGGAGCCCGAGGCCGGGGGTCGGTCCCGCCCCGCTCTCCACCGGGTCGTCGATGATGGTCCCGAGCATCTGGTAGCCGCCGCAGACACCGAGCACGGGCCGCCCGCCGGCGGCGTGGCGCTGAAGGGCCACGTCGAGGCCCCGTTCGCGCAGCCAGGCCAGGTCGGCCACGGTGGACCGGGTCCCGGGCAGCACCACCAGGTCGGCGTCGGCCATCTCGGCCGGCCCGGTGATGAAGCGGACCAC
>CAYZVQ010000140.1:0-8313 GCA_964481925.1 uncultured Acidimicrobiaceae bacterium
TCGTCCTGGCTTCGTTCTCGCTGAGCTCACCCGTCCTGGCCCGGGCCGAAGGCCTTGTCCTCAAGCCGCCGGTGGTGCGGGTGACCACCTGGGACGACCAAGGCGCCGGTGGCGGTGGTGGCGGTGGCACCGTGTACCGCTTCGTCCCCGGGACCGCAGGTGACGACCATGTCGTGGCGGCCCCTCTCTCGCTCGGCTACTCCCCCGCCTTTACCCCCCCGCCGGTGCGGCGCCTCGAGGTGACCGGCGGAGGCTGGCAGCCCGGCCAGGGCCAGGTGACCGTCACGTTCCTGGCTGTCCCCATGAGCCGGTAGGGGTGGCGGCGCAGCCCGGCCGGGTACCAGGGCGTTCGGCGCGCCTCCCGCCGGCCGACGTTGCCGCGGTCCTGGTCCTGGTGGTCATCGGCGTCGTCGTGCCCGCCGTCCTGGCCGGCACGTCCCACGTTTTCTCCATACCCAGCAACGACGATTGGGCCTACCGGCGGGACCTCTGGGAGTTCGTGCGCACCGGGCACATGTCGTTCGCGGGCTGGGGCGCCATGACCCTGGTGGGCCAGGTCCTGTGGGGAGCACTGTTCGCCGCCGTCTTCGGCACCCAGGCCTGGGCCCCGGGAGCAGCTGTCGCCGTCCTGGCCACGGCCGGGCTCGTAGCGGCCTACGCCCTGGCCCGCTCGGTGCTGTCGCGGGGAAAAGCCCTTGCCTGCGCGCTGGTGGTCCTGGCGTTGCCGGGCTTCGCCCTCAGCACGTCCAGCTTCATGACCGACGTACCGGCATTTTCGGCGCAAGCCGTTTGCCTGGCCATCGCCGTGGCCGCCCTCAGGCGGGAGGGGCGGGCCCGCTGGGGCCTGCTGGCGGCGGCACTGGCCGTGGGCTGCTTCGGCTTTTCGGTGCGGGAGTTCGACATTGCCGCTCCCCTGGCCGCCATCGGCGCCCTCGCCCTCCAGGACCGCCGTCATCGCCTCACCTACGGCTTGGCCACCGTCGGCCTCGTCGTGGCCTGCGGGGGCATTTATCTTTGGGCCACCCATGTCCCGGGAGCGCAGAACATACCGTTGGCCCTGTCAGGACCGGTGCGGTTCATAAAGGGCGTCGGCAACTCGTACTTCACTGCTTCGTTGGGGCTGGTGCCGCTGTTGCCGGCGGCGGTGCGTCGTTCTTGGCCCCGACTATCGGCCCGCGCTGTGTTGGTCGCCGTCTGTGCCCTCGTCGGCGGAGCGGTCCTGCTCAGCAGCGACCACACCCTCTTCAACGGGAACTATTTATTGCAACAAGGGGCGACGGGCGCCGCCGTGCTCACCGGACGACCGCCACTGTTCCCGAGCGTGGTGTGGTGGGCCCTCCAGTTGGTGGCGTTGGCGGGCGGGGCGCTGTTGGCGGCCGTGGCCGCCACACTCTGCCGACAGACCTTATCCGGGGGCCGCCTCTGCTACCCCCGGGTGCTGCTGGTCCTTTTCTCAATTTTGACGGCCATTTTTCTCTGCCTCTTCGAGGGCCTGACCAAAGGCACCGTCTTCGACCGCTACCTATGGCCCCTCGACTTCAGCCTGGCCGTCCTGCTCCTGGCCCGAGGCCGGGCGCCATCCGCACGGGCCCACGCCCTGGGCACCCGGGCGTACGCCGGGGTCGCCGGGGCGCACGCTGGTCCCCCCACCGGCCCCCGCCGTCAGCTCTCGTTCCTGCTCACCACCGCGGCCTTGTCAACCGTTGTGGCGGCCGTGGCGGCCGTTGTGACGCTCAACGCCGACGCCTACGACGCCGCCCGCTGGTCCGCGGGCGACAAAGCTGTCGCCGCCGGGGTGCCGGCCACGATGGTCGACGCCGGCTTCGAATGGGTCGGCAGCCACCAGAGCGCTGTCGCTACCCCGGGACGCCGGGTGCCGGGGGCCCCTTTTTACGATACGTGGTACGACCAGATGTTCGCGACGTTCACCGAGTGCGCCTTTGTTTCCGGGAACGACGTTGCGCTCCCATGGCTAAGACGGCTGGCCACCGTCACATACCAAGAACTCGGGTTCGCAGAGCGCCAGGATCTCTACGTCTACCTGGTCCGCAAGCCTGGCTGCTAGTCGCCCGGTACGTACCCGAGGTGCCTGGTCCAGGCCAGCCGTTCAGGAACCGGAGTAAGACGTCTCCACTGTGAGCCCACCCGTAGTGGGCACGGCGATAGAAGGCGTGCCGCCGTAACCATCGGCAGCCAGTTGGCTCATGGACTTGAAGGGGAAAAGGGTATCCCCATAACTGACGTAGACGGTGCCGCCCACCGTCAAAAGGGTGCCGTCGGCGATAGCGGCACCACTAAAGGGGCTTATGAGCCCCGCCAGAGGACGAGCCCTGTCGCCGTCCTCGATGTTCCTCAGAGCGCTGGGACTGGGGATACCGAAAGCCCGGCCCCCAGCCAGCACGAAGTAGGCGCCTGACGAACTTACAAGAGCCCCGTTCGAGCCCGTGGCCAGGGCGTTGGCCACCGCCCCGTCGACACCGGCCGTCGCTCCCACAGTGATGCCGCCATGACTGGCGACAGTGATGACGTCGGCCGGGTCATACCCGTCCTGGAGGAACTGCGTAGGCGTAGCGAAGCCGTGCAGTTGCCGGTCGGTACCGACGACGTAGATCGTGGGGTTGTTGTAGACGACCACCAGTGTGCCCGGGACCGCCGTGCTGGAAGGCACGGGCCCGGGACTAGCGCTCACGACGGCGTGGTCCACATTCTCGACGGCCGCGGCCGCCGCCGGTGAGGGGACACCGAAGGCATGGCCACCGGCAAAAACGTAAAGCGTCCCCCCGAAACTCAAAAGGGCGGCGTCGGGATAGGTGACACCGGCGCCCGGGAAGGCCAGCCCCGTGGTCGAGCCGCTCACGTCGCCCGCCAGGGAGATCGTGTAAAAGCCGGTCGCACTCGGGTTTAAGGCGTCCGCGATAGTTATCGAAAGCGTGTCACCACCGTTGATGGTGTGGGGCACAGTGAGTAAAACGGTGTTGGTCCCACCGCCGTAAACAGCCGCGACCGTCCCGCTACCCGTAGCGGTGGTCGAGTCCTGGATGATGTAAAGCGCAGTGTTGGTGGGGAAGAGCGTGCCCGCCGGCGCTCCTACCGTGATCGTGCTCGACCCACCGATAAGGGCGGCGCTGGCGTGAACGTTGGAAATGGTGTAGGTGGCCTGGACCGCGGGCACGGCCGGGTTGACGGCAACGGTCACTCCGGAACCGGAACTGGCGCTGACCGTGTACGTGGGGGCCAACGCCGGCACGGTATCGCCCGTGGTCGAGACTTGGAAGTCGCTGACGGCGCCCGCCGTGGGGTTGATTACGTTGACAAGCGTAAGAACCACCGTGTCCTGTGCCGCAATGCTTTGGCTGAGCGGCACTGTGGCAACGCCGGAGGCCAGCGTCGCCCCTGAGGGCACGAAGTGCCAGCCCTCGTTGACGTCGGAGACCAGGATGCCCGTCACGTGAGAGAAGTCGGTTTCGGCTTCAGAAATGTAGATGTCGCCTCCCGCCGCGGCGGCCGTGGTCGCCCGAAAACTGACTGTGTAGATGGCGGAGGACCCGGCTACGGCCGGCGAAGCAGTCACATCCACGTTGGTCACCGAGCTCCCGAAAGCGATCTCGTTGGTCGTCGTCTCCGGCGTACCGTTCCCCGGGGTCACCGTGATGCTGTCCGTGCTGACAGTCGCCGGGTTGGTCCCCTCGGCGGTGATGTCCACGCTGTCATTGGTGGCTAGCCCCGAACCCAGGGCCAGGATGACCGTATCGCTCGCATTGACCGCTCTGAGCACGGTCACGCCCGTCACGGCCACGGTTACGGCTGTCCCATTAGCAGGCGTATAAGCGACCGTGTCGCCCGAAGCGCCGTCGTACCACGTCACAGTACCGGTGCCGCCGACTGCATTGGCCACCAGCACGAGCGAGTTCCCCCCCGAGCTCAATGCTTTCACGGGCACGTCGTCAATTGTGTAGACGGTGTTGGCCCCGAGCGCGGGCGAAGCGGCCGAAGCGGTCGGAGGGGCCGAGCTTACGGTGACGGCGTTGGAAATGGCGGACGCGCCGTTGACGCTGGTGACAACGTCAAACGTGAACAGGTTGGGCGAAGCTCCCGCCGAGGAAGTGAAATCGACCTCCGCCTGATCGCCCACGCCGATGCTACACGAGCTGCTCAACGTGACCTCCAAGCCGATGCCAGTTTGGGTCGTATAACTAGGCAAGGGTTCCAGGCATGTGGCCGCGCCGTCCAGCACTTGCACTTGAGTGGCTCCAGCAGTTACTGAATCGTCCGTAGTCGAGTCACCGATAGTGATGGTGCTCCCGCTCGACAGCGCCGAGGTGGCGGCAAAATGGACCTCGAACTTGGTCGGGGTCCCCGCACTGACGTCGGTAGGATCGGCGCTGACAGCGCCGACCGCACTCGAAGCGGTCCCGATCGTGTAGCCGGTGGTGACCACGTCCGCGTACGCCGGTCCAGCCGTGATGGCGTCCCCCGCACCCAGGGCGGTGCCCATGATGGCAACTGCAGCCGTCAGCACCATGATCCTTGTCCGCATGCTCCGCCATATTTTGGTCCAAACTCGGGCTTTTGGCACTAACCGCATGCTATCTCCCCGCATCCCGCCGTGCCCGGGCACAATGGCGGGATTTCGACCGGTCCGAGCCAAATAAACAGGAGGGCGGCCGTCGGGCCGCCCTCCTTATTTATCCTCTAATTGTCAACGACAGTGTGCTTACCTGCCGCAATCTCCTACTAGTGGCTCAGGAACCCGTGTAGGTGCTAACCGCGGCGAGCCCACCAACGTTGGGGATAACGATGGAAGGAGTGCCACCGTAGCCGTCAGTCGCCAGCTGGGCGGTGGACTTGAAGGCAAAGAGGGCTCCCCCGGCGGCGACCCACACCGCGCTGTTGAGCGTGACGACAGTGCCGTTGCGGATGGTCGCACCGGTCTGCGCCGAGCTAACAGTGCCAGACAGCGGGATGGCGGTGTCGCCGGCCTGGACAGCAGCCAGCCGAGCCGGGGTCGGGATACCGAACGCCTTGCCACCGGCGAACACATAGTACGTGCCGGAGGAGTCGACGATGGCACCGTTGGCCGCGGTGGCCAGAGCTGTTACAGCCGTGCCTTCACTACCGGCCGTGGCGCCGACGGTGATGCCGTTGAGGTTGGGAACCGTGATGACGTCAGCCGGGTCGTAACCATCGCCCGTGAACTGGTCGGGGGTGGCGAAGCCGTGCAGGTCGCCGTCGGTGCCAACCGCGTAGATGGTCGGGTTGTTGTAGGTGAAGACGACCGTCCCGACAGCCGGGACCGTGTTGGGCACGGTGGCACCGGTAGGTGCGCTAACCACAGTCGCGTGGTCAACAGCCTGGACACTGGCTAGCACTGCGGGCGTCGGGATGCCAAAGGCATGCCCGCCGGCGAACAGGTAGATGGTGCCAGAGAAGTTGACGAGCCCACCGTCCGGATAAGCCGTGTTGCCCTGCGGGAAAACAGGAGAGGTAACGGCCGGGCCGGCGACGTTGGTGTTGCCGATAGCGATGGAGTACGACCCTGCCAACGGCGGGTTGATCACACCATCGACCGTGATGGTCAGCATGTCCCCGCTGAGGATGGCGTTAGGCACCGTAAGGGTGACGAGCGCTGCGGCAGTGGGAGTAGCGGCGGTGTAACTCAGGAGGGCTAGACCGCCCGATCCCGTGGTCGTCGTGGAGTCAGTCAACGTGTAGTCACCGGCGTTGTCCGGCAGCACAGTCCCTACGCCTGAAGGCTGGAGAGTGATGGCGGCACCGGATCCGATAGCGGCGCTGGCATGCATGCCGGAGATGGTGTACGTAGCCAGTGAGCCCTGGGTAACCGGGCTGACCGCGACGCTGACGCCCACGTTCGAGCTGACACCGATCTGGTAGGCGGGAGCATCGACGGCCACGGTGTCCTTCGACGTCGAGACGGCGAAGTCGCTGTACGTCCCCACCGTGGTCGGGTTGTTCACGTTGATTACCGTGACGGTGACCTGGTCACCGGCGTTGATTGTGTCACCTACAGGCGTGACGATCTGAAGGGCGTGGGTATTAACCGTAATCGCACCGCAGTTGGTGTCAGTGACGTTGGCTGCCGCGTCCACGTACTGGGTCCCCGCAGTGGTGTCGGTTACCAGGACGGCCAAGCTCGGAGGAGCCCCAACAGCGTTCGAGAAGCTGGTGTTCGGCTCGGCGAGGCAGATGTAGCCACCACCGGGGACGGCGCTGGTCGCCTTGAAACCGACCGCGTACGTCGAGGTGGTGCTGGCCAGAGTCGGCGACGGAGTAACCGTCAGGCCCGTAATCGACGTCCCGAAGGTGATGGTGCTCGGTTCAGTGATCCCGGGGAACGCCAGCTGGTTGCTGCTGCTGGGCGTACTGGTCGCGGGACTGGTGTACTGCGGCATGATCGTGACGGGGTACGCAGCGGCGACCGAGGGGTTGAGGCCCTCCGCCGTAAGGGTGATGTTCGAGCCCGCAGGAATCCCGGAGGACAGAAGAACGGTCACGACGTTGTTCGTCCCGACCCCAACGGTCCCGGTCGTGGAAGGCGTCGCCGATACGACGGTGGCGGTCGTCAGGGTACCTCCGGAGGGAGTGTAAGTCACTGAGTACCCGGCACCGTTGGTGCTGCCGTACCACCCGATGCTGTTGGCCGTGGTGGGGTTAGCAGTGGCGGTCTCCACGGACGTCACCACGAGACTGCTGATGGAATAGGTCGTCCCAGTGACGGCAGGCACCGTCTGGTTCGCCGTGTTCCAGGGGAACGTCGGGTTGGTGCCCAGGCCGGCGATCGTGTACGTAGCGCCGTAACCCACGGTCACCGGGGAAGCCGACGTCGTAGGCGGAATGGCGTTGATCGTGACCGTGTTGGAGGCCACCGCGGAGCCATTAACAGTCGAAGCCACGCTGAACGAGAAGTTCGACGTTGGGTCCGTGACCGTCAGGCCGATCTTCACGACGTCCCCAGCCGCGATATTGCAGGTGCTGTTGAGGGTGACGACGAGGGCACCTGAAGCTACGGAAGCCCCGCCGGCGGCGGTGGACTCGAGGCAGTTAGCAGCATTGGTGTCCACCAGCGACACGGTCGTAACCACAGTCGTGGCCACGACGGCGTTGGCGTCACTGTCGGTAACAGTGATCGTGTCGCCGTTGGGGATGGCGCTAGGTGCCGTCATGGTGAGCACGTAGGACTGCGACTGCCCAGAGGTTGCCGCAGTGGGCGTGGCCGACACACTGGTGAAGGCCGATCCCGGGGTGCCGATCGTGTACGTGTTGGTCGTCACGGTTGCCCACGCGGGTGCGGCCGAGATAGCTACCGCGGCCCCGAAGCTGGCCATGGTAAGCGCAAGGGTGCCGGCGACCAGCCTGGCACGTCTCCTCCCGCTCGGCGTCTTTGCCGAAGCAATTGGTTCTTGCATTTAGCTTGTTTCCCTCCTAGGTAGGGTTAACATTTGCGCCTCTCACTCTGAGCGACGCTCGCTTGGCCGTGCACCCTTGGGCCCATCAGGAACATGGCTGAACAGGTACTCTACCCCAGCCACTGATCCCTGATGGTGGACCATGGGTGCCGTGCTACTTCTGGCTTGCTCGAGACAGGCCGGGAGTATGACGGCTCAAAACCTGCCCCGTCACAAGTTTGTGCACGAAACCTGCCTGAGAACTTGAGAAGGGGCGCCCGGGCCCCGGCCTAAGTGCTCCCCGGGCTGGAGGTGTTCGACGTGACCGTAGACATGGTGGTCACAGTCGACGCTGTGGTCGTGGTTGCCGGCACCGTGGTGGTCGTCGTTGTTGTCGAAGTAGTCGAAGTAGTCGTCGTGCTGGTGGACGTGGTGGTGCTGGACGTGGTGGTGGTCGACGGTGGGACCGTCGTAGCAGTAGTCGTAGTAGTCGGACGGGTCGTGGTCGTCGTGGTCGTCGTGGTCCGAGCGGGCCTAGTAGTAGTAGTCGTCGTCGTTGCCGGCAGTGTTGTGGCAACGGCGCAACAGGGCACGGTGGGCCCGACGCTGATGGAGCGCGGCGGCGCCGTGGGGGGCGGCGGCCCTGTCGAAAAGGTGGTGGTCGGCGGCACGGTCGAGGTGGTTACCCTGGTGGTGGGAACGACCGTCGTACGGGCAGATGTCGTCGGCGGCGTTGTCGTGGGTGCCACTGTCGTGGCCACGGCGGTCGTCAGCGGCACGGTCGTGGATGGCACGGTCGTGGATGGCACGGTCGTGGATGGCACGGTCGTGGATGGCACCGTCGTGACCCGAGGGACCGTCGTGACCCGAGGGACCGTCGTGACCCGAGGGACCGTCGTGACCCGAGGGA
>CAYZVQ010000140.1:8413-12126 GCA_964481925.1 uncultured Acidimicrobiaceae bacterium
CCGTCGTGACCGTCGCACGGGTGGTGGAGGGCGACGCAGTTGCCGGCGGCACAGTAGGAGGCGGCGGGACCGTGGTACGCGGCGTGGTGGAGGACGGCACGGTCCTGCGGGGCACGGTCGTCTGGGGCAGGGTCGTGGGTGGAGTCGTGGGAGGAGAGGTGGCAGGCACGACGTACCTGGTCGTGGGGACGCTGGTCGGGGGGGGCACCGTGGTCGAAGAAGTACTCGAACTTGAGGTCGGGGTCGAGACTTGGCGGACCTTCTTGACGGTCGTGCCTGCGGACGCCAACTGCTGCTTGAGCTGCTGATTGTCGGCCTGGAGGGCCGCCACTTGTTCCTGCAGCGTCACGATGGCCGCCTGCTCTGCGTTCTGGCTAGCCGTGGCGGGGACCGTGGTCACGACTGCAGCGGTCCCTCCCTGGGACTGTAGGACCTTCGCCGCTCGGTTGATGTCCGTGAGAGCTTTGGCGGGCTGGTGGGCCGACAACGCCTTGGTGGCTTCGTGAAGCGACTGGTCGGCCAGTTCCAGTGCGGCGAAACGGGCCCGGGCCGGGGTGGGCTGCTTGAAGGCGTTACCCAAAGCCCCGCCGATGACCGCTCCCACGAGCAACGTTATGACCGCGGCAACGAGGAGCCGGGCCCGGAAGGGCCGGTGGGCGACCCGGACGGCGAGGGCGGCAGCGCGGACCTCGGAGCGGCCTCCGGCGGGCAGGGCGGGCAAGGGCAGCGCCACCCGGAGGGTGTCCGCCAGGTCGGCCAGCTCTTCGACCTCTCCACCAGTGCCGGGCGGTACGGGAGGCCTGTGCTCGGCGTCGAGGGCGGCGTCGAGCAGCTGGGCCAACAGGTGGTCGTCCCATTGCGGGCGCGACGCGGTCACAACCTCACCTCGCCCCGCAAGGCTTCCAGCGCCCTGAGCTGCTGCATGCGTACGGTACCGGGCTTCTTGTCGAGCAAGGTGCCGACCTCAGCCGCCGAAAGCCCGGAGCACACCCGCAGCCAAAGCACCTCCTGGTCGGCCTGGGAAAGCCGGCCGAACCCGCGCCGCACCTCGGCCACGTCCTCGCGGTGGATGGTGATCTCCTCCCCCGAGGGTTCGGGCCCGTCGGCCGACTCGGTTTGATCGGGCACGACGACCAGACGGGCACGGTGGCGGTGCTGGTCGGTTGACACGTTGCGGGCGATCCTGAACAACCAGGCCCGGAAGGCGTAGGCGTCCCCCCGGAACGAGGAGCTCTTGTCGATGGCGCGCGCGAAGGTCTCCGACAGAGCCTCACCGGCGTCGTCCCGGTTGTCGAGCCTCAACATCAGGTACCCCATCAACGCTCCCCCGTAGGCCAGGTAAGCGGCCTCCCACGAGGAGGGTTCGCCCCGCCTGGCGGCGTCGACAGCAGCGTCGTCGAGCGGGGGCACCGCGCTGGCCGGTCCGGTATCTTGACCTTCTGGTTTGATCGGCTTTGTTGAGGGACGAACGAAGGGGCCGTTCGTCACCGCTGGTACGGGATCTGCCGCCGGTGCGCGCCCTGCGCGGCCAGGCACGCTCCCATTGTGCTGGTCACCAACCCGCGGCTGCTCCGCTCCGATCGGTTCGTCGGTCACGTACCCGCCAGCGCCCGCCCCGGGCCCTTCCACGATCGGCACGGGTTGCGTGATTGGTTCAGAACGGAGGGAACTTGCGTCGTCCGGCGCGGGGCCCCTCCCGGGTAACCGGGCCACTCCGGACGAGCGTAGTCGGCCCTCGGTCGACCATCTGGCTCTGCGGATGCGAAAGACCTGGTGGTAGCCGGGCCGCCCCCGCAACCATAAAGCTGAACTTGAGGTCTAGTGAATGGCGGCCTTCCTCCCACTGTGACCCCAAATGCACCCCGCTAGGCTCATCTGGCAATGGCAAGTCGTAGTGGCAGCCGTCGGCGACGGTCCACGCCTGGGGGTGGGCGGCCCCGCCGTTCGCCCGTTGCGGGCCGTCCAGGACCGTCCGCGTCACGCCAACGCCAACGCGCCGCCTCCTCCTCGGCCGCCCAGTGGCTTTGGTCGCCGAACATGCGGCGCGTTGGGGACAAGACCGGCCTCCCCGCTTTGGCCCTGGTGCTTGGAGTTGCCTTCTGGGTCTTGGCGCTCCTCTTGTGGGCCACGGGCGCTGTAAAGGGGAGCTTCGCCGTTTTTCTGGGAACGGCCCTGAGCGCGGCCGTAGGCACCGGCTATCTCGCGGCCGCGGCCGCCAAGGCCAAGCAGCTGCTGCGTGGTGCCAGAACGGTCCTGCTGCTCGTGCTCATCGCGGTAGTACCGGTCGTGTTCGACCCGCACACCGGTGACGTGTTCAACGTCCCGAAGTACACGGTGGTGGTCATCGGAGCGTTGGCCCTTGCGGGCTTGTGGGCCCTGGCGAGCGTGCACAACAGGGCCGTCCCCACCTGGCGCAACGGCTTTCAATGGGTCGTCGCTGCCCTCGTGGCCTGGACAGCAGTCTCCGCCTTGACCGGTATGGACGTCCACGTCGGTCTGCTCGGCAACTACGGTTCGTACGACGGTCTGTTCTCGGCCGCCTGCTTCGGCGTCGTGGCCATGACCGCGGCGGAGGCCTTGGACGGGGACGGCGTCCGCCGGGCACTGGGCACGTTCGCCTTCTGCGGCGGCGCGGTGGTCGTGGTCTACGGGCTCATACAGCTCCACGACGTCGAGGTCAGCGGCGCCAAATGGGACTTCATAACCTGGCAGCGGGGCTCCTTCGCCCAGGACTTCTTCTCCACCTTCGGCAACCCCAACCACCTGGGCGGCTACCTGGCCATGCTTCTCCCCGCCGTCCTGGTACTAGGACTGGGCACCAAGCACTGGGCCTGGCGAGTGGCCTCTGGGCTGCTCGCGGTGGCCCTTCTCACCGAGCTGATCAAGGCGTCGGCACGCGGCGCTTGGCTTGGGGCCATAGCGGCGCTGGTGGTGTTGGCCGTGGTGCTGGCTCCCGAGCTCAGACGCCGGGCGCTGTTGACGGCGAGCGCGGCCGCCGGCGTTGTCGCCATTGCCGCCGCGGGCATGGCCCTGGACGGGAAGCGCTTCCTGGCCGAGCCCCTTTCGGCCCTTTTCCAGTCAGGGGGCAACACCTCGGTCGAGCAGCGTCTAGAAATCTGGAAGGCAGCGTTCCGCATAGCCCTAGACCACCCCATAACGGGGATAGGGCCCGACAACTTCGCCCTGATCTACCCCCGGTACCAGAGCGCCTCTTGGGTCGCCGGGCTAGGGCCCACCTACCTCGTCAACGGGGCACACGACATCTTCATGAACTTTCTGGCCGACCAGGGCTTCGTGGGCCTAGCCCTGTTCGTGGTGCTCCTCGTGTTCATCGGTTTGCGGGCCGCCGGGACGTGGCGACGCTTACGCGGGGTCGAGCAAGACGAAAGCAACGGCCCTGAACTGAGGCACCGTGCCCAGGCGCACCGAGCCTGTCTCGCGGTCGTTAGCGCGTCCATCACCGCATACGTCGTACAGGCCATCTTCAACGTCCAGCAGGTCGGCCTCTCCTTCCTCTTCTGGGTACTGGTCGGGATGCTGGCCGCGCTTTCCCTGACGGCCGGAGTGCCCGACAGCCTGCGGCCCCTGACCGTGCTGTCCAGGACCACTGTGGCCGGCGACCCGCTGACGGGCACCGTCGCGGTCAAAAGCGGCGGCTTGCGGGCCCCGAGGTCGCCAGGCGGTCGGGAGCGACGGGCCGGTGGCCGCAGCGA